>NZ_JARPZC010000006.1:0-122203 GCF_031927985.1 Enterococcus dongliensis
GAGTAGCGAAGTGGCTAAACGCGACGGACTGTAAATCCGTTCCTTAGGGTTCAGTGGTTCGAATCCACTCTCCTCCATTCGTTTCAGGGGCATAGTTTAAAGGTAGAACAGCGGTCTCCAAAACCGTTAGTGTGGGTTCAATTCCTGCTGCCCCTGTTTTTATTAATATGGCGATCGTGGCGAAGTGGTTAACGCACCGGATTGTGGCTCCGGCACTCGTGGGTTCGATTCCCATCGTTCGCCCTTGTATCATTGGGGTATAGCCAAGCGGTAAGGCAAGGGACTTTGACTCCCTCATGCGTTGGTTCGAATCCAGCTACCCCAGTTTTTTTCAGAAACTATCAAGAAAATTTCTTGTGAAACTTGTTTTGAAAAGAAAAAAATAGTATAATGGCGGTATAGCCAAGTGGTAAGGCAGAGGTCTGCAAAACCTTCATCACCGGTTCAAATCCGGTTACCGCCTTAGTACTAAAAAATATTTATTATTGATATGCCGGCGTGGCGGAATTGGCAGACGCGCTGGACTCAAAATCCAGTGCCCTCACGGGCGTGCCGGTTCGACCCCGGCCGCCGGTATAAACTAAGATGTCTATTCATCTTGGTTTTTTCTTTGGAATTAAATAGTAACATGGCGATCGTGGCGAAGTGGTTAACGCACCGGATTGTGGCTCCGGCACTCGTGGGTTCGATTCCCACCGTTCGCCCTAAAAAGACTAGACAAATTTGTCTAGTCTTTTTTATTATTGAGCATGGAGTCCTGCTGAGGTCGCAAAAGCGTCCAAAATCATTACCGCCCGTTTAACGGGTAGTAATGATTTCCCAAAAAATTAGACTACTATTTTAGTCTTTCATCAATCAACTGATCTTGTGTTCATAAATATAGATTTTATTTTAGCTTTTCTATACAATGGGAGTATTGAAAATAATGCGATACAAACGTAAATAAGGCGCAACAATAAATATTTATCGACAAAGGAGAAGCTTTATGGATATTTATCGTGGGGATACACTAGCTGATGATTGTCGCAAGAATCTAGGAAAGATTTTTGCGGAAGGATTTACTCAATGGTTGGGTTATTTTTCAAAAAAACCAGTGGTTATCGCAAAAGCATTTGAACATTCTTTTCAGCTGGATCAATTTTTTGTTGCGATTGTGGATAAAAAAATTGCTGGTTTTGTTGCTTGTACTGATTGTCATAAGAAAAGTTTGATCTTTAGTAAAAGATAAGCTAAAAAACATTTTGGTTGGTTAAGGGGAATGATCGCTTTCAAGGTGCTTAAAAAAGAATTTGAGACTCTTTTTGAAAATCCACCAAGTAATACTGGTTCGATTGAGTTTGTTGGGGTTGCTTCTGAATTTAGAAAACAAGGCGTTGCATCTAATATAATTGAGCATACCCTTTACGAGAATTATGTTATTGAAGGGATGGCAGAACTAACGTAGCAGCTATGTCGTTATATCGTAAGCTGGTTTTTTCTGAGACTAAGCGTAAATATCTCTCACCAAGACAAGCAGAGAAATTAAAAATCAATGTATTTGTTTCTTTTCAACTAAATAAGAGTGCAGAGAACCAATAGTTTAATTATTTTAGCTGAGCCCGACAGTTTCTGTCGAGCTTTTTTTGATTTGTTAGTACTTAACTTGAATACGTTTACGAATTTTTTCTAGTGAAAAGGGTAAAAAACTTATTTAGAAAATATTCTGAAAATTCATTGACTTTTAATCTTATGGATTGTATAGTATAAAAAATGATTAAAAAAACATTAGAAAAATGAGGAGACGATGACTATGTGTAAAGAAAAATTCAATAATCTTGATGGTATCGTCTTATTAATTATTATGTGCAGGGCTTAGAACGCGGGAGAGTAACAACCGTTAGTTTGAGTCCTGTTTGTGTTAAAAATGGGATTCTTGCAAGAGCATCCCATTTTACGATGGGAAGCTCTTTTTTTGGAAATAGGAGATGTAAATATGAGAAGTGATCAAATAAAAAAAGGTATCGATGCGGCACCTGCTAGAAGTTTACTATATGCGACTGGCCAAGTAAAAAATAGACATGATATGGATAAACCCTTTATTGCGATTTGTAATTCATATATCGACATTGTTCCAGGCCATGTTCATCTGCGGGAACTAGCAAATGTCGCGAAGGAAGCGATTCGTGAGGCTGGAGGGATTCCCTTTGAATTCAATACGATCGGTGTGGATGATGGCATCGCGATGGGACATATCGGTATGCGTTATTCTTTACCTAGTCGTGAGTTGATTGCTGACTCGGCAGAAACAGTAATCAATGCTCACTGGTTCGATGGTGTATTGTATATTCCCAATTGTGACAAGATTACACCAGGCATGATCATGGCAGCTGTACGAACCAATGTCCCATCGATTTTTTGTTCAGGTGGTCCTATGAAAGCTGGAATCGATCCACGGGGACATCAGATTACACTTTCTTCAATGTTTGAAGCAGTTGGAGCTTTTAAAGAAGGGCAAATGACGAAAGAAAATTTTCAATTCATGGAACAAAATGCGTGTCCAACTTGCGGCTCTTGTGCAGGAATGTTTACTGCAAATTCGATGAATTGTTTGTTGGAAATGCTTGGGATGGCATTACCTGGAAATGGGACCATTTTAGCTGTTTCAGATGAACGACGTGATTTGGTTCGAAAATCAGCGAAACATCTGATGGAAATTGTGAAAAAACAAATCAAACCAAGAGATATCATAACCAAAGAAGCAATTGACGATGCGTTTGCCTTGGACATGGCAATGGGAGGTTCAACCAATACGGTACTCCATACTTTAGCAATTGCTAATGAAGCAGAGATCGATTACGATCAGTCAGATATTAATGAGATTGCTAAAAGAGTCCCTTACCTTTCTAAACTTGCTCCATCTTCTAGCTACTCCATGCACGATGTACATGAAGCTGGTGGGATCTCGGCAATCATTCATGAGTTAGTCTCGATTGAGGGAGCGATTCATCCAGATCGTATGACCGTAACGGGAAAAACATTACGAGAAAATGTCGCTTCTGCAAAAATCATGAACGAAGAAGTGATTCATCCGAAAAGCAATCCTTACAGCCCAGTTGGTGGTCTTTCGATCTTATACGGAAATATTGCACCAAAAGGTTGTGTAATCAAAGTCGGAGGCGTAGATTCTAGTATCAAAACCTTTACAGGAAAAGCTATTTGCTTCAGCTCTCATGATGAGGCGGTCGAGGCAATTGATAATCATACAGTCAAAAAAGGTCATGTCGTTGTGATTCGCTACGAAGGACCAAAAGGCGGTCCAGGCATGCCTGAAATGTTAGCTCCAACTTCAAGTATTGTAGGACGTGGTTTAGGTAAAGAGGTTGCATTAATTACTGATGGACGTTTCTCTGGAGCGACATGGGGAATTGCAGTTGGCCATATCTCACCAGAAGCAGCGGCTGACGGACCGATTGCATTGGTTCAAGATGGTGATGAGATCACAATCGATTTAACGAATCGAACTTTGAACGTTGCAGTAGCTGATGAAGAATTAACGAAACGGCAAGAAAAATTAGAAAAATTTCAACCAAAAGTTAAAAAAGGCTGGTTGGCACGCTATTCAGCGATGGTAACCTCGGCACACACCGGGGGAATCATGAAATTGCCTGAGGAATAGGAGGAATGAGGATGGAAGAAATGAAGCAAAAAGTGGCAGTTGAAGATTTACAAACAGGTGCAGATCTATTAATCAAATGTTTGGAAAATCAAGGAGTTGAATTGATTTTTGGTTATCCTGGCGGAGCTGTCCTACCATTATATGATTCACTTTATGATGAGACTATTCCGAATATTCTTACTCGTCATGAACAAGGCGCAGTTCATGCTGCAGAAGGTTACGCTAAAGCTACTGGAAAACCTGGAGTGGTGATTGTTACTAGTGGACCAGGTGCGACCAATGTGGTCACCGGTATTGCGGATGCGATGATCGATTCTGTCCCGTTAGTAGTTATTTCAGGACAAGTATCACGAGCGGGAATCGGAAAAGATGCGTTTCAAGAAGCAGACATTTTAGGAATCACAGTCCCGATTACTAAAAATAATTATCAGGTTCGAGACATCGAAGAGTTGCCACGAATCGTCAATGAAGCCTTTCATATTGCAACAACTGGTAGAAAAGGGCCGGTATTGATCGATTTGCCTAAGGATATCACGACATTGAAAGCTAATCCTAAAATCGACGATGCGGTTCATCTTGAAAGCTACCAACCAACGATAATTCCTTCGGTCTTACAGATTGAGCGGTTAATGAATTTGCTAAAACAAGCGAAAAAACCAATTGTTTTAGCTGGAGCAGGTGTTGTTGCTGCTGATGGTGGAGAAGAGTTGCGTCAGTTTGTTGAAAAATATCAATTGCCAACAGTCAGCACATTGTTAGGTTTAGGTTTACTGCCTCATGATCATCCAAACTTTCTTGGGATGGGTGGCATGCACGGGACCTATGCTGCCAATATGGCACTAATGGAGACAGATCTATTAATCAATATCGGTAGTCGCTTTGATGATCGCTTAGCCTGTTCACCTAAGGATTTTGCTCCCCATGCGAAGGTCGCTCATATCGATATTGATCCAGTAGAGATTGGAAAAATCATTCCAACGGATATTCCAATCGTTGGTGATGCAAAAATTGCTTTGCAGCAAATGCTGTCGATTGAAATTGATGCACCAGATTGTCAACCTTGGCGAGAACTTTGTGAAGAACGCAAACGAAAATACCCGTTAAAATATGAACGGGATGAAAAAATTATTAAACCGCAAGAAGTAGTTGAGATCATTGGACGAATCACAAAAGGCGACTCTTATATCGTAACGGATGTTGGTCAACACCAAATGTGGGCAGCGCAATATTATCCTTTTAAATTTTCTAAGCAATTAATCACAAGTGGTGGGCTTGGAACAATGGGATATGGAATTCCTGCTGGAGTTGGTGTGAAATTTGGTCAACCAGATAAGTCTGTTGTCGTTTTTGTTGGCGATGGAGGATTTGAAATGACCAATCAAGAGTTTGCGATTTTAAATCAAAATAATTTGGATATCAAATTTGTTTTGATGAATAACCAATCACTTGGGATGGTTCGTCAATGGCAAGAAAAATTCTTTAATGAACGACGTTCTCAATCGGTGTTCAATGAACAGCCTGATTTTATGAAAATGGCTGAAGCTTACGGCATCGGTGGTAGAAAAATCACAGATCCTGCTACTTTGGACGAAGAATTGCAAGAAGCATTTGCAACACCGGGACCGATGTTGATTGAAGTTATGATCAGCAAGAGTGAACATGTATTGCCGATGATTCCGGCTGGAATGCCAAATGATCAGATGTTGGGGGTTGATTAAATGAGACGAATGATTACCGCGATGGTTCATGACCAAGCTGGTGTACTGAGTCGAATCACAAGTGTCTTAAATCGACGACAAGTGAATATGGATAGTGTCTCCGTTGGCCGCACAGAGCGAGCGGGTGAGTCGCAAATGACTATTATTATCCAAGCAGATACCTTGGCTGAGGTTGAACAAGTGACCAAGCAGTTAAATAAACAAATTGATGTAGTTAAAGTATCTGATATTACAGATGAGCCGCATCTAGAAAGAGAATTGGCTTTAATCAAAGTCAATGCTCCAGCAGCAACGCGATCTGAGATTCAAGCAATGATTGATCCATTCCGCGCAGATGTTGTAGATGTAGGATTAAAAACGATTGTTGTACAAGTTGCTGGTTCAACTGAAAAAGTCAACGCTTGTATCGATGTCTTGAGGCCTTATGGTATCAAGCAATTGGCACGAACCGGGGTAACCGGATTTAATAGGGGTTAATAAGCAGAAATGCTTTTAATATAGTTTAAAAAAATGGAGGAAAAAATTATGGTTAAAGTTTATTATGATAACGCAGTAGAAAAGGATGCTTTAGAAGGAAAAACAATCGCCGTGGTAGGTTACGGTTCTCAAGGACATGCTCATGCACAAAACCTTAGAGATACAGGCCACCAAGTCGTAATCGGTATCCGTGAAGGAAAATCAGCTGAAGCTGCCCGTAACGATGGATTTGATGTATTTTCTGTAAGTGAAGCAACTAAAAAAGCCGAAGTAGTCATGATTTTAGCTCCAGATGAAATCCAAGGAACTTTATATGAAAAAGAAATCGCGCCAAACTTGGCAGAAGGCGATGCAGTAGCCTTTGCACATGGTTTCAATATTCATTTTGATGTAATCAAACCACCTAAAAATGTGGATGTCTTCTTAGTTGCTCCTAAAGGTCCAGGTCACTTAGTTCGTCGTACCTTTACTGAAGGATTTGCTGTACCTGCATTATATGCAGTCCATCAAGATGCAACAGGAACCGCTCGAGATTTAGCTTTATCTTATGCTAAAGGAATCGGTGCTACTCGAGTAGGAGTTTTGGAAACAAGCTTTAAAGAAGAAACAGAGACGGATTTATTTGGTGAACAAGCTGTCCTTTGTGGTGGTTTGACAAGTATGATCGAAGCAGGGTTTGAAACATTAGTTGAAGCTGGCTACCAACCAGAATTGGCTTATTTTGAAGTCTGTCATGAAATGAAATTGATCGTTGATTTGATCTATGAAGGTGGTTTCGCAAAAATGCGCAACTCAATCTCTAATACTGCTGAATATGGTGACTATGTTTCAGGTCCACGTGTTATTACTGAACAAGCTAAAGTAGGAATGAAAGAAGTTCTAACAGATATCCAAAACGGAAAATTTGCCAAAGGTTTTGTTGAAGATAACGCAAATGGCTTCCCAGAATTCAAGAAAATGCGAGCAGAAAGTGCGGGTCATCAAATTGAAGCAGTTGGTAGTGAATTAAGAAAAATGATGCCATTTGTAAGCCGCGAAGACTAACGGGAGGTATAGCGATGGGATTAATCAAAGATACCGAGGTTCGAAGTGCTTATCAGTTGCTAAAGAACTCTGTGAACCATACACCATTACAATATGATCGTTTTTTATCTGAAAAATACCAAGCGACCGTTTTGTTGAAACGGGAAGATTTACAAAAAGTTCGCTCATTTAAATTACGTGGGGCGTACTATGCAATCAAAAAATTGCCAGAATCTGAGTTGAAAAAAGGTGTAGTATGTGCAAGTGCAGGAAATCATGCACAAGGAGTTGCCTATACTTGTCAGGAATTAAAGACAAAAGCGGCCATCTTCATGCCAACAACTACACCGCAACAAAAAGTTTCACAAGTCCAATTCTTTGGTGGGGAATTTGCCGATATTCATTTAGTCGGTGATACTTTTGATGCTTCTGCTGCTGCCGCAAGAAAATACTGTGAAGAAAATGGCATGACTTTTATTGATCCTTTTAATGACCGCGACATCATCGCCGGTCAAGGAACATTAGCTCTAGAAATGATGACCGATGCTGAAAGCGAAGGGTACAAACCTGATTATGTCATTACAGCAATTGGTGGTGGTGGATTGATCAGCGGTGTCTCTGCTTATGTAAAAAATACCTCACCAGATACAAAAGTGATTGGTGTTGAACCAAAAGGGGCAGCGTCAATGCAAGCGGCGTTTGAAAAAGAACAGCCAGTGACTTTAACAGAGATCGATAAATTCGTTGATGGTGCTGCTGTTCAACGTGTTGGTGATATTACTTACTTGCATAGCAAAGAATACGTTGATGAGCTTATGTCGGTAGATGAAGGATTGATTTGTTCAACTATTTTAGAACTATATGGTAAACAAGCAATCGTTGTAGAACCAGCTGGAGCATTGAGTGTGGCTGCTTTGGATCTTATGAAAGAGAAAATCAAAGGAAAAACCGTAATTTGTGTTATCAGCGGTGGGAATAATGATATTAATCGGATGGCTGAGATTGAAGAACGTTCACTGATTTATGAAGGATTGAAACATTATTTCGTTGTGAATTTCCCACAAAGACCGGGTGCATTAAAAGAATTTGTCTCTGAAATCTTAGGCGAAGATGATGATATCACTCGTTTTGAGTACACTAAAAAGAGCAATCGGGGAACAGGTCCAGTTGTGATTGGAGTGCTTTTAAAAGAGCCGAAGACATTGCCTAATCTTCTAAAACGATTGAAAAAATTTGATTCTAATTATATTGAGTTAAGTCAAAATAAAACTCTCTATGATTTATTGGTTTAAAAAAAAGCGATGACAGTTAGCTGTCATCGCTTTTTTTAATTAGTAGGGGACGACCACAATCCAGTCAGGATAGTGGTCAACTTGAACCTCTTTTAATCTCAAATCGGGATGAGTAATAATCGTAGAAAGGCTGTCATGATTTTCTTGAAAATAGGCACGGATCTGTTGATCTGACCATTGTCTTGCTGGAAAATGCTGAAAGGTCTTACCGTTATACATGAAAACAAAGCCCACACTCCAAGCTTGTTTTAAGTTTTCTGGGAACTGCTGGATCTTTTCTACAAAGGTACGCATGTGATCAACTCCTAGTTAAAATGTTTAGCCAAACAGTATCTCTATTATTACGTAACTATCAGTATCCGTCCAGTAGGAGACAAATTATTTGGAGTTTGACCAATTCTGATGTATTATGATTTCGGATAGTTACTTACAAAAAGTAAAAGTGTAAATCTTTTTCATTTAGCTAAAAATGTTTTACACTGTATCCGTAAGAATTTTTATATTTTAGGAGGTTTGTTTATTATGGCAAAAGAACATTACGATAGAAGTAAACCACACGTTAATATTGGAACGATTGGTCACGTCGACCACGGAAAAACAACATTAACGGCAGCAATCACAACGGTATTAGGTAAAAAAGGTCTGGCAAACCCTCAAGACTATGCCAGTATCGATGCTGCACCGGAAGAACGTGAACGCGGGATTACTATCAATACTGCTCACGTAGAATATGAAACAGAAAAACGCCATTATGCCCATATTGATGCTCCAGGACACGCGGACTATGTAAAAAACATGATCACCGGTGCTGCACAAATGGACGGTGCGATCTTAGTTGTATCTGCTACAGATGGTCCAATGCCTCAAACACGTGAACATATTTTGTTATCACGTCAAGTTGGTGTGAAACATTTGATCGTCTTTTTAAACAAAGTTGATTTAGTCGACGATGAAGAATTGATTGATTTAGTTGAGATGGAAGTTCGGGAATTACTTTCTGAATATGGGTTCCCAGGTGATGACATCCCAGTTCTTAAAGGTTCAGCTTTAAAAGCACTAGAAGGTGATCCTGAACAAGAACAAGTAATTCTTGATTTGATGGATACAGTTGATGAATATATCCCAACACCTGAACGTGATACAGATAAACCATTCTTATTACCAGTAGAAGATGTTTTCTCAATTACAGGACGTGGGACTGTAGCTTCTGGTCGAATCGACCGTGGGGAAGTAAAAGTCGGTGATGAAATTGAGATTATTGGGATTAAACCCGAGATCCAAAAAGCTGTTGTAACTGGCCTTGAAATGTTCCGTAAGACTTTGGATTATGGTGAAGCTGGCGATAATGTTGGTGTCTTATTACGTGGGATCACCCGTGATGAAATCGAACGTGGTCAAGTTCTTGCTAAACCAGGTTCAATCACACCTCATATGAAATTTAAAGCCGAAGTTTATGTATTAACAAAAGAAGAAGGCGGACGTCATACGCCATTCTTTAACAATTATCGCCCACAATTCTATTTCCGTACAACTGATGTTACTGGGAATATCGTATTACCAGAAGGGACTGAAATGGTCATGCCTGGTGATAATGTAACGATTGATGTTGAATTAATCCATCCAATCGCTGTAGAAAAGGGAACGACTTTCTCTATTCGTGAAGGCGGACGTACCGTTGGTTCAGGTATGGTAACGGAAATCGAAGCATAGTTTTGAATAAAGAGTATCACATACAATTGTGGTGCTCTTTTTTGTTTACAAAATAAATTGTGAAAAAAACCGTGAAATCTAAAATGATTTCACGGTTTTTTTTAAATATTCAAAACTTTATTCAAGAAATCTTGTGTTCTTGGATTATGAGGATTATTGAAGACTTGCTCAGGTGTTCCATCTTCTAAAATTTTCCCGCCGTCAGTAAAGATTACACGGTCGGCCACTTCTTTAGCAAAACCCATTTCATGAGTGACGATCACCATCGTCATGCCTTGTAAGGCTAAGTCCTTCATAACTTTTAAAACATCTCCGACCATTTCAGGGTCAAGAGCGGAAGTCGGTTCGTCAAACAACATGATGTCAGGATTCATTGCTAACGCACGGGCAATCGCAACCCGCTGTTTTTGACCACCGGACAAGCTGTCAGGATAGACATCTTTTTTCTCAGCTAATCCTACTTGGGTAAGTAACTCAATCCCACGTTTTTCGGCAGCATCTTTTTTCTCGCTCTTTAAATCTAATGGAGCCAGAGTGATGTTTTCCAAGACAGTCAAGTGAGGGAACAAGTTAAAGTGTTGGAAAACCATTCCAATGTGTTGACGTACTAAGTTGATATTCGTATGTTTATCGGTCAGGTCTTGGCCATCAATGATGATTTCTCCTGAAGTCGGTTCTTCCAAATGATTCATGCAACGTAAAAAAGTACTTTTTCCTGAACCAGATGGACCAATGATACAAACTACTTCGCCTTCACTGATGCTGATATTCAAGTCATTTAAAACGGTGTTGTCACCGAATTTTTTTACTAAATGATTTACGACAATTTTTTTATCCATCTTATTTCACCTTCTTATCTAAACGGTTTGCTAACTTGGTCAAGATTGTAATCAAAATCAGATACATGATCGCAATAATCAAATATACATAAGAACTTTGAGTGGTACGAGCGACGATAATTTTTCCTGTTTGAAGTAGTTCTACAACACCGATTGCGGAAATGATGGTCGTATCTTTCAAACTAATAACAAATTGATTGATGAAAGAAGGGATCATAATCTTCACAGCTTGCGGTAAAATAATTTTTTGCATCGTCCGATTATAAGAAAGACCGAGACTTCGTGAAGCTTCCATTTGTCCTACAGGGACTGCGTTGATTCCGCCGCGAACGATTTCAGCGATGTAGGCACTAGCATTCAAGGTCAATGTAATAATCCCAGCAGCAAAATCTGGAATCTTGATTCCGGTAATACCTGGTAAGCCAAAGAAAATGAAGAAGGCCAATACCATCATTGGAATTCCACGAATAATATCGATATAGATTCCGGCTAGAGTGCGTAAGCTGCGGATTGGGGAAACACGGAACAATCCAAAAATAACACCTACCACAAGAGCTAGTCCAAAGGATACCAAGGCTAATACAATCGTCTTCCACAATCCATCTAATAATGATTTATAGTTGTTTTTTAATAAGCCGACGATTGTCGATTCATCCACTGTGTTTTGTTTTTTTTCACTACCAGAACCGATATAGCGATCGATGATTTTATCGTATTCGCCTGTCTGTTTTAGTTCTTTCAATCCTTCAGTAAACATCGCACTAAGTTCAGGATTTTGCCCTTTTTTCACTGCAAAACCATACTCGCCGCCAACTTCACGTTTAATCGGTGTTTTTAACTCTTGTCCTTGTTTCACAGCATATCCGATAACAGGGTAGTCATCCATCATCGCATCGATTGAACCAACTTTTAATGCATCATATAGTTGATCTGCTGCATCGAAGCTTTTGATTGTATAGCCATATTCTTTTTTGTGAGCTTCTAAGAAATCAGCACTTTCAGTTCCGACTTTGGCGCCAACTGTTTTGCCTTTTAAGTCTTTGTAATGTTTAATATCCTTGTTGTCCTTAGCCACCGCTAATTGGATGCCGCTTTGGAAATAAGGATCAGAAAAATCATAATTAGCTTTTCGTTCATCAGTGATTGTCATACCGGCAATCATTCCATCTGCTTGTCCAGATTCTAATGCTTGCATCGCAGAAGAGAAACCAATGAATTTAAATTCGATGTTAAATCCTTGTAATTCAGCAATTCGTTTTAACAGATCCACATCGATTCCTTTGTATTCACCGTCGCTATCTTTGTATTCAAAAGGGGCAAAAGCTGAATCGCTGGCAACGACATAGGCATCCTTTTTAGGTTTGATTTTTTTCATTTCACTAGAAGCAGCAGAACTAGCACCAGTAGAAATATATTCGCTGACGATTTTGTCATAGCGGCCATTTTTCTTTAAATCTTTTAATCCTTGGTTGAATTTTTTCAGCAACTCTTTGTTTTCGCCTTTTTTGACTGCAAAACCATAAGAGCTGCCTTTTTCAGGATCACCGACTAATTTAAACGATTGTCCATTAGTTACAGCATACCCTAAAACGGGATAATCATCAAAAATCGCTTCGACGTTACCATTTGTCAATGCATTATACATAGCGTCGGCGGCTTCGTATTGCTTGATTTCATAACCGTATTTGTCTTTGTTCTTATCTAAGAATGTAGCACTCTCAGTTCCGATTTTTGCGGCAACTGTTTTGCCTTTGAGATCGCGATAATTTTTGATGTTGTTATTATCATTTTTGACAGCCATTTGAATCCCGCTGTCAAAATAAGGTTCAGAAAAGTCAAAAGTTTTTTTTCGTTCGTCTGTGATACTCATACCGGCGATCATACCGTCAAGTTGATCCGATTGCACACCTTGGATTGAACTGTCAAAACCTAATGGGCGTAAATCTACTTTAAAGTTTTGATCCTTAGCTATCTGGTTAAGTAAGTCCACATCGATTCCTATGTAGTCACCATCAGAATTTTGAAATTCAAAAGGCGCAAAAGTCAGATCCGTTCCGATTTTATATGTTTTTTCTGCAGCGTTTGTCTTGCTGGCAAATCCAAGTGTAAAAATACTTGCCATTAAGAAAACGATAAATGGAATTAATTTGGTTTTTCTCATAATAATCCTCCTATATACTTATCATTTATTTATTATAGGTTAGTTTATAACTAAAATACAAGTTAGTTAAGGTTTGGATAGAAAAAAAGTGAAATTTAGTGACATGATATGTTAGCAATTCTAACATGAGTCTTTTTAAGAAGTCTTTATAGTAGGAACAAAAAATAGCGAAAATATGTTCGGTATGCTATAATTTTTAAATGGAAAATCTTTGTTTATTTAATATAAAAAGGGGATGTTTGTGTGATTGAAAGAGTAACAGACACTGCGTTTGACCTTCATTCAAAATATCAGCCTGCTGGCGATCAACCCGAGGCCATTAAGCAACTGACCGAAGGAATCGTCGCTGGAAAAAAAGCACAAATACTTTTAGGCGCTACGGGTACTGGGAAAACTTATACTATTTCTAATGTGATCAAAGAAGTTAATAAACCGACTTTGATCATTGCCCATAACAAGACGTTAGCAGGACAATTATATGGAGAGTTCAAGGAATTCTTTCCTAACAATGCGGTGGAGTATTTTGTCAGCTACTATGATTATTATCAACCCGAGGCCTACGTGCCATCTAGTGATACCTATATTGAAAAAGATTCAAGTATCAATGATGAGATTGATAAACTGCGTCACTCAGCAACCAGTGCATTACTTGAAAGAAACGATGTGATTGTGGTTGCTTCAGTTTCTTGTATTTTTGGGTTAGGTTCACCTAAAGAATATTTAGAACAAGTCGTTTCATTAAGAGTAGGAATGGAAATGGATCGCAATCAGTTGTTGCGAAACTTAATCGACATCCAATTTGAAAGAAATGACATTGATTTTCAACGTGGGCGTTTCCGAGTTCGTGGGGATGTAGTAGAGATCTTTCCTGCATCACGAGATGAACGTGCATTACGTGTTGAGTTTTTTGGAGACGAGATCGAACGGATTCGTGAAGTCGATGCGTTGACTGGAGAGATCACTGGAGAAACAGAACATGTCGCGATTTTTCCGGCCACGCACTTTTTGACTAATGAAGACCATATGGAAGTAGCCATCAGCAACATTCAAAAAGAACTTGCCGATCGCTTAGAAGAATTACGCAATGACAATAAATTGTTGGAAGCCCAACGTTTGGAACAACGCACTAATTATGACATTGAAATGTTGCGTGAGATGGGGTATACGTCTGGTATCGAAAATTACTCGCGGCATATGGACGGCCGTACAGAAGGCGAACCACCTTATACGCTGATTGACTTTTTCCCAGATGACTTTTTATTGGTCGTTGATGAATCTCATGTAACGATGCCTCAAGTTCGCGGAATGTATAATGGCGACCGTGCACGAAAACAAATGTTGGTTGACTATGGTTTTCGTTTACCTTCGGCATTAGATAATCGGCCGTTACGCTTAGAAGAATTCGAAGAGCGGGTAAATCAAGTCGTGTACGTTTCTGCTACACCTGGCCCCTATGAACACGAAAAAACCGATACAGTGGTGGAGCAAATCATTCGTCCGACAGGATTGTTAGATCCAGTTATTGAAGTTCGTCCGATTATGGGACAGATTGATGATCTTGTTGGTGAGATTAATGAACGGGCTGAACGAAATGAACGTGTCTTTGTTACCACCTTGACTAAGAAGATGTCAGAAGATTTGACGGATTACCTCAAAGAATTGGGAATCAAAGTCAAATATTTACACAGTGATATCAAGACGCTGGAGCGGACGGAAATTATTCGTGATCTACGCTTAGGGAAATTTGATGTTCTTATTGGTATCAACTTGTTACGGGAAGGTTTAGATGTACCTGAAGTTTCTTTAGTCGCAATCTTGGATGCAGATAAAGAAGGCTTTTTGCGCAGTGAGCGTTCTCTTGTTCAAACGATCGGTCGAGCAGCGCGGAATTCTGAAGGTAAAGTAATTATGTACGCAGACAAAGTGACAGATTCGATGCAACGAGCAATGGATGAAACGTCACGTCGACGCGGCATCCAGCAACAGTATAATGTAGAACATGGCATAGAGCCAAAAACAATCATCAAAGAGATCCGTGATCTGATTGCTATTAGCAAAGTGGCTGAAGAAAGCGGTACTTATGACACGACTTCGTATGAAGAACTGTCAAAAGCCGAACGGAAAGAATTAATTGCAAAACTTGAAGATGACATGCGCGAGGCTGCTAAGACGCTTGATTTTGAGACGGCAGCAACCTTACGTGATACGATTTTAGAATTAAAAGCAGCAGAATAGAAAAATGAATCGGATGAATCGAAATAGGAGATATAAATGGCGAATGATAAGATTGTAATTCATGGAGCACGTGCTCACAATTTAAAAAATGTAGATGTTACGATCCCTCGTGACAAAATGGTGGTTGTTACTGGATTATCAGGCTCTGGAAAGAGCTCTTTAGCGTTTGATACACTGTATGCAGAAGGTCAGCGGCGCTATGTAGAAAGTTTGTCTGCCTATGCGCGTCAATTTTTAGGACAGATGGATAAACCAGATGTCGATAGTATCGATGGTCTTAGTCCAGCAATTTCAATCGATCAAAAAACCACGAGTAAAAACCCTCGTTCAACAGTGGGTACCGTAACAGAAATCAATGATTATTTGCGCTTGTTGTATGCGCGGGTAGGACATCCTATTTGCCCTAATGATCATATCGAGATTACTTCACAGTCAGTGGAACAGATGGTAGATAAAGTGTTGGCATTACCAGAACGAACAAAGCTTCAAATTTTGGCTCCGGTAATTGCTAAGAAAAAAGGACAGCACAAAAAAGTGTTCGAAATGATTCAACGTGAAGGCTATGTCCGGATGCGGGTCGATGGCGAATTGTATGATGTGACGGAAGCACCGGAATTAAGTAAGAATAAAAAACATGACATTGAGATTATTATTGACCGGATTGTCGTCAAAGAAGGAATCCGCTCACGTTTATTTGATTCTTTTGAAGCAGCTTTACGACTAGCAGAAGGCTATGCAATCGTTGATGTGATTGGTGAAAAAGAAATGCTGTTTAGTGAACATTATGCCTGTCCGTACTGCGGTTTTACAGTCGGTGAACTTGAACCACGCTTATTTTCATTCAATGCGCCATTTGGTGCTTGTCCTGATTGTGATGGTTTAGGGATAAAACTAGAAGTCGACTTAGATTTAGTGATTCCGGACCAAAGCAAAACATTACGTGAAGGAGCGCTGGTTCCGTGGAATCCTATCAGCTCGCAATATTATCCGCAAATGTTGGAACAAGCTTGTTTGAGTTTTGGGATTGACATGGACACGCCCTTTGAAGAATTACCAAAAGAACATCAAGAGATTATTTTGGCTGGTTCAAATGGCGAGAATTTCCATTTTCATTATGAAAATGATTTTGGCGGCGTTCGAGATGTAGAAGTTCCTTTTGAAGGAATTATCAATAACATCAATCGTCGTTATAAAGAAACAAATAGTGATTTTACACGTGATCAAATGCGTTTATATATGACAGAATTAACTTGTCAAACATGTCAAGGGTATCGTTTAAATCCACAAGCATTGTCAGTTCAGATCAACGGGAAAAATATCGGGAAAATCAGTGAAGATTCGATAAATGGCGCGTTAGAATTTTTTGAAAACGTGGCTTTAAGCGAACAAGAAAAAATGATCGCAAAACCCATTTTAAAAGAAATTAATGATCGCTTGAGCTTTTTGCGCAATGTTGGGCTGGATTATTTGACTTTGAGTCGGGCTGCTGGGACTTTATCAGGCGGTGAAGCACAACGAATTCGTTTAGCTACACAAATTGGCTCAAACTTATCTGGTGTTTTGTATATTTTGGACGAACCATCCATTGGTTTGCACCAGCGTGACAATGATCGTTTGATCGAGTCATTGAAAAAAATGCGTGATCTTGGAAACACGTTGATCGTAGTAGAACACGATGAGGATACGATGCGTGCAGCCGATTACTTGATCGATGTTGGTCCGGGCGCTGGGGATCAAGGTGGGCAGATTGTTGCTGCTGGTACGCCTCAAGAAGTAGAGAAAAATCCGAATTCATTAACCGGTCAATATTTATCAGGAAAACGAGAAATAGCAGTGCCAAAAGAACGCCGCAAAGGAAATGGCAAGAAAATCAAGATCACTGGCGCAGCGGAGAATAATTTAAAAAATATCGATGTAGAATTTCCTCTAGGACAGTTTATAGCAGTCACTGGTGTTTCAGGATCTGGTAAATCAACTTTGGTCAATCAAATTTTGAAAAAAGCCTTAGCTCAAAAATTAAACCGCAATTCAAACAAACCAGGAAAATTCAAAAAACTTACTGGGTATAAACACATTGAAAAATTAGTAGATATCGATCAAAGTCCAATTGGTCGTACACCACGAAGCAATCCAGCTACTTATACGAGTGTCTTTGATGATATTCGTGATCTCTTTGCCCAAACGAATGAGGCCAAAATTCGCGGGTATAAAAAAGGGCGGTTCAGTTTCAATGTTAAAGGCGGACGCTGCGAGGCTTGTCGTGGTGACGGAATCATTAAAATTGAAATGCACTTTTTACCTGATGTGTATGTACCGTGTGAAGTTTGTCATGGCAAACGCTACAATTCAGAAACTTTAGAGGTTCACTATAAAGGGAAGAATATTGCAGATATTTTGGAAATGACGGTAGAAGATGCAGTAGAATTTTTCCAACATATTCCTAAGATTCATCGCAAGTTACAAACGATTGTTGATGTTGGATTAGGCTATGTGACGATGGGACAACCAGCGACAACGTTGTCTGGAGGAGAAGCGCAACGGATGAAACTTGCCAGTGAGCTTCACAAAAATTCGAACGGTAAAAATTTCTACATTTTAGATGAACCAACAACTGGACTGCATACAGATGACATCGCCCGTTTATTAAAAGTACTTGAGCGATTTGTTGATGCGGGCAACACAGTTTTAGTGATCGAACATAATCTAGATGTAATCAAATCTGCCGACTATGTAATTGATCTTGGGCCAGAAGGCGGTGACGGCGGAGGCACGATTCTAGCAACGGGTACACCAGAAGAAATCGCCGAAATCTCAGAGAGTTATACGGGGCATTATTTAAAACGTGTGCTGAAAAAATAAATAACTGATAAAGAAAAATGCGAGTAAAGGATTCTCCTTTGCTTGCATTTTTCTTTATGGTATGATTATCAAGGATTTAGAATGAGAAGGTGTAAGAAAATATGAATGAAAAACAAAAATTTGTACCGATTTTATTAGGAAGCGACATCAACGTCTATGGGATGTCTCGCTCTTTTCATGAAGCTTATGGGATTGTCTCTGAGGCTTATGCTGGATTACAATTGGCGCCGACTAAGTACAGCAAGATCGTAAATGTTCACATCGTTCCAGGATTTGATAAAGATCCGGTATTTATTGAACAAATGCGTGAATTAGCAAAAAATACTTACAATGATCCGGCAACAAAATATTTATTGATTGCTTGTGGCGACGGCTATGCAGAATTGGTTTCTCAACACAAAGAAGAACTTTCTAAATGGTTCATCTGTCCGTACATTGATTTTGAGTTGTTGCAACGTTTGATTAGCAAAGTCAGTTTTTATGATATTTGCGAAAAATATGATCTACCATATCCAAACACCTTCATCATTACTGAAGAGATGTTGGAAGCAGGCAAACTGAAACAAGACTTGCCGTTTGATTTTCCAGTAGCGTTAAAACCAGCTAACAGCGTAGAATGGCTGTCAATCGATTTTGAAGGACGGAAAAAAGCGTTTATTTTGGACACGCGTGATGAATTTGATACGATTATTGAACGGATCTATCAAGCAGGCTACACTAGCGAAATGATTGCGCAAGACTTTATTCCCGGAGATGACAGCAATATGCGGGTGTTGAATGCGTATGTCGATCAACATCATCATGTTCGTATGATGTGCCTAGGTCATCCATTATTGGAAGATCCATCACCAGAAGCAATTGGCAACTATGTCGCAATTATGCCAGAATACAATGAAAAAATTTATCAAACAATCAAAAGTTTTTTAGAAAAAATCAACTATACTGGTTTTGCAAATTTCGATATGAAGTATGATCCGCGAGATGGTGAATATAAATTATTTGAAATTAATTTGCGTCAAGGACGCAGTAGTTTCTTTGTTACCTTAAATGGATTTAATTTGGCTCAGTATGTAACCGAAGACCGCGTCTTTGAAAAACCGTTTACTGAAACGGTCTATGGAAAAGCTGAAAAGGCGATGTTATGGATGGGCGTACCAAAGGGTGTCTTTGTAAAATTTGCTCGTGACAATGCTGATAAAAAACAAGCACTAGAATTAATCAAAAAGAATCAATGGGGTACGACAGTCTTTTATAAAAATGACATGTCCTTGATGCGTTGGATCTTGATGAAATATATGTTTAGTAAATACAAAGGACGATTTGATCTATTCTTTAAAGAGAAAGAAGGGTAAGCATGGAAAATTTCTTTAGTATTCTTGGCGGTATGGGGACGATGGCAACTGAAAGTTTTATTCGTATCTTGAACCAGCGAACACAAGCCCATAATGATCAAGAGTATTTGAACTATGTCATGTTTAACCATGCGACTGTTCCTGATCGGACGGCTTATATTTTGGATCATCAAGCAGCAAACCCGCTGCCGTTTTTATTAGATGATATTGAAAAACAAAATTTATTGCGTCCGGATTTTATCGTATTGACTTGCAACACTGCACATTATTTCTTCGAGCAGTTGCAAGCAGCAACGGACATCCCGCTGCTACATATGCCGCGTGAAGCAGTTAATGAAGTAACACAACACCATCAAACAGGCGAAAAGATCGCTGTACTTGCGACTGCTGGGACGATGACGGCTAAAGTTTATCAAAGTGAATTAGAAGCGCGGGGCTTTGAAGTACTCGTTCCTGAAAAAGAACTTCAAGATAAAATCAATCACTTGATCTATCATGATGTAAAAGAACATGATTTCATCAATAGTGAGCTGTATTTAGAAATTTTGTCAGATGTTTTTGAAAAATATGGCTGTCAAAATGCCATTCTAGGTTGCACCGAGCTTTCTTTAGTTCAAGAGTTGACAGATAAAGTTCCTTATCCAGTCATTGATGCTCAATCTATTTTAGCTGACCGCACAATCGAACGTGCATTAAAAAACAGATCTTCCAAGTAGGAGATCTGTTTTTTAATGCCTGAATGATCCTGGGGTATCCTACAATACTAGCTGCATTTGGATCCAATATATTAGAAAAAAGGAAAGAATGATAAATAAGTAGCAAAGACACGCCAGGAGTGTTATAATTTTTTTAGATAGCTAAAGAAGCTAACGCTTGGTTTCTTTAGCCTCTTTTTGTGTAGTTGACAAGAGCATCAAACAAGCGATAACGTTTCTCAAGTGTAATGAAAAGAGCGCACGAAGCGAATACTCTTGATGAAACAGTCGAAAATTGAAATTTTTATCATTTTAACAAAATGATTTCTTAGTGAAGAGAAAGGAGTGACACGAATGACTGAGAGTTTGCATTTAGTTGTCATCACTGGTATGAGTGGGGCGGGAAAGACCGTCGCGATCCAAAGTTTTGAAGATATGGGGTATTTTTGCGTAGACAATATGCCTCCGGGATTGATCCCTAAATTTTGGGAATTGATTCGTGAATCTGGAAAGGTGACTAAGATCGCCTTAGTAGTAGATCTACGTTCCCGGTCATTTTTCGAAGATATTCAAAAAATGTTAATAGAGATTGAAAATACTGGTTTCATCGATACGAGTATTTTATTTCTAGATTGTTCGGATGAAGAACTTGTCTCTCGTTATAAAGAAACGCGGCGTGCCCATCCGCTTGCCATGGACGGAATGATCACAGAAGGAATTCGTAAAGAGCGTGCGATTTTAGAGGACTTGAAAAATCGAGCAACGTTGATGATCGACACAACGGAGCTGTCACCTCGTCAATTACGAGAAAAAATCAACCAGTCATTTAAACAAAAAGATGATGTAGGTTTCCACGTAGAAGTCGTTTCATTTGGATTTAAATACGGCTTGCCGATTGATGCTGATATCGTGATGGATGTCCGCTTTCTGCCTAATCCTCATTATATTCCAGAATTGCGTCCACAGACCGGATTGGATAAACCAGTCTATGATTATGTGATGTCTTTTACTGAAACAGAAAATTTTTATACAAATTTTGTTCGTTTGATCATGGATATTTTGCCAGGGTATATTAAAGAAGGCAAAAGTTCGCTGACAATTGCAATTGGATGTACCGGGGGTCAGCATCGTTCAGTAGCTTTGACAGAGCGAATCGGTCAGGCGATTGCTGATGCGGAATATAGAGTGAATATCACCCACCGCGACAAAGATAAGCGGAAAGAGACGGTGAATCGTTCATGAAGATGAAAACATACCGTATCCGAAAACCTAAAATTGTTGTAATCGGCGGCGGAACGGGATTACCAGTCATTTTAAAAAGTTTGCGAAATCAAAGTGCGGAAATCACAGCAGTTGTAACTGTTGCCGATGATGGCGGCAGCAGCGGTGAATTGCGAGATTCAATCGATATGGCTCCACCAGGAGATCTACGCAATGTTTTAGCGGCATTATCAGACATGCCTAAATTATATGAAGATTTATTTCAATATCGCTTTCATGAAGACGATAAATTTTTAGCCAATCATACAATCGGCAACCTTTTAATTGCAGCTTTGTCAGAAATGCGCAGCAGTACGTATGAAGCGATTCAATTGCTTTCAATGATGATGCATGTGGATGGGCACATCTATCCTTCTTCTGAAACCCCTTTAGTTTTGCATGCTGATTTTACTGATGGGACTAGCGCAATAGGCGAATCAAAAATCGCACTTGACCGTAAGACAATCGAAAAAGTCTATGTCACTGAAAAAAGTGGTGAAAAAGCCGTACATGCTGCACGAAAAGTAGTAAAAGCTATTAATGAAGCCGATATGGTCGTGTTAGGACCAGGCTCTTTGTTCACGAGTATCTTACCAAATCTGGTGATTAAAGAATTAGGTGATGCTGTTCGTACGACTGCCGCTGAAGTCGTGTATATTTGTAACATCATGACACAAAAAGGTGAGACAGAACATTTCAGCGATGCCGATCATATTCGCGTGCTGCATAAACATCTAGAAAGTAAATTTATTGATACTGTTTTAGTCAATACAGAAAAGGTACCAGAAGGGTATATGGATCCGGAAGTCTATGACGAGTATCTAGTCCAAGTGACTCATGATTTCAACGGATTGAGAGAACAGGGCTGTCGAGTCGTTTCAACTGATTTTTTGAAACTACGTGACGGTGGTGTCTTTCATGATGGTGAAAAAGTTGTTGATGAATTGTTCCGAATTGTTTTTGGAGCGAAGATTTAGAAGAGAACTTTTTCAATTTAAAAAAAGGAGGGCTCGTCATGTCTTTTGCGGCAGAAGTAAAAAAAGAGCTAACGAGTCTGACAGTCCAAAAACACCTCGCACAAGCTGAGTTAGCCGCTTTGATTCGAATGAATGGCTCGCTTAGCTTGAGTAATCATCAATTTGTTTTAAATGTCCAGACTGAAAATGCGGCGATTGCTCGTCGGATTTTTACTTTGTTGAAAGAACATTATGGTGTGCGCAGTGAGTTGTTGGTACGTCGGAAAATGAAATTAAAGAAAAACAATGTTTATATTGTACGGCTGAAACAAGGGACACAGAAAATATTGCTAGATTTAGATATCATGGATGGCATGATGTTCCAATCTCATATTTCTAATGAAATCAAGCAATCAGATGAAAAGACAAGAGCCTACTTGAGAGGAGCCTTTTTAGCCTCTGGTTCAGTCAATAATCCTGAAACAAGCCGGTATCATTTAGAGATTTCTTCGATTTATGAAGAACATAACCAAGACATCTGTGACTTGTTAAATCAATTTGACCTCAATGCACGAACATTGGAGCGTCGTAATGGATACATCACGTATCTGAAGGGAGCTGAAAAAATCGCAGACTTCTTGACATTAATTGGCGCGACAAATTCCATGTTGAAATTTGAAGATGTTCGAATCGTGCGAGACATGCGTAATTCCGTCAATCGTTTAGTCAATTGCGAGACTGCCAATATGAACAAAACGATTGATGCGGCTTCAAAGCAGATTGAGAATATCCATTTTATTGAATCGACTGTCGGTTTGCAATCGCTGCCTGAAAAATTACAAGAAATCGCAGAATTAAGGATTCAAAATCCTGAAATCAGTTTGAAAGAACTAGGTGAAATGATTCCTTCTGGTGCAATCTCTAAATCAGGGATTAACCATCGAATTCGCAAGATTAATGATTTTGCTGATAATTTACGCAAAAAAACCGTTTGAAGCTCAAACGGTTTTTTTGCTATTCAGCAATATAGGAATGTAAGGTCGTTTCATCGATTGCTTCGTCAAAGATATGTTCACCTAAAATAATTGTTGGGACGAAGTTGATATTAGCCTGTTCTGCTTCGTTGCGTATTTCTTGCTGCAAGTTTTGATTTGCTTGTTGAGTAAGGTGTAAATTTTTTTCGGCATAGGCCGCAACAGCCTCTAATTCGAAATCGCCCCAAATCTCTTGTGTTTCAAAGGCCTGTTGTATTTGGAACAAAGCTTTCTTAGGATCAGAACTAATGTATTCATGCATGATATTGCCGCGCTGCAAACTGATTTTATCTTTATCTAATAATTTAATGACACGCTGAATTTTTCCTTCGGCAACTGCTTGGTTTAAAGTGTCAGAAGATTCTACAAACCACTGCTTGCAATAAGGACAACGGAGATTGAGAAATTCAATCAAACGTTTCGGTGCAGTGTTTGAACCAATCTTTATCCCATTGAAGTCATTAACGAACTCTGCTTTAATAATCGAAATATCCATAAAAAGACACATCCTCTCTTTTATCAGTGTACAAAAAAAACAGTAGAAAACAAAATTTTTCACATAAATAAGTGAAAAAGCCTAAAACCTAGGTTTGAAATTATGCCAGGTTGGTTTATAATGAAGGCGTTATAGTAATGATCATACAGAGATTATTTTAATAGCTCTCAAGGAATTAAATGAAAGAGAACTCTGTTTTTTTATTTAATTACAAGTATTCAACTGGTCTAGTATCAATCAAGGAAGCGAAAGACTTTTTACAGTCTGATAGTATTATATAAATTAAGGAGGAGAAACATGCGTAAGAAAAAAACGATGGATGGAAATACAGCAGCTGCTTATATTTCCTATGCATTCACGGAGTTAGCCGCAATTTATCCAATCACTCCTAGCTCGACGATGGCTGAACTTGTGGATCAGTGGGCATCCCAAGGAAAGAAAAATATATTTGGTCAACCTGTATCGATTACAGAAATGCAATCAGAAGCAGGTGCGGCTGGTGTTGTTCATGGCGCGTTGAAAACAGGAGCACTGACAACAACTTATACAGCTTCACAAGGCTTGTTATTGATGATCCCTAATATGTATAAAATCGCGGGCGAATTACTGCCAGGTGTATTCCATGTTGCTAGTCGTGCAGTTACGACGAATGCCTTAAATATCTTTGGTGACCATGGCGATGTTATGGCCGCTCGTCAAACAGGTTTTGCAATGCTGCAAGAAAGCAGTGTGCAAGAAGTGATGGACTTATCTGCAGTTGCACACCTCGCTGCAATTGAAGGTAGTCTGCCTTTTATGAATTTTTTTGATGGTTTTCGGACAAGCCATGAGATTCAAAAAGTAGAAGTACTTGATTATGAAGAATTGGCTCCTTTAGTCAATCAAGAAAAATTAAGAGCTTTCCGTAAACGCAGTATGAACCCTAATCATCCAATGATCAGCGGGACTAATCAAAATCCTGATGTTCATTTTCAACAACGGGAAACAGTCAATCGTTATTATGACGAATTACCTGCAATCGTTCAAAAATATATGTTTGAAATCAACAAGTTGCGCGGGACTAATTATGATCTTGTCACTTATTATGGTGCAGAAGATGCAGAAGAGATCATTGTTGCGATGGGCTCAGTGGCTCAGACAATCGAACAAACAGTAGACTATTTAAATGCTAGCGGCCGTAAAGTTGGCTTTTTGAATATCCATTTGTATCGTCCGTTCCCAACAGAAAACTTTTTGGAAAAACTGCCTGATACAGTTAAATCGATTGCGGTCTTAGATCGATCAAAAGAACCAGGAGCAGACGGAGAACCACTTTTATTAGATGTCCAAAGTGTGATGTATGAAGCTGATGTTCGTCCTAAAGTAATCGGCGGACGTTTCGGATTAGGTTCAAAAGATGTTACGCCTGATCAGATTATTTCGGTCTATGATGAACTGCTGAAAGACAAAAAAACAGCGAAGAAACGCTTTACTATAGGAATCGTTGACGATGTGACGAATATGTCGTTGGAAAAGAAAGAAGTGATTGATTTAACCAATCCTAATACTTTCCAAGCGAAATTCTGGGGATTTGGCTCAGATGGAACTGTCGGAGCGAATAAGTCAGCCATCAAAATTATTGGGGATCATACAGATAAATATGCTCAAGGCTATTTCAGTTATGACTCAAAAAAATCTGGCGGTCTAACTGTTTCTCATTTGCGTTTTGGTGATACGCCGATCCGTTCGACCTATCTTGTTGAGCGTGCAGACTTTATCGCCTGTCACACGCCGGCTTATATTCATACGTATGACTTATTGAAAGGGTTAAAGCCTGGCGGAGTCTTTCTGATGAATTCAATGTGGAGCGATGCTCAGATCGATAAGTTGCTGCCTGCAAAAATGAAACGTTATATCGCTGAAAATGATATTAAATTTTATACGATCAATGCAGCAAAATTAGCAATGGAAGTCGGACTTGGTTCTCGCATCAACACGGTGATGGAAACAGCATTCTTTAAACTAACAGGGATTATTCCATTTGATGAGGTTTTGCCGATTTTAAAAGCAGAAGCTGATAAAAGTTATCGTCGGAAATCCTTAGAAATCGTTGAAAAGAACATTGCAGCAATTGAACAGACGGTCGAGTTATTACACCAAGTACAAGTTCCTGAAACTTGGCGGACTGTTGAGATTCCTGAAAAAGTACGTAAAACACCAGTTTCTCAATATGTGGAACAAATCGTTGAACCAATCAACTCACAACAAGGAAATGATTTGACAGTCAATGATCTTGTAGCTAACGGAATGACAGATGGAACGATTCCTACTGGAACAGCGAAATTTGAAAAACGTGGAGTAGCACTAGAAGTTCCTCACTGGATCAGTGATCGGTGTACTATGTGTAATGAATGTTCCTTTGTTTGTCCTCATGCAGCGATACGTCCATTTTTAGCAGATGATGAAGAGATGGAAGAGGCGCCAGAAGGCTACATCGTTCGTGAGATGCGCGGAGCTGATGGCATGAAATACCGCATCCAAGTCTCAGTAGAAGATTGTACCGGTTGTGGTCTGTGTGTTGAAGCTTGTCCTGCAAAAGACAAAGCATTAGTTATGAAACCATACGAAGAAGAAAAAGAACAAGCAATCAACTGGGCCTTTTCAATGACATTAAGACAAAAAGAAAATCCTGCTAAAACAAATTCTGTTTTAGGTTCTCAATTCAATCAACCATTACTTGAATTTTCAGGTGCATGCTCTGGTTGCGGAGAAACACCGTATGTCAAATTAATGACACAAATGTTTGGTGACCGTATGATGATTGCTAATGCGACCGGCTGTTCGTCTATCTGGGGAGCAGCAGCCCCTGTCAGCCCATATACGACCAATGAAAAAGGACAAGGTCCTGCTTGGTCAAATTCATTGTTTGAAGACAATGCTGAATATGGCTATGGAATGTTTTTAGCCAATCAGACACGAAGAAAAGAGTTGGCTGATAAAATCAACGATGTTTTAGACAGTGTTTCAGAACCATTACGTGAACTGATGGAAGACTGGATGGATCATATGTTTGAATCTGAAGGAACACAGCAACGAGCAACAAAACTAACTGCAGCTCTTGAGGCTGAAGGTTCAACAGATCCTAAACTAGCTGAGATCTATGATGATCGTGATTTATTCGTCAAAACGAGTCAATGGATGTTTGGTGGCGATGGTTGGGCATACGATATCGGTTTTGGCGGTATCGATCATATCTTAGCTAGTGGCGCTGATGTAAATATTTTAGTCATGGACAATGAAGTTTATTCTAATACTGGTGGTCAAACATCAAAAGCAACGCCAGCTTCAGCAATTGCAAAATTCTCTGCCGGCGGTAAATACCAATCTAAAAAAGATTTAGGTATGATGGCTATGACTTATGGCAATGTATACGTAGCACAAATTGCCTCAGGTGCCAATCAAATGCAAACAATTAAAGCTTTAGAAGAGGCGGAGAAATTCCCTGGACCTTCACTAGTGATTGCTTATACACCATGTATCAATCATGGATTGCGCGGCGGTATGAGCCAAACATTGAAAGAAGCCCAAGAGGCGGTTAGCTCTGGTTACTGGTCATTGTATCGCTTTAATCCTGCACAACGTGAAAAAGGAAAAAATCCGATGTCATTGGATTATAAGAAACCAAACTTCGATCATATGATTGGTTTTATGAAACAACAAACACGCTTTTCAGCATTAGAAAGAATTCAGCCTGATGATGCGCAACGACTGTACCAAAAGACAGTAGATGACGCTCAGACTCGCTTTTATAACTATGCACGTTTAGCTGGACAAGAAGAAAAGATTCGTGCAAAACTGGAAGGAACAAAAGTCGCAGTTGGTGTGGCAGCCGATGCCAAACCAAAACGTGAACGTACCGTTGATCCTGAAGCAGAAGCACGTCGCGCAGCACGCAGAGCTGCCCGAGCAGAAAAACGCAGCAAATAAGTTTTATGAGCCTTAGGTTACTAAGGCTCTTTTTTCTTGTTCAAATTTTATGCTAGACCTGTACCACTGTGGTATAATTGTAGAGAATTTTGGATAGAAAGAGAGGTTATCTATGCCTAATCGTCTAATTGAGTTATTCAAACCGGAATATTGGCTTAGCTTTTTTTCTGAGAATCTTTCAACCTGGGATATTATCGTCAACCTTTTAGATATAGTTGTTGTCTGGTTTTTGATCTATCGTTTGTTTGAACTTGTTCGCGGAACAAAAGCTGTCCAATTGATTAAAGGTGTGGCGATTTTTATTGGGATTCGAATCGTGGCTGAATTGATCGGGCTGCATACATTGTCATGGCTGATGAACCAAATCATCACATATGGTGTGATTGCAGCAATCGTAATCTTTCAACCAGAAGTTCGACGCGGGCTGGAACATTTGGGACGTAGTTCATTCTTTAAATCAACTAAAAAAGAAGAACGAGATGATGAGCGAATGATCCTAGCGTTTGATAAAGCGATTCAATACATGTCCAAAAGAAAGATCGGCGCATTAGTAACGGTCCAACGTTTTACAGGATTGGAAGAATACATTGAAACAGGAATTGATTTGGATGCGGATATCACCGGAGAATTATTGATCAATATCTTTATTCCGAATACGCCTTTACATGACGGCGCTGTGATTGTTAGAAATGGAAAAATCGCGGTTGCGTCAGCGTATTTACCTCTTTCAGACAGTATGTTGATCCCAAAAGAATTCGGGACACGTCATCGAGCCGCAGTAGGTATCAGTGAAGTCAGTGATGCACTGACATTTATTGTCTCGGAGGAAACAGGCGGAGTCAGTATCACATTGAACAATGATTTTCTTCATGATTTGTCACAAGAAGAGTACTTGGCTGTGATGCGGCGAGAATTATTGCCTGATGAAAAAAATATCGGTAAAAAGAGTCTCTTGCAAACCTTTTTAGAAGGGTTGACTAAAGGAGGCCAAAAATGAGAATTAAATTTAAAAAAAGCAATGCACCGTACATGCTGATTTCTTTAGTGTTTAGTTTGATTTTATTTTTTAATGTAAATAGTCAAAATTTTAGTCAGTTGATTTCTTCAGAAGCAACGTATGAAGAGGTACTGCAAAATGTTCCAATCAATGTTTTATATGATTCAGATGAATATTTTGTTCATGGCTTCTCATCGAATGTCTCGGTTAAGTTAAGCGGTGCAAATCGAATCCAATTAAATCGAGAAATTGATCAAGATACGCGAAACTTTAGTGTGGTCGCTGATTTAACAAAATTATCACCAGGAACCCATGAAGTTCATTTAAAAACCAAAAATTTGGCTAGTTCACTTTTTGCGACCATCGAACCAGAGACTATCTCAGTGACAATCGAAAAAAAGGTTAAAAAAGAATTTGAGGTCTCACCAATCTTAAGCAGCACAACCAATAGTAGTGGTCTGGAAATTGGTCAGATGTCAGTTCAACCGGAAAAAGTTGAGATCACAACTGGTGAAACTACCATGAATGAGATTGATCGAGTAGTCGCTTCTGTAGATAGCAGCAAACTAACAGCAGAACAAGAGGGTATCCAAGCAACAGTTCAAGCTTTGAGTGCAACTGGCGAGGCGTTACCAATTCAAGCTAGTCCGCAAAATGTAACGGTCAATTTTGAAATTCAGACACCAAGTAAAGAGGTATCGCTTTATCCGATTCAAGAAGGAAAATTGCCTTCAACTATCGAAAGCGTTAAAATCGATTTGAATCGTTCAAAGGCAACAATCACCGGTGCACAATCAGTAATTGATCCAATCGATAGTATTGGTGTTCCAGTTGATGTTAGTCAATTACAAGGAACGGTAAAAAAATTGATCGATATACCAATAGCTGGAAATTACCAAGTCAATCCTAAAACGGTGAATGCGCAAGTGACACCGGTATTCAAAAAATCAAAAGAAACAACAACTAGTAGCACGGATCATTCTAGTTCGTCGACAACAGAAACGACAGGAAATCCAAATGAGTCTTCGGAAACTTCTGAAACAAGTTCGACTCAAATCATGAATAATCAAGAAGAAACGACAGACCGATCAACTAACTAGTTGGAGAAGGGAAATATAAGTTAATGGGTAAATATTTTGGAACAGATGGCGTACGAGGAATTGCAAACAAGGAGCTAACGCCTGAATTAGCATTTAAATTAGGTCGATGCGGCGGATATGTATTAAGCCAGCATCATAACAGTGAAGAACGTCCGCGAGTTTTAGTCGGGCGTGATACACGTATTTCTGGCGAGTTATTAGAAACAGCTTTGATCTCAGGATTGTTATCTGTTGGGATCGAAGTATTCCAATTAGGTGTTATTTCAACACCAGGTGTCGCTTATTTGACGAGATTACAAAAAGCTTCTGCTGGAGTCATGATTTCTGCTTCTCACAATCCTGCAGAAGACAATGGGATCAAGTTCTTTGGTGGTGATGGCTTCAAATTGGTCGATGAACAAGAAGCTGAGATCGAAGCATTGATTGATGCTGCAGAAGATACCTTGCCAAGACCATCAGCTGAAGGTCTCGGAACATTAGACGAGTTCCATGAAGGACTATTGAAATATTCACAATTTTTGGTCCAAACAATTTCAGGTGATTTATCAGGCTTGACAGTTTGTGTCGATGCGGCAAATGGAGCCACTTCAACAAGTGTCGATCGTTTATTTGCAGACTTAGAAACAGATTTTTATACGATGGGAACATCGCCCAACGGTTTGAATATTAATGCAGGTGTTGGTTCGACCCATCCAGAAGCATTAGCACAAATGGTTGTTGAAAAAGGTGCAGATGCCGGTCTAGCTTTTGATGGCGATGGTGATCGAGTGATCGCTGTAGATGAGTTAGGAAATATCGTTGATGGCGATCGGATTATGTTTATCTGTGCAAAATATCTAGCTGAACGTAAACGATTGAAAAAAGATACGGTAGTAACTACGGTCATGAGTAATTTAGGCTTCCATAAAGCAATCGAAGAAATCGGCTTAGCTGATGTTGTCACTCAAGTCGGTGACCGCTATGTTGTTGAAGAAATGCGTAAAAATGAGTACAATCTTGGCGGTGAACAATCCGGCCATGTATTGTTCTTGGATTATAATACGACTGGCGATGGTATGTTGACAGGCGTTCAATTATTGAACATCATGAAACAAACTGGCAAAAAGCTTTCTGAGCTAGCTAGTGAAGTAACGATCTATCCGCAAAAATTGGTTAACATTCGTGTGAGTGATAAATATGGTGCAATGGATGTGCCGGCTATCAAAAAAGCGATTGAAGAAGCAGAAGCAGAAATGGCCGGTAATGGACGAATCTTGGTTCGCCCTTCAGGAACTGAACCGTTATTACGTGTAATGGCTGAAGCGCCAACGGATGAAAAAGTTGAATACTATGTTGAAAAAATTGCAGCAGTTGTTCGTGAAGAAATCGGCTTAGATTAAGCAAAAAGAACCGTTCCGGATTTTACGGAACGGTTCTTTTATATAGTTTATTAGTTGAATAATTGTGGAAGGATTGAAATAACGATAGAAGAAAAATCAAAAAGAACATGAACCATCCAACTAGTCCAGAGTGAGTTACTCTTTATTGCAGCTTGATTAAAGATCAGTCGTGCACTCCCTTGAATTAAACAGATGTGAACAAGGGTTTCAAAACTATTTCCATTATAATAAGTAGAAAAGTGAATCAAGCCAAAAATAATTGCTGAGAGAATACTGGAGACCGTCAGACTAAATCTACTGGAAAAAATACTTAAAAAGAATAGTGAGAATAATTCTTCACCAAGTAACATGATTGGGAGAGTAAAAATCAAGAGTAAACTCGGATGATCAGTTACGAGGTTTCCTTGTAGCTGCCAACCTAAAAGATAAGTTAAAATGAATCCAGCCACTAAACTTACAACCCAATTCAAAGGAAAATAAATTAAGCTGATTTTTATTGGTCGGATTGGTTTGGAAAATAAATGGTTTGTTAAAGGGACGCCAAAAACTAAAATAAAGGCTAGATAACTTGTTAGCGCAACTGAGAAAATCCCCAGATAAGTAGGGCCATACAATAATCCGAACAGGCCTAAAAATATAAGTACTGTAGCAAGAATCACTTTTCTTAAGTTGACAGGTTGATAAAACAATTTATTCATAAAAGGCTCCTCGTAGAATCTGTTTTCAGTTTCATTCAAGACTATACACCTGAATATAAAATAATTTAGATTATTTTACGTTTTGCTGAAAACAGCTGAACAATAACGATTACATTTATAGCAAACAAAAAAAGGTTGAGAATTCTCAACCTTTTTTTGTTATTCAACTGTGACTGATTTTGCTAAGTTACGTGGTTTGTCAACATCATATCCGCGTTGTAAGGTTGCATAATATGCAATCAATTGACCAGGGATAACAGAAACAAGGGGACGTAAGAATTGATGGACGACAGGCAAGATAATTTGATCGCCTTCTTTGCTCAATTCTTCGGAAACGATGACTAAAGTATGAGCACCGCGGCTTTCTACTTCTCGTAAGTTTCCACGTGTATGTGGAGCAGTCACTGCTTCGGTAATAATCCCAATAACTGGTGTTCCTTCTTCAACTAAAGCAATCGTACCATGTTTCAATTCTCCCGCTGCAAAACCTTCTGCTTGGATATAGGAAATTTCCTTTAATTTCAATGCGACTTCCATAGAGACGTAATAGTCTTCTGAACGTCCGATATAAAAAGCATTACGAGTTGTTGCCAAATAATTTTTAGCAATTTCTTCGATCATTGATTTTTCAGAGATCATGACATCCATCGCGTTTGCTGCGATTCCTAGTTCTTTTGTCAAATCAAATTCTTTGGCAGCTGAGTTTCCTTTGGCTTGGCCCACGGCTTTGGCTAAGACAGTTAAAGCTGCAATCTGAGCTGTATACGCTTTAGTAGAAGCTACCGCAATTTCTGGACCAGCGTGCAACAGCATCGTATAGCTTGCTTCTCGTGACAATGTTGAACCAGCAACGTTTGTTATGGTAAGCGAAGGGTGTCCTAGTTCATTAGTTTTTACTAGTACTTGACGGCTGTCGGCTGTTTCACCGCTTTGTGTTAAATAGATAAAGAATGGTTTTTTTGAAAGTAAAGGCATGTTATAACCAAATTCACTAGATAAATGAATCTCCACAGGAATATCAGCTAAGCCTTCAATGATCTGTTTACTTGCCCAGCCGGCGTTGTTGCTAGTTCCGCAAGCGACAATATAAATACGGTCAGTTTCTAATAAACTTTGTAATAGTGCGTTATCAATAACGACAGTTCCTGTTTCATCAGTGTATTCACTGATGATCCGGCGCATTGTAGCTGGCTGTTCATCGATTTCTTTTAACATGTAATAAGGATACGTGCCTTTTTCCATATCAGAAAGATCGATTTTTGCTTCATAAGGTGCTCGTTGAATCTCATTGCCGTTTTCGTCTTCAATCTCAATCTGATCTTTGGTTACGATGACCATCTCACCGTCGTTGATCTCAACGAATTGATTCGTTTGTTCTAACATAGCCATTGCATCACTGCAGACGACATTAAATCCATCACCTAATCCAATCAATAATGGACTTTTGTTTTTTCCGACGTAGATAGTTTCACGATCATTTTTATCAATCAAACCAAAAGCGTAAGAACCGTGAATTTCTTTCAAAGCTTTTCGGAAAGCTTCTTTCGTAGTAAGTCCTTGATCTGCGAAATATTCAATTAGATGAACTGCTATTTCTGTATCAGTCTCACCGTAAAAAGTATCCTTTGCCAAATATTTTTTCTTCAATTCGTCATAATTTTCAATGACACCATTATGGACCAATACAAAGCGTTTACTTTGTGAAGTATGGGGATGCGCGTTTTCTTCGCTTGGTTCACCATGGGTTGCCCAACGTGTATGACCGATCCCGATTGTGCCATGAACGTTTTCTCCGATTTTATCGGCTAATTCTTTGATGCGTCCTTGTGATTTGATCAAAAAATCTTCTTTTTGATCTGCTACAAAAATACCTGCAGAGTCATACCCGCGATATTCTAATTTTTCCAATCCTTTAACTAAAATCTTTGTTGCTTGCTCATTTCCTACAATTCCTACGATTCCACACATAATGTCTTCCTACTTTCTTAGCATTATCTGTTTCCGAACTGTCTGATCATTTTTTGTTCTTTTATAAAGTATTTGTAATGATCTGTAGAGTACAGCAACCCTGAAGTTATCCGCCGAATCCTTCGATAAACTTCTCCCTCGTCACCTTCAAAAAAGGTCTGGCGCTATCTTATTGGTACATTTAAGATTTTTTTGTTTTAATATCGGAAACAAGGATTAATATAATATAAACTTTCATTTTAGTCAAATATTTTTTAATTTTTAACTAATTGGTATATATGTAATTTGTGAAATTGATATGGACGGCTATCTTGCTTTCACATTTCATCTGGTAGGAGAATAAGGTAGAATAGAAGAGTAGTTAGTTACAGAATATTTTTGTAGCGGGAAGAGCTCGCTGTTTGGACGAGTTAGTTCAGCGAAGGATCTATACCAACAATTGTTACAAAAAAAGAGGAGGAAATTTAAATGAATCAACCAGAAAATCTGACAGTCGGGGAATTGCGCAAATTTTTAACGCAGTTTACAGATGATTCAGAAATCACCGATGATACTAAAATATTTTTAGATACCGGTTGGGACAGCATTCAAGAGATCAATCCGGATGCTTTGAGTATTGAAGAAGCACAAGCGTTTAAAATAGAAGATCCTTTAACCCATGAATTATTTGGCGGGTACTCTCTATTAGAAAAAGCGGAAAAAATGAAAGGTGAAGGCCCAGTAGAAAAAGTATTGGTGATTCGTAATTTGTATTAAAATTGAAAGTTAGACCTGTTTTAAAAGATTAGGAGGGAAAACATGAACAAGAGACGCTGGGTAGCTATTGGGATTGCGGCGATAGTATTGATTTTATCAGTGGTATCATCTGCTATCGGCAGTAAAAATGACGAAAAAAAAGAACTTAGTCAAGTCAATGAGTTGTTGTATGGCACAAATGGCATACAAGAAAAAACTGAAGAAGCCGGTTCAACTAATGAAAAAATTGTCAAACTAACAGTCGAAGGAGCCATTATTGATGATGGCTCCAGCGGGTTATTCGCTAGTGGCGGCTACAACCATGAATTATTTATGAAGCAATTAGCAAAGATCAAAAAAGACTCACAGGTCAAAGGGATTTTGTTAGAAATCAATTCTCCAGGAGGAGCGGTCTATGAAACGGCAGAGATCACTCGCGCTCTAAAAGAGCTCCAAAAAACAAAAAAAATCCCTATTTATACTTCGATGGAAAGTCAAGCAGCTAGTGGCGGTTATTACATTGCGGCTAATTCAGATCGGATTTACGCTACTGAAGATACGATGACCGGTTCAATCGGTGTGATTATGTCTAGCATGAATTATTCTGGTTTGATGGAAAAGCTTGGAATCAGTGATACGACAATCAAGAGCGGGGCATTAAAAGATATCGGTTCTTCCTCTCGACCTCAAACGAAGGAAGACAAAGAAGTGCTGCAAGGTTTTGTGGATAGTATGTATAGTCGTTTTGTTAAAAATGTTGCTGAGGGACGCAATATGGATGAAGAAAACGTACGTAAATTAGCTGATGGACGAATCTATGATGGGACACAAGCGCTGGAAAATGGTCTAGTGGATGAAATCGGGTATCCTGATCAAGCATTGCGGGCATTGAAGAAAGATAAAGATCTAAGTGATGCAAAAGTCGTGTCCTATACAAGTGGTGCAACTAATTTCATGAATACTTGGTTAGGAAACAGTTTAGCAGAACTTCAAGGAATCAAACCTTCACAGGAAGAATTGGTCAGAAATATCGTTGAAAGTGTTGGTACCCCTCAAGCGCCTAAAGCGATGTATCTTTATGGAGGTGAGTAGACATGAAAGAAGAAATCCAGCAAAAACCAGCTGTAGGACCTGTAACACAGTTACTGAATAAAAAAAAGAAGCGTCTAAAATTTCATCAATACCCGGATTATTTTTATGCCGGTTTTTGGATACGTCTATTTGCCTACTTGTTGGATTTATTGTGTATCTCAGCAGTGACAGGAATTTTGTTGGGACTGCCTGCAAATTTAATGGAGTGGCCGAAAGATGCAGGATTAATAAGTGTCTATGGATCATTAAGTGTAGTTATTTATTTAGCGTATTTTATTTTGTTGACAAAGTTGAATCATGGACAAACGATTGGAAAGATGGCTTTTGGGATTCAAGTTGTTTGTTTTAATGAAGAAAAATTAAGCTGGCAAACAGTTCTTATTCGAGAAGGAGCTTGTCGTTTTGTTCTGCGGGGCTCATTTTTTATGCTAGGGTACCTCGTAACGATTTTTACAGCGAACAAACAACACATTGGTGATTATTTTTCCGATACTAGTGTAGTAACAATAAATCTATTAGCAGCTAGAGAGGATTTTAGTCAATTATGAATCCGATAGATTTTCCTAATAATGATCATTATTATTTAGCACTGGCAGAAGAAGCCTTTTCTTCAGGTGATTATCTGCAAGCCTTAGTCAATTATCAATTAGCTTATCAAAAGAATCCTTCGGCGAAATTGAATCGATTGATCGTAAGTTTAGCATTAGAACAAGGGAAAGTTACTGAAGCCCTAGAATACGCGGACGAAGCTAGTGAGAGCTATCTTGAGTCAGCAGAGACGGTCGATTTGTACTTGCAAGTCCAAACGTCAGCTAAACGTTTTTTCGTCGCACGAGAATTTTTATGGCGGGCAAAAAAAACTAAATCATTGACTGAAGAACAAAATGACCGTTGGTTGATGCGGATCGATGATCAAGAGTTGTTCCACCAAAGACAACAACAAACTATGCTGAAACAACTGGAAGTACAACTTCATCAATTACCAAAAGTATCTACGATGGAGCAGTTGCTGCTCGTTCGTACAGTCAAACAGCTTCCGGAAGAGCGCCTTAGAGTGCTGGCAGAAAATTTTATGGTTGATCCTAAAGTAGCACCGCTGGTTCGTAGTTATTTATTTGAAAGTTTGGCACGTATAGGGACAGTGGATAAAGTCCGCTACTTAACGATTCAAGCTGAGATTGTGGAGCTATCACCAACGGAAATAGATTTTTCAGAAGGGTTGCAAAATAAAATCGAAGTAGGATTAGCTGAACAGTTAGAAGATGAGGATCCAGTTTTTTTAGCAAATATCTTAGAACAAGTCAAATTAGAAATGGCTTTTTTATATCCGCTACAAAATTCTTATTTGAAACCAGAAGCGTGGATTGCCAGTTATTTATCTGAGTATTTGAATCAAGCCGAATCCCTGGATAAAAATATTGAAGAGATTCGTGAAATAATCAAACGACTGATGATTGATTACCATTAAAAAATACCGAGAACAAAAGCTTTATATTTACATTTCACAATCAGTAGTGTAATATTTAATGGTATGCAAAATGCAAGTATATTAGTATTCGGAGGGAACAAACGTGACTGTAAATTTTGAAAAAACAGGCACCAATGATGGTGTGTTAACATTTTCAATTGAACAAACTGAGATTCAAAAAGGATTAACCAATGCATTCAACAAAGTGAAAAAAAATCTTAATGTACCTGGCTTCCGTAAAGGCAAAGTCTCTCGCCAAGTATTCAATCGGATGTATGGGGAAGAAGCTTTGTATGAAGATGCTCTAAATGACGTATTGCCAACAGCTTATGAAGCAGCTGTAAAAGAAGCTGGCATCGATCCAGTCTCTCAACCCAAAATTGATGTAGACAGTATGGAAAAAGGCGAAGCTTGGGTAATCAAAGCTGAAGTGACTGTCAAACCTGAAGTAAAATTAGGCGACTACAAAGAATTAGAAGTTCCTAAACAAGACGTAGAAGTAACTGATGCTGATGTAGATGCTCGTTTGAAATCAGAACAAGAATCTCAAGCTGAATTAGTGATCAAAGAAGATGAAGCAGCTGAAAATGGCGACACAACAGTCATTGATTTTGAAGGTTTTGTCGGCGACGAAGCATTCGAAGGCGGCAAAGGCGAAAACTACTCACTTGAATTAGGTTCTGGTTCATTCATTCCTGGTTTTGAAGAACAATTAGTTGGACATAAAGCTGGCGAAAGTTTAGACGTAACAGTTACTTTCCCAGAAGACTATCAAGCAGAAGATCTAGCTGGTAAAGAAGCAATCTTTAAAGTAACAATCCATGAAGTAAAAGCAAAAGAATTACCTGAATTAGATGATGATTTTGCAAAAGATGTTGATGAAGAAGTAAATTCTTTGGATGAATTAAAAGCAAAATATCGTGATGAATTAACAAAACAAAAAGAAGAAGCTGGCAAAGAAGCTAAAGACGAAGCAGCAATCAAACAAGCAGTAGAAAATGCAGAAATCGTTGAGCTTCCACATGTAATGGTTCATGATGAAGTACATCGTTCAATGGATGAATTCCTAAACAACATGCAACGTCAAGGAATCTCTCCAGAAATGTACTATCAATTAACTGGTTCAACAGAAGAAGATCTTCATACACAATTTGAAGGCGAAGCTGAAAACCGTGTGAAAACAAACTTAGTGATGGAATCAATCGTTGAAGCAGAAAAAATCGAAGCTTCTGAAGAAGACATCGCAAAAGAAATCAAAGAATTAGCTGACATGTATCAAATGCCAGAAGAACAAATCCGCCGTGTCCTAACAGAAGATATGTTAGAACATGACATCAAAATGAAAAAAGCAGTTGAGCTAGTAACTGGAACAGCTGTAGAAAAATAAGTCACCGAGCCGTTCCTTTGATGAAATGGAACCTGATAAGTTGACGTTAAGTATGTAGTACGAAATTCGTACTACATACTTTTTGTGTTCAGAGATAAAATATATGCTTTTTTGGTTTAATATAACAAAAAAACTTCAAATAAATGATTAAATTTGGTGTTATTAAACTAATGGTAAAAGTAAATGAATAAAAAATATAATTCATAGTTAATATTTTTGAATAATAAGGAGGAGAATATGAAGAAAAAATTTTTAGGACTAAGCTTTTTAACGATTTTAAGTTTAAGTTACGCTACAACGGTGTTAGCAGAAGAAAGTCAAGGAAGCCTTGAACAAACAGTAACGACAGCAGTTACTAGCGAGGAAACTGTTGACAGCTCGGCAGCCGAACAAATAACAGCAGAAACAACAGAACAGACAGAAAGTGCAGAAGAAGCTATTCCGCAAACACAAATGGAGACTGCTGACGGGACGATGTCTTTGCCAAGCGGACGTTCAGATCTTTATCCCACACTGCAATTATATTCGGCACTACCAGCAGTTTCTGTGACAAACACAAATACACCGAGTAAAAATTTCATTGATATCTCTTCTCATAACGGAACAATTTCTGTCGCAAATTTCCAAAAAATGAAGAGTTATGGAATCATAGGAGTTGTCGTTAAGTTAACCGAAGCTACAAGCTATACAAATCCCAATGCTCAAGAGCAGATTAATAATGCTAAGGCCGCTGGAATGAAAGTTTCTGCTTATCATTATAGTTGGTTTACTAGTGATGCACAGGCAATCGCAGAAGCAAATTATTTTGCTGCTGCTGCCAAAAGATTTGGGCTCAGCAACAGCACAGTATTGGTCAACGATATAGAAGAACCACAGATTCTTGGTAAAGGCAATCATACAAACAACTCAAAAGCTTTTGAAAATCGGTTAAAAGCTCTAGGGTATGGAAACGTTCGACATTATATCGGGTTAAGCTGGTTAACATCTGGACGGATCAATGCAGGAACGATTGGAAATAAAAATATTTGGGTAGCGGCTTATCCATACAATCTTTCAACTACAAATCTCTATACACAATATGGTTCTTGGCAATGGTCTTCACGCTTGTCATTTCCTGGAATCAATGGGACCTTCGATATTAATGCCGATTACACGGGGATATTCAGCAATCCAGTAACGACACCGACGACGAGTGTCCAGATGCATCGCTTGTATAATCCCAACAGCGGCGAACATTTTTACACACAAAACGTTGCTGAAAAGAATAATTTAGTCAAGCACGGTTGGAAGTATGAAGGGATTGGCTGGAATGGGCCGACATCAGGTAATCCAGTTTATCGCTTGTATAATCCAAATGCAGGAGATCATCATTACACATTGAATTCATATGAAAAAGACAATCTAGTCAAAAAAGGCTGGCGTTATGAAGGAATCTCTTGGTATTCAGGTGGCTCGAATAAACTGCATCGCTTATATAATCCCAATGCCAAAGCAGGAGCCCATCATTATACGCTCAATACCAATGAAAAGAATAATTTAGTTAAACATGGTTGGCGTTATGAGGGATTGGCTTGGTACGCAAAATAGACAAAAAGTTCTCGATTTTTCGAGAACTTTTTTCTTTAGAAATTCTTTTTAAATTTTCTTGGATTCTTTGTCTTTTCAAGGCTTTGTGTTATTATAGATAAAGACTGCAATCGTGGAAACACTTGTAGAGAAAGAAACAAGAGGTGAAAACCATGTATGAAAGCACAGGCGCAGGTGAAACAGTCCGCTGTTCATTTTGTGGAAAGACCCAAGAAGAAGTAAAAAAAGTTGTCGCGGGTCCCGGAGTTTATATTTGTAATGAATGTATTGACCTTTGTAAAGAGATCATAGATGAAGAATTTCATGAAGAAGCGATTCGTGAGTTTATTGATGTACCAAAACCCAAAGAATTATTAGATGTACTAAACCAATATGTGATTGGGCAAGACCGTGCTAAAAAAGCGTTATCAGTTGCGGTGTACAACCATTATAAACGAGTGAATGCTGAAGCAGATGAGATAGATGAAGTTGAATTGCAAAAGAGTAACATTTGTTTGATTGGACCAACAGGTTCAGGGAAAACTTTCTTGGCACAAACTTTGGCTAGAACGCTAAATGTACCATTTGCAATCGCAGATGCTACTAGTTTAACCGAAGCGGGGTATGTCGGTGAAGATGTAGAGAATATCCTATTAAAGCTATTACAAGCAGCAGATTATAATGTTGAGCGTGCTGAAAAAGGAATCATCTACATTGATGAAATTGATAAGATTACCCGTAAGAGTGAGAATGTCTCAATTACGCGTGATGTGTCAGGTGAAGGTGTCCAACAAGCATTGCTTAAAATTCTTGAAGGGACTGTTGCTAGCGTTCCACCGCAGGGCGGCCGCAAACATCCACACCAAGAATTTATTCAAATCGATACAACCAATATTTTGTTCATCGTTGGCGGGGCATTTGATGGCATCGAAGCAATCGTTAAAAACCGACTAGGAGAAAAAACGATTGGTTTTGGGACCAATAATAAAAAAATTGCAGATGATGAAAGTATTATGCAACAGATCATTCCAGAAGACTTATTGAAATTCGGTTTGATTCCAGAATTCATCGGACGTTTGCCAGTGACAACAGCGTTAGAAAAACTAACGACAGAAGATTTGGTTCGTATTTTGACTGAACCTAAAAATGCGTTGGTTAAGCAGTATCAAAAATTACTTTCTTATGATGAGACAGAGCTAACGTTTGATGAGGATGCGTTGAATGCAATCGCCGACAAAGCTATTGCTCGTAATACAGGCGCACGCGGTTTGCGGTCGATCATCGAAGACGTCATGATGGATGTCATGTTCGATATACCTTCAGACGAATCAATCAAAAAAGTAATCGTTACAAAAGATTCTGTTGAAGGATCAGGAAAACCAATAATCGAGTATCATAGCGACACGAAAAAAGCAGGTTAGCAAATGAGGGTTCACAAAGTAATTTGTGGACCCTTTTTGAAAGGCGTGAAAGAATGAAAGTGCACAATGCAGAGATCGTCATCAGCGCGGTCTCACCTAAACAATATCCGGAAACAGAATTGCCTGAGATTGCCTTAGCTGGCCGATCAAATGTTGGAAAATCTTCTTTTATCAATACATTAATTGATCGTAAAAATCTGGCACGAACATCAGGAAAACCCGGAAAAACTCAGACATTGAATTTTTATCTAATCGAAAATGCGTTACATTTTGTCGATGTACCTGGATATGGTTACGCGAAAGTATCTAAGACTGAGCGGGCTAAATGGGGAGAAATGATTGAGACTTATATCACTACGCGTAAGCAATTACGTGCAGTCGTCTCGTTAGTGGATCTTCGACACGATCCTAGTAAAGAAGATATCCAGATGTATGAATTTTTGAAATATTATAATATCCCTGTAATCATGGTTGCAACTAAGGCGGATAAGATCCCTCGTGGAAAATGGAACAAACACACAAGTGCGATTAAGAAAAAATTGGATTTTGATCCAAACGATACCTTCGTTCTCTTTTCATCTGAAACGAAAAAAGGAAAAGAAGAGGCGTGGCAGGCGATTGAAGCGGCAATCAAAAAGGACTGAGCTTATGCTCAGTCCTTTTTTTTGTCAGTTGGTTCTACCTTTGGTTTTAAGAATTTTTGAATATCCTCACTTTTCTGTACATCTTTATCCGGATCAACTACAAAAGATTCAAATAATTTATCCAAGTCATCGGTTTTTTCAAATTTTAGTCCCATTTGAGCACCTCCAATTAAGTTTTAACATAATCTATTATAGTATACAATTTTTTAAAACATAGTAATCAATTTTATAGGGATTTTTTAATCTTTACGATATAATTATAATAGATAGATAGATAGATAGATAGATAGATAGATAGATAGATAGATAGATAGATAGATAGATAGATAGATAGATAGATAGGAAAGGGGAAGGCAATGGAAAAAAATCAAATGATATATTGTGTCAGTCAGCTGTATGATTTGAAACAAGATGAGATCCAATTGAAGATCGAAGATTGGCTAGTTATGAGCCGTCTATTGCTGGAACCAGATACAATGTCGATCAATGGAAAGGATCAAAAATTTGATCTGGATTATCTGCGACAGCTGATCGCTGAATTTGGCGTAAATGAAGATTATTGGCTTCAGTTACGAAACGATGAGGAAGAAACGACGATCCATCTGATGGGTGATAGATTATTTGAGAAATATATTCTTGCTAAAAAAAATTTTTATTATTGGGAAAATGTTTATCTAGATTATTTGGCAGCTCGCTTGCGTCAACATGGGTTTTTCGCATATATTCGTTCGTATGCTGAATATTTATACCATAATACAAGTGACTTGTCCAAACGGCGTTCATTTGAAACAGCAGAAAAAACGCAAAAATTGCCTAAAATGAAAGGGCTTAATGGAGATGTTGTCGTAGATTGCAATGTTTTTCCAGGCTATGATGTTTTTTATAAAGGAGTTTGTTTGACGGCATGTTGGCGTATCTTTCTAGGAGCGCCTTACAAACAATTATTTGCAAAACCGCTGTTACTGGAAATCCAGCAAGTCGAAGAAGTTGCCGAACTTGGCGAAGGGGTTATTTTTAAGTTATATAAAGATCCATTTCAATGGCAAGAAGAGGCGAATTTAAAGTTTCAACAATTGCTTCGTGATCAATTAGGCATCCCGCAACTATCTTATACCAATGGAGTAGGCTTGTTAAAACAACCATACATTGAATTTGCATTTGAGGATACTGTTATTCAGACTGTTCAATACCAAAATGAACGATTTCAACCGACCGAAAAGAAGCATGCCTCATATTTTGTGACTCGGACCTATAATTTTTTGACGAATCAGTATCGAGTCAATCGAATGAAGGGCGGGTTGAATGCCTTGGCTTATTTTCCCTGGATCGATGACAAAAGTGAGCGAATGATGAATTATCATATTTTATATCCTGAATTGACCTTAGATAAAGGACTGGCGGCTTTTGAATACTATATTCGAGACTCAATCGAATTTGAGATTCAAGACACACGCTACAAGGATTATACTGCTGTTTTACAATTATTTATTCCAAAGAAAGCTTTTTCGGATTTTCCTTTGGAAGAATTGAAACGAGCGTTAAAAGATATGACGATCCATCAGATCAGTCGTAAAAACGATTCGTTGACTTTTTCCTTGGAAAAAGAAAAAAAACATTTGATCGTTTCCTTTATAGATCAAAAGAAGGTAACATTAAAAAATCAGTTAGATATACTCGAAATTTGAAAGGAGCGGATAATTATGGATCAACGTTACATTAAGATTATGGGAAGTTGTTTATTGATTGTGGGGATGATATTTGCCTTACCTTTGGCGACGTTAGCTATACCGCTGTCCATTACCGTATTTTTCATCGGGATTGTTTTATTTTCAATCAAACCTAAGCCTCAACCAGTCCGTGTTCGTAGAAAAGATCGCTGGATGTAACAAGCTTGCTTTTTATCAATAATAAAAAGATCCGTTCTCAAAATGAGAACGAATCTTTTTTTGTTATTAGTTCGCTGGTTTTTTGACTAAACCATAGATAATTCCTGAAACAATCGCACCGATAGCAATGAATAAAAGATAAAGCAGTGGGTGGCTTAATAGGAAAACCACAAAGATACCACCGTGAGGAGCAAGTAATTTAATACCTACAGCACCAACTAATCCACCAGCTAGTGCAGAACCAACTACAAAACTTGGGATGACACGAATCGGGTCAGCTGCCGCAAATGGAATTGCTCCTTCTGTTACAAAAGATAATCCCATGACGATATTAGTCAATCCGGCATCGACTTGACTCTTTTCAAATTTGTTTTTGAACAAGCGTGTTGCAACAAAAATTGCAAGAGGAGGGACCATACCACCAGCCATAACTGCTGCCATAACGATTGATCCGCCTTGAGCAACGCTTGAAGCTAAGGTCGCAGTACCAAAAACATAAGCGGCTTTATTGATTGGTCCGCCTAAGTCAACGGCCATCATTCCGCCAAGTAACGCACCTAGTAAGATGGCATTTGAACCGCTAAGACCAGTTAAGAAACCATTTAAACCATCATTGATTGCTTTCATAGGAACATTCACTAAGAGCATCAAGAAACCAGTGATCAATAGACCAAAGAAAGGATAAAAAAGAATTGCTTTGATTCCTTCAAGTGATTTAGGTAAGTTTTTAAATAATTTCTTCAAGAAAATGATTACATAACCAGCTAAGAACCCGCCAATCAATGCTCCTAAGAATCCAGCGCCACCGGCATTTGCTAAGGCACCTGCGGCAAAACCAACGATCAAACCTGGTCGATCAGCGATACTAGATGCGATAAAGCCAGCGAGAACAGGTAACATGAAACTAAATGCAGCACTGCCGATTTGATTGAACCATCCAGCTGCTTGGTTATAATTTCCTAGATTTGCTAACTCAGATTGCGGTACACCCATGAATTGGTCAATCATGAATGACAAAGCGATCATGATTCCACCGCCAATAACAAATGGCAGCATATGAGAAACGCCGTTCATTAAATCTTTGTAGATACGCTGACCTAACGTTCCGTTGTCACTTTTTTCTTCAGTTTCTGAAGATTCTTCACTATCTCCGTGATAAACAGGAGCTTTACCACTTAGAGCTAAATTGATCAATTCTTCTGGTTTACGGATTCCATCACTAACAGGACGATTGACTAATTCTTTCCCATTGAAACGATTCATCTCGACTTTTTTATCCGCAGCGACGATTACGCCGGCTGCACGAGCAATATCTTCTTCCGTTAAGCGGTGCTTGATGCCTTCGGAACCATTTGTTTCAACTTTGATTTCGACGCCCATTTCTTTCGCTTTTTTCTTCAGCGCATCTTCTGCCATATACGTATGAGCAATCCCTGTCGGACAGGCAGTGACCGCTACGATATAGCGTCGAGTTCCATCTTCAGCCTTTTCAGCTTCTGCTTCAGCTTTTTCTTCTGCTTCTTTGGCTTTTTCAGCGGTTTCAAAAGTTGCTTGTACTTGTTCAGGTGTTTCTGCTGCTTTTAATTTTGCGACAAAATCAGGATTGATCAAAAGTCTTGATAAAGCTGCTAGTGCTTGAAGATGAGTATCATTAGCACCTTCTGGAGCAGCAATCATAAAGAATAGGTAAGTAGGTTGGCCATCTAATGATTCGTAGTCCACACCGTTTTGACTTTTGGCAAATAAAACGGTCGCTTCTTTGACTGCACTATTTTTTGCATGAGGCATTGCAATCCCATCGCCTAATCCGGTTGAAGTTTGTGCTTCGCGCTTCAAGATCCCGTCTTTGTAAACATCGATATCTGAGATTCGGCCAGCAGCATACATCTTTTGAACCATTTCATCGATTGCGGCTTTTTTAGTAGTGGCCTGTAAATCCATGATCATGGCATCTTTGATCAATAAATCTTTAATCTCCATCATAATTCCTCCAATTTTTATAGATTCCTATTTTAACAGTAAGTAAGATCAAACTTATTGGACTTGAGTGATCTGTACCTCTGGTAATAATTCTTGGATAAAGGCAGCTGTGGCTAAATCATCTGAAAAAGTAGTTGCACTGCCACAGGCTACTCCCCATTTAAAGGCTTCAACAGGATCTTTAGTCTGAGTAAAATTACCGACAAAACCAGCAATCATTGAATCACCCGCGCCAACTGAATTTTTTACAGGTCGATTTAAAACATTTGAGCGATAGATTCCGTTTTGGGTAAAGAGCAATGCGCCATCACCAGCCATAGAGACCAGAGCATATTGTGCACCTTCATCGAGTAATCGTTGACCGAAAGGATAGATATCCTCCACAGAATTAAAAGTCGTTTGATACAATTCGGCTAGTTCATGATTGTTTGGTTTGACTAATAGTGGTCGTTTCTCTAGAGCATCCATTAAATCAGCACCAGTTGTATCAATCACGAACTCAGCATTGCATGATGTAATGATTTCAATTAATTCTTGATAAAAACCTGTTGGAACACTGGCAGGTTTGCTGCCAGACAGTACCACGATATCAGCCGCTGTCAAATTTTCTAGGATTTTTTTTAGTTTGTTCATCTCATCAGTAGAAACAAGGGGACCTTGACCGTTGATCTCAGTTTCTTCGTGGGCTTTTAGTTTGATATTGATACGAGTGTCGTCAGCCACAGTCGTAAAGTTTGTTTGAATGTTTTCTTGCTTCATCCATTCATTGATGAAGTTTCCGGTAAAACCGCCAATAAAGCCTAAAGCGGTGGATTCATGTTTGATTCGTTTTAAAATACGTGAAACATTGATTCCTTTACCTCCAGGTAATTTCAAGTCATTTTTCATTCGATTGACAGCACCAATCGTTAATTGATCGACGTGAACGATATAATCGATTGATGGGTTTAGTGTTACTGTATAGATCATACAGAAACCTCCTTCAAGGTAGTTTGTTCTGTGATTTGATCACGGATTATCAAAGGACAGGTATCAGTGAGGATTGAAGCAGCTGATAAAGAAGCGACACGGACAAAACTTGTCTGATTAAATTTACTGTGATCGACTAAGACAAAGGCTTCTTCGGCTTGTTGGATCGCAGTTCTTTTTAAAATGGCTTCTTCAGGATCGGGTGTCGAATAACCACTGTCAGAATGGATGCCATTCATCCCCATAAAAGCTTTATTAAAACGGTATTGTTTCAGTTGTTCTAACGCTTGCGAGCCAACAACTGCATCAGTTGTTAATTTTATTCGGCCGCCCAGGACGATCGTAGCGATTTGCGCTTCGACTAAATGAGCAGCAAGTCCGACTGAATTTGTAACGACCGTAACTTTTTGTTTTTTCATAAATGGAATCATTTCGGAGGTAGTCGTTCCAGCATCTAAATAAATGACATCGCCTTCAGAAAGGAGATTTGCCGCATATTTGGCGATTATTTTCTTTTGTTGAACGTTTTTGGATGATTTTTCATCCATCCCTAATTCTTGTTCAAGATGTTGTGGACGTTTCGCACCTCCGTGGATGCGTTCTAGTAATCCAAGTTCTTCTAATTCATGAAGATCTCTACGGACTGTAGATTCAGAGGAGTTTAACCATTGGATTAAATCTTGTGATTTAACTAAACCATCGCGTTCCAACCATTCGATAATTTTTTTATGTCGTTCTTCTGTAAGCATTTTCAATCCCCCTTCAATTGAAATATTAGCATAATTATTTTTGTAACACAAGACAAAACAGTCAAAAACATTCAAAAACAGCAAAAAAAAGTCTTTGTCTTCTTTAGTCTGGATTTATCTTATTTTTCATCTGATGAAAAATAAATAGTTTTACAAACTTTTGAATAATAGCGCCTATTGATAGCAATTACTAGAGTGTGCAAGCCAAAAACTAGAAAATTCTGTTTTCTTAGTTTGATGATAATTGGATTTTATTAGTATATAAAAAATGTTAGAGATGGATGCTACGATGTGTATGATCTTAGTGACTTTGATCAAGAGGTATGGGGACTAAATATGACATAAATTGGGTATTTACTAAAAAATCCGAGGTTGAGTAAAACTCAGCCTCGGATTGCTTCTTGTTTTTTGGAGATTGCTGCATAAGATCGTTTATGAATCTGTTGTTTGATTTTTTGTGTATGACCTTCATCTGTTAATATCATTAGCAGATCGCCAACTTTCATGACGGTATCGCCATGAGTGAGTATTTCAGCTGAACCTCGTCGGATCGAAATCAATAACATCTCGTCAGGCCAATTGAAATCGCGGACCATCATTCCGTCTAGAGAACTTTCCGCAGTAACAGGGATTTCAATGATTGTCTTATTACCGGTAATACTAGGAGTATGCCCTGCAAGCAAACGTTCCAGCAAGGATTCATAGATTGGATTTCCACCTAATAAATCATTAATTACATATGCTGTTAGCGAACAAACAGCTAACGGCATCAAATGAGTGATATTACCAACCATCTCTGTTACTAAAATAATCGCTGTCAAAGGTGCTTTACCAATCGCGGTGAAATAACCAGCCATAGCAAAAATAGCAAAATCGCTGATTAACAGTGGGTCTATTCCAAACCATTGATGTAAAACCGTTCCGTAGATTCCACCAATTAAAGCGCCCAAAGTCAGAATAGGTAAAAAGATTCCACCAGGTAAATTTGCCCCATAAGAAACCATTGAAAAAATAAAGCGAAGAAAAAATAATAAGATCAATAAAGCTAACGAAAAATTTTTCTCACCGATAGCTAAAACGATTTGGTTTCCGCCACCTAAATAATGTGGGAAAAAGAACGCAACTGGAATGATCAATAAAAAGGGAATGATTCCGTAAAGATGCTCTGGTAAATGAGAACGTTTATACAATTTTGGCAATGCCAAAAGTACCACTTGGTAGACATAGCCAAGAATTCCTAAAATTACACCAAGAAGAAGCAATAAGCCGTAATATTTCAATGGTAACGATGGGACATTGGCAATAAACAAAACAGGTTTTAAACCAAAAAAATTAAGTGAAACCAGATTTGCTGTCAGCGCAGCGGTGAGTGAAGTCAACCAAATTAAAGGTGAAAAATGATGGTGAACTTCTTCAATCACAAATAATAATCCGGCGATTGGCGCGTTAAACGCAGCACTTAGTCCAGCGGCGGCACCACTGGAGATAAAGATTTTTTTTTCGGAAGTAGAAGCTTGTGTATATTCACTAAATCCTTGACCGACCATTGCCCCTAATTGAATCGATGGACCTTCGCGCCCAAGAAATAACCCCGAACCGACTGATAAAATTCCGCCAATAAATTTTTTCCAAAGGATTGAGAACCAGTTTAATTTGATTTCTCCTTGCAACGTTCCTTCTACTTGAGGAATCCCGCTGCCTTTGATGTTGGGCTCTGACTTCATTAAACGACCAACAATAAAGGCGATAGCGAGCATCACTAAAGCCCAAGGAATCATCCATAAAGGATTTATCTTAAACCAGAGATAAAGTGTTACGACGTGTGTCATAATTTTTTCGATCAATAACCGGAATAAACTAACGACTACGCCAGCAAGTGCGCCGATTAAGACGCCTTTTAAAATAAAGATTACTTTTGTACTGTCTAAACGCTTGATTTCATGCTCGTTTTTCATGTTCTCCCTCCATAACCACTATTCAATTTAGCGCGAATTCCTAAGAAAAACAAGACTGAATCAATGAATCCGCTTTTTTAAATTGTTGCTAGTGTCGCGAAACTTTCTGAGATGCTATAATAAAAAAGATTGAATAAAGAAAGGACGTTTTGCATGCCAAACAAGCAAGAGTTGTTAGCAGGACTTAACCCTAAACAAAAAGAAGCGGTGCTTCACACCGAAGGCCCATTATTGATTATGGCAGGAGCAGGAAGTGGGAAGACACGAGTTTTGACCCATCGAATTGCTTACTTAATAGAAGAAAAAAATGTCAATCCTTGGAATATCTTAGCAATCACCTTTACCAATAAAGCTGCGCGTGAGATGAAAGAGCGAGTAAATAGTATTTTAGGTCAAGGCGGCCAAGATGTTTGGGTTTCAACTTTTCACTCAATGTGTGTGCGGATTTTACGTCGAGATGTTGATGCCATCGGTTATGATCGGAATTTTACTATTTTGGATGGTTCAGATCAATTGACGTTGATGAAACGAATCTTGAAAGAATTGAATATTGATCCTAAAAAGTATGATCCACGCTCGATTTTAGGAGCAATCAGTAATGCTAAAAACGAATTGTTGACTCCGGAAACATATGGAGAACGACAAGGATCTTTTTTTGAAGAAATCGTGGCACGTTGTTACGAGGCCTATCAAAAAGCTTTGCGGAACAATCAGAGTATGGATTTTGATGATTTGATTATGAATACGATCCGTTTATTCGACGAAAATGAAGCGGTTTTGACGTATTATCAAAATAAATTTCATTATCTGCATGTCGATGAATATCAAGATACCAATCATGCTCAGTATACGTTAGTCAATTTGTTAGCGGCGCGTTTTCGCAATTTATGTGTCGTAGGCGATGCGGATCAAAGTATCTACGGTTGGCGCGGAGCTGATATGCAAAATATTTTAGACTTTGAAAAAGACTATAACGATGCAACTGTTATTTTGCTAGAACAAAATTATCGCTCGACTAAAAGTATTTTAGATGCGGCGAATCAAGTGATTAAAAACAACAGCAACCGGCGAGAAAAAAATCTTTGGACGGATAATCATGCAGGAGAACAAATCACATATTATCGTGCAGATAGCGAAAGAGATGAAGCGCAATTTATCGTCAGCAAGATAAAAGAAGAGATCCAAAAAAATAATCATAGTTACAATGATTTTGCGGTCTTGTACCGAACGAATGCTCAATCTCGGATCATTGAGGACACATTAGTCAAATCAAATATTCCGTATACGATGGTTGGTGGGCATAAATTCTACGATCGCAAAGAAATTAAAGATATCATTGCTTATTTAAATATCATCAACAATGCCCGCGATGGCGTTAGTTTTGAACGAGTGATTAATACACCAAAACGCGGCATCGGCGCTGCTTCAGTCGAAAAACTAAGAGCTTTTGCAACAATGCACGATTGGTCAATGGTAGAAGCAGCTCAAAATGTAGACTTAGCGAATATTTCGGGCAAGGCAGGACGAATGATTGGTGAATTTGGTATGATGATCACACAATTTCAAGAAATGATTGAATACCTTCCTGTAACAGAGCTAGTCGATCAAGTATTGGAACGAACCGGTTATTTGGCTGAATTAAAAAATCAGCGAACTTTAGAAGCAGAATCACGTCTAGAAAATTTAGAAGAATTTCGAACAGTTACAAAAGAATTTGATAAGCGAAATGAAGTACAGGATGATGAAGAAGCGGATGCCCCAGAAGAAAAACTTGCTATTTTCTTAAACGATTTAGCGTTGGTTTCAGACTTGGATGATTATCAAGAAGACAGCGCACAAGTAACGTTGATGACATTGCATGCGGCAAAAGGTCTAGAGTTTCCAATTGTCTTTTTGATTGGGATGGAAGAAAAAATTTTCCCATTGTCTCGGTCATTGATGGAAGAAGCTGAATTAGAAGAAGAACGCCGCTTGGCATATGTCGGTATCACACGTGCAGAACAAAGTCTGTATTTGACCAACGCATTCTCGCGAACGCTTTACGGGAAAACGCAGTACAATCAGCCTTCTCGTTTCATCGCTGAAATTGATGACAGCTTATTGAATCCTGTAGGGATACAGCCGCAATCAAAAGCAGTGAACAGCCCATTCAAAAACAATCCAATGAGTCCTAAATATCAACAGGCTACTCGTGAACCAGTCATGACAAAGAAGGCCTCTGGTGGTGAAAATGAGAACTGGAATCCTGGTGATAAAGTTCAGCATAGAAAATGGGGAATTGGAACAGTGGTAAAAGTCAGCGGTAAGGCTAAAGACATTGAATTGGATATCGCATTTCCACAACAAGGAATCAAACGATTGTTAGCAGCCTTTGCACCAATCGAAAAAGTTTAACGCTGAGTTTTATAATGTTTCCTAGAATTACTAGGAGAAGAGATGATTAATCTTTAAAAAAGTTAGGAGGGAATTTTTTGGAACCACTGACCTTTCAAGCAGCAGAAGAACGTTCCGTAAAACTTCGTGAGGAACTGAACCAATATGCGTATGAATATTATGTACAAGATCAACCCACTGTGGAAGATTTTGTTTATGATAAAAAATATCAAGAGCTAGTTGCAATCGAAATGGAATACCCAGACCTGATTACCCCAGAATCGCCCACACAACGTGTCGGAGGCAAAGTACTGGAAGGATTTGAAAAAGTTGTACATGATGTTCCTTTATACAGTTTGAACGATGTATTTAGCAAAGAAGAATTGATTGCTTTTGACGAGCGGGTCAAAAAAGCGGTAGGACATCCCGTCTCCTATTGTTGTGAACTGAAGATCGATGGTCTGTCGATTTCCTTAAAGTATGAAGAAGGACTCTTCATTCAAGGAGCGACCCGCGGCGATGGAACAGTTGGCGAAAATATCACTGAGAATTTAAAAACAGTCAAGTCAATTCCCTTTCGTTTAAAAGAACCCTTGACGATCGAAGTTCGCGGAGAATGCTATATGCCAAAAGCTTCTTTTATTAAATTAAATCAACAACGAGAAGAAGAAGGCAAAGAAGTTTTTGCCAATCCACGGAACGCCGCAGCGGGAAGTTTGCGGCAATTAGATACAAAAATCGCAGCAAAACGTAATCTAAGTACCTTTTTGTATACGCTGGCTGATTTTGGACCGTTGGAATCTACTACACAAGACCATGCCCTAACTGAGATGTCTCGTTTAGGCTTTCGAACAAATCCTGAACATCGTGTTTGCAAGACAATTGATGAGGTATGGGAATATATCGAAGCATTCCACAAAACGCGGGATCAACTGCCCTATGAAATTGATGGTATCGTGATTAAAGTCAATGAATTTGATGTGCAAGACGACTTGGGCTTCACGGTGAAAGCACCGCGTTGGGCCACAGCCTATAAATTCCCACCAGAAGAAGCACAAACGCTGTTATTAGACATCGATTGGACGGTTGGCCGGACTGGAGTATTGACCCCCACGGCAATAATGAAACCTGTTCGTTTAGCAGGTACGACAGTTGGTCGAGCAAGTCTGCATAATAGTGATTACATCGAAAAAAAAGATATTCGGTTAAATGATACGATTTTAGTTTATAAGGCAGGCGATATCATTCCCGAAGTTGCACAAGTTATTTTGGAAAAACGTCCAGCAAATAGCACAAGCTATCCAATACCGTCTCATTGTCCGATTTGCAACAGTGAGTTAGTCCACTTAGACGAAGAAGTCGCACTGCGCTGTATCAATCCAAAATGTCCGGCACAGATAAAAGAAGGTTTAAATCACTTTGTTTCAAGGAATGCGATGAATATCGATGGCTTAGGCCCTCGCGTCTTGGCACAAATGTTTGACAAAGGGTTGGTCGCAGATGTCGCAGATCTTTATGCATTAGACAAAGAACAGTTGTTGACACTGGAAAAGATCAAAGATAAATCAGCTGAAAATATCTTGACAGCGATCGCTGCAAGTAAGGAAAATTCGGTAGAGCGTTTGATTTTTGGGTTAGGAATCCGTCATGTAGGTGCCAAAGCTGCTGGAATATTGGCTGAACATTTTGGCAGTCTTACAGCTCTTAGCCAAGGAACAAAAGAAGAGATCGTCAGTTTAAACACGATTGGTGAAACGATTGCAGATAGTGTCGTAACTTATTTTGAAAATGAAGAGGTCCATGAGTTGATGCGGGAACTCGCTGATCGTGGTGTGAATTTGAAATATAAAGGGCTTCGAAGCAGTCAATTAGCAGAAGTTGACTCTCCTTTTAAAAATAAAACGGTCGTGTTGACTGGAAAATTGATTGATTATACGCGCGAAGAGGCAAAAGAAAAAATTCAAGCACTCGGCGGAAAAGTCACAGGTAGCGTATCGAAAAAAACAGATATCGTTGTAGCTGGTGAAGAGGCCGGAAGCAAATTGAGCAAAGCACAAAGCTTAGGCGTTGAAATTTGGGATGAAAAGCAAATGATTCAAGCAATTGAAGAAAGTCAGACAGATTAGCTAATTTTGTTTAGAAGATTGTTGACGAGCCTATTAACGAACGAGTATTATAAAAAAGCGTCGGCTCTATTAAAATCTATCTCATTTAAATTGTTTGAATTGAACAATTTTTTCGAAAAATTTCAAGAAAAAAACGTGAATTCTAATAGAGTTATGATAAAATGATTGAAAATTGACAAAAGAAAGAGGGATATTATGGCAATCAATGAAGAACAAGTCAAACATGTAGCAAAACTTGCGAAACTTTCTTTTTCAGATGATGAATTGGCCGGATTTACCGATCAATTAGGGAAAATAATCGACATGGTTGAACAATTAGGAGAGGTGGACACTGAAGGAGTACCTTTTACTTCAAATGTCTCAGAATCAATCAATGTCATGCGAGAAGACGTCGCTGCACCGGGCTGGTCACGCGATGAGTTGATGAAAAATGTGCCGGAAAGTGAAGATGGGTTTATCAAAGTTCCGGCGATCATTGACAACGGAGAGGCTGGTGCGTAATGGAAAAATTATATGATAAATCAATTGAAGAACTTCATGGATTACTTGTTTCAAAAGAAATCACTGCAACTGATCTGACAAGTGAAACTTATGCTCGTATTAAAGAAACAGAAAAAGATATCGATGCATTTATTACATTAAACGAAGAAAAAGCGATGGATTTAGCCAAAGCAATCGATGCTAAAGGAATTACTGAAGAAAATGCAATGGCTGGTATTCCAATCGGGATCAAAGATAATATTGTTACAAAAGGTATTTTGACTACCGCAGCATCGAAAATCTTGTCGAATTTCGAACCAATCTATGATGCGACAGTAATGGAAAAAGTCTATGGTGCTGATTTAATTCCCGTTGGAAAACTCAACATGGATGAATTTGCGATGGGTGGATCTAGTGAGACATCTTATTTCAAGAAAACGAAAAATGCTTGGGATCAAACAAAAGTTCCTGGCGGTTCTTCTGGTGGTTCAGCAGCAGCAGTGGCTGCCGGTGAAATCCCAGTTTCTTTAGGGAGCGATACAGGCGGTAGTATCCGCCAACCAGCAGCATTTAATGGAATCGTCGGATTGAAACCTACCTATGGACGTGTTTCACGTTTTGGGCTGATCGCTTTTGCTTCGTCATTAGACCAAATTGGGCCATTTACTCGTACGGTTAAAGACAATGCCTTGGCATTAAATGCAATCAGTGGTTACGATCCTAAAGATGGTACTTCTGCTGGTGTTTCTGTACCTGATTTTGCGGCAGGTTTGACTGGGGACATCAAAGGAATGAAGATTGCTTTGCCCAAAGAATATATGGCCGAAGGAATCGAACCAGGGGTCAAAGCAGCAATCGTCAAAGCGGTAGAAACATTTAAAGCGTTAGGTGCGACAGTAGAAGAAGTTAGTTTGCCGTATTCAAAATATGGTGTAGAAGTGTATTACATCATTGCCTCATCAGAAGCAAGTTCAAACTTGCAACGTTTTGACGGGATTCGTTATGGTTACCGTTCAGAAGATGTTCAAAACTTGGAAGATGTCTATGTAAATACACGGACTGAAGGATTTGGCGATGAAGTAAAACGCCGGATTATGTTGGGGACTTTCTCACTTTCAGCTGGTTATTATGATGCATACTTCAAAAAAGCTGGACAAGTACGGACATTGATTAAACGAGATTTTGACAAAATTTTTGCTGAATATGATTTGATTATTGGCCCAACAGCACCGACTGTTGCTTTTGGTATCGGTGAAAATATTAATGATCCAATTACGATGTATCTAAATGATATTTTAACGATTCCTGTGAACTTAGCAGGTCTGCCAGGAATGTCGATTCCAGCAGGATTTTCAGAAGGCTTGCCAGTTGGTTTACAAATCATCGGGAAGCATTTTGATGAATCAACGATGTATAAAGCAGCTTACGCTTTTGAACAAGCGACAGATTTCCATAAACAAAGACCTGTGATTTTAGGGGGGGACAAATAATGAATTTAGAGACAGTCATTGGACTTGAAGTCCATGTAGAATTAAAAACAAACTCTAAAATCTTTTCACCTGCGCCCGCTCACTTTGGTGCAGAAGCGAATACAAATACAAATATCATCGACTGGGGTTATCCAGGTGTCTTGCCAGTCATGAACAAAACAGCAATCGAATTTGGCATGAAAGCCGCTCTTGCATTGAACTGTGAAATCTCAAAAAATATGCATTTTGATCGTAAAAACTATTTCTATCCAGATAATCCGAAAGCTTATCAAATTTCACAATTTGATGAACCAATCGGTCATGATGGTTGGATCGAGATTGATGTCAACGGTAAAAAGAAAAAAATCCGGATTGAACGGGTACACTTAGAAGAAGATGCTGGTAAAAACATGCACGGAATCGGTGGCTATTCCTATGTCGATTTAAACCGACAAGGTACACCACTGATTGAAATCGTTTCTGAAGCAGATATGCGTTCACCAGAAGAAGCCAATGCTTATTTAGAAGCTTTGCGTTCGATTATCCAATTTACCGGCGTCAGCGATGTAAAAATGGAAGAAGGCTCGATGCGTTGTGACGCCAATATTTCTTTACGTCCTTACGGTCAAGAAGAATTTGGAACTAAAACCGAATTAAAGAACTTAAATTCAATCAGTTTTGTTAAAAAAGGTCTGACGTTTGAAGTCCAACGCCAAACCAAAGTTTTATTATCTGGCGGAACGATTCAACAAGAAACGCGTCGTTACGATGAAGGAACAAATAAAACAATCTTGATGCGGGTAAAAGAAGGTTCAAGTGATTATCGTTACTTCCCAGAACCAGATATTCCACGTTTTGAGATTGATGATGAATGGATTGAAACGGTTCGTGAATCATTACCAGAAATGCCTGCAGCACGCCGCGACCGCTACGTTACTGATTTAGGATTACCAGAATATGATTCAATGGTCTTGACATTGAGTCGTGAGATGTCTGACTTCTTTGAAGAAACACTACGAGAAGGCGCAGATGCTAAACAAGCTTCTAACTGGTTGATGGGGGAAGTTTCAGCCTATCTAAACAGTGAAAAACTGGAATTAGACGATACGAAATTAACACCGAATAATTTAGCGGGGATGATTAAACTAATCGCTGATGGGACGATCAGTTCTAAGATCGCCAAAAAAGTATTCCGTGAGTTGATTCAAAACGGCGGTGATGCAAAAACAGTTGTTGAAGCAAAAGGTCTTGTTCAATTATCTGACCCTGCTCAATTATTGCCAATGATCAACGAAGTGTTAGATAACAACGAACAATCCGTGGAAGACTTCAAAAACGGTAAAGATCGGGCAGTTGGCTTCCTAGTTGGACAAATTATGAAGGCAACTAAAGGAAAAGCAAATCCTGGTGTAGTAAATAAATTACTTCAAGAGGAATTAGCAAAACGGTAAGGAGCTCGATCATGAGAAAAGCACGACTGATTTATAATCCAGTATCCGGAAAAGAGATCATGCGCAATAATTTGGCAGATATCTTAGATGCCATTGAAAAAGCAGGTTATGAAGCGAGTGCCTTTGCTACGACTCCCGATCCTGATTCAGCCAAAAATGAAGCGACCCGAGCTGCAAAGGCTGGCTTTGAGCTGGTCGTTGCCGCCGGTGGTGATGGAACGATCAATGAAGTGGTCAATGGAATCGCTGGATTGAAAAACCGGCCCAAAATGGCTATCATTCCAGCGGGCACTACAAATGACTACGCCCGTGCATTAAAAGTACCACGCGGGGATGTTAAAGCGGCAGCTGAAGTTATTCAAAAACAACAAACAGTTAAAATGGATATCGGAAAAGCAGCAGGAACGTATTTCATCAATATCGCAGCCGGAGGTTCTTTGACGGAATTGACTTATGAAGTTCCATCTGAACTAAAAAGTATTTTTGGGTATTTAGCATATTTAGCAAAAGGAGCTGAAATGCTTCCGCGGATTAAACCGACAAAAATGCGGTTAGTCTATGAAGGCGGCGAATATGAAGGCAATGCGTCAATGTTTTTCTTAGGATTGACCAATTCTATCGGCGGTTTTGAAACTATCGCTCCGGATGCTAAATTAGATGATGGGAAATTTTCATTGATTGTCGTTAAAACAGCAAATCTTTTCGAGATCGTCCGTTTGATCACATTAGTATTAAATGGCGGAAAACATGTCAATGACGCCAAAGTTTTGTATGTCAAAACAAGTTTCTTAGATGCTAGTTTGATTGATACGGATAAGAAAATGATGATCAATCTAGATGGTGAATACGGCGGGGATGCTCCGATGCGTTTTGAAAACTTGCATCAGCATATCGAATTTTATGCAAATACCGACGAAATCAGCGATGATGCCATTTTAGGAGATGATGATCAAACCCGTGAAGCCGGGATTGAACTCGTCAAAGAATACGAAAAAATCCAAGAAGATTCAGAGGAGTAAGTCTAAACGTTTCTGTCGTAGGGCAGAAACGTTTTTTTAAATTTGTAAAAAATACAAGGAACTTCTTTTATAAATGAAAGCATGATTCAATAACAAGTAATCTAAGTACCAAGCAAATAGCCATTCTTACAAAACTCTTAAGGGACTAACACTTGGCACATCTTGCTTTTTCGATTAGAATTCATTAGAATAGGTAAATCAGCCTTGAAGGAGAATGAAATGACCTCAGTAGAAAAAAATCAAACATATAGTGTTACGATTGATGACTTATCCCATGAAGGATTAGGCGTCGCTCACATCAACGGCTACCCGTTATTTATTGAAAATGCTTTGCCAGAAGAAGAAATGACGATTAAAGCAGTCAAAGTTGGCAAGAAATTTGGCTATGGTAAAGTGCTTGAACGTACTAGCGCAAATCCTGAACGTCAAGAAGTAAAAGATTCAGCATTATTGAGAAGTGGTATTGCGCCATTAAGTCATATGACCTACGACTATCAATTGCGCTTTAAACAACAACAAATTGAAAAAGTTTTAAAAAATATTGCCAAACTGCCAAAATTACCTGTCGCACCAACGATTGGAATGGAAAAACCGTTTGCTTATCGAAATAAGGCACAGATTCCAGTTCAAAAAGTCGATAATCAATTGACGACTGGTTTTTATCGTAAAAATTCCCATGTCCTTTTACCAATTGAAGATTATTTCATTCAAGATCCTAAAATTGATCAAGCAATCGTCGCTGTGCGGAATATTTTACAACGTTTCAATGTTAAAGCGTATAATGAACGTGAGAATACAGGATTTATTCGCCATATCGTAATTCGTCGTGGTCATTATAGTCATGAGATGATGGTAATCCTAGTAACTAGAGCAGAACGGTTTTTTAAGGGAAACGAAATCGCAGAAATGATCAAAGCCGAATTGCCAGAAGTAGTTTCTGTCATTCAAAATATTAATCCTGAAAAAACTAATGTAATTATGGGACGCGAAGAAAAAGTACTTTTCGGAAAAGCAACGATCAATGATACTTTGTTAGGGAAAACATACCGTATTTCACCACAGTCTTTTTATCAAGTAAATACAAAACAGACGGAAGTCTTGTATCAAACAGCAATTGACTTTGCTGAATTAGACAGTGAGGATGTCGTCGTAGATGCATATTGTGGGATCGGAACGATTGGTTTATCTTTTGCTGAAAAAGTGAAGCATGTGTATGGAGTCGAAATCGTTCCACAAGCGATTGAAGATGCTAAGGCAAATGCACAAGCAAATGGAATAAAAAATGCGAATTATGAAATCGGTAAAGCGGAGAAGATTATGTCGCGTTGGGCACGAGAAGGAATCGAACCAACCGTAATTTTTGTTGATCCGCCAAGAAAAGGCCTAGATGAAAAATTTATCGAAGCTTCAGCAGCAGTCAATCCAGAAAAAATCATTTATATTTCGTGTAATCCAGCTACATTAGCACGGGATTTGAGACGGTATGAAGATCTAGGGTACCATGCGGTGAAAGTTCAACCAGTGGATCTATTCCCACAAACGTATCATGTCGAATCAGTTACTTTACTGGTAAAGGCGGTGTAAAAATGAATCAAAAAGAGAAAATGTTAGAATTAATCAAAAAGAAACGAGGTGGCGGACGTTCGCAGAAAATGGAGACGCCAAAAAACGATCGCAAAAACATGCGTAAAGGCCCAAAAATTTTTAATAAGTAATAGATAATCTTTTAGAAAAGGGGGAGTTTCATTGGGAAATGGTTGGATGCAACGACTGATGAAATTCTACCAAAAATATGCATATTTGATGCGTGGACGTTATGGTAGATTAGATCAGATCAATAAAGCACTGCTGATCGTTTGGGCAGTCATGCTGATTTTTGACCGTTGGATTCCTTTTTACAGCGGGAATATCTTATCTTTTATAGCTTTGGCATTGGTTCTTTATCGCTTTTGCTCAAAGAAGATTTATCCGCGAAGCAATGAGAATCAGGCCTTCGTTCAATGGATTGCTCGGGTAAAAGATTTTTTCAAAGGCAAAAAAGGGACGTATAGCTATTTTAAATGTCCCGAATGCAAACAAAAAATGCGTGCGCCAAAAGGTCGAGGAAAAATCAAAATAACTTGTAAAAATTGTCATGCGCAATTTATAAAAAAGGTCTAGTTTTTAAAACTAGGCTTTTTCTGCTATTCTTAAAAAGAGAGGGTGAGAAAATGAAACTAATTTTAGTTCGTCACGGTGAAAGTGAAGCAAATTTTGAAAATTATTGGACGGGCTGGTTAGATGTTGATCTAACAGCTAAGGGAATCGAACAAGCAAAGAATGCAGGAAAAAAGATAAAAACAGCGGGCTTATCCATAGATGTCGCATATGAGTCTGTCCTAAAACGCTCCATCAAAACAGCACAAATGATTTTGCAAGAAGCTGATGCACGTTTTGTTTCTGAATACAAAACGTGGCGGCTAAATGAACGTCATTATGGTGCTTTGGTTGGAAAAAACAAAGATCTTATTAGAAAAGACTTTGGTGCTGAACAAGTTAAAAAATGGCGGAGAGGATTTGATGAAGTACCGCCATTAGTAAAAGATAATCAATTTGATCGGCGGTATGCTAATTTAGATCCACGCCTGATACCTAAAGGCGAAAGTCTACGAATGACTTCACAGCGAGTGATTCCGTTATGGCAAGATCAAATCGTGCCTGATCTTATGGCAGAAAGAACTGTCTTGGTTTGTGGACATGGCAATAGTTTACGAGTCTTGGTTCAATATCTGGAAAAAATTCCTACAAATCAAGTGGATCAAATCGATATTCCAAATGCAACACCTATGGTCTACACGTTTGATTCACACTTAGAGATTAGTCAAAAAGAAATTTTATAAAATTATTATGTAAACTTAGGAAGGCTTGTTATGAATTATATTTGGGATTTTGATGGTACGATTTATGATACGTATCCAATCATGTTGGAAGCACTGATGACAACATTTAATGAATTTAAACTAGAAAAGAATGAAAAGACGGTCTATAGAAAAATTAAAGAAGAATCCATTCGACAAATGATTCTTGATTGGCAATTACCGACACCAGCTTTTGATCAAAAATATCATGCTTATGAAGCGTAAAAAAATAAAGCATCGTTTCCATTTCCAGAAGCTGAAGAGACCTTAGAAAAACTAAAAGAAAATGCAGGACGTCATTTTATTTTGACACATCGAACAGTTGATTCGACTTGGAAACTATTAAAACGAGACGGGTTGGATTCACTGATCGAAGCGATTATTGGCAGTGATTCGAATTTTCCACGCAAACCTGATCCTGCAGCGATCAATTATTTTATTGACAAATATCAATTAGATCCTAGACAGACTGTAATGATTGGTGATCGTAAATTGGATATTGAAGCTGGCAATCGTGCGGGCATATCAACGGTGTTTTATGATATAGATTATTTTGAACAAGAAATAGCGGCAACATATTATATAAATAATTTAAAAGAAATAGTACAAATTTTTACAGCAGAAAGCTATAATTAGATACAGTACCACATCGTTGAAGTTTTCATAAAAAATAGACTAAAACTTCAGCAAGACAAGATCCTGTTTTTTTATTTCTTATCATAATGTGGGAAACAATCCAATATTTTGTCAAAATAATGCTATATCATCAAGAACAAGGAGATGCAAAATGGAATTACAGCGTGATCAAGAAGTTGTCGAATCTTTTAATTATGGTCTTCCACCCAAAGATCAAGTAGTAAAACAGAAATTATTGATTAATTTTAGTCCTTTAGAAGCAGTGGATCCAGAATATCCAGCTGAAAATAGTATCATGGGTGTACGAATCGATTTTGTTATTCCTTTTAAAGAATTTATCGTCGGTGGGGTATTCTCTCAAGTTGTCCATGTGATTGGTCGTCAAGTCAAACATCAAAGTGATCTGACTGAAGCAGAAGCCAAAGAGTTGATCCAGCCGCTTCTAAAACTGATCGAACGAATGGTGTATGAAGTTACAGAAATTGCTTTAGACAAACCTGGAATAAAAATTAATTTTTCTTCTAATACTAAGTAAACACACAGCCACTTTAAAAAGAAGCCAACGCACAGATTGTTGATTCTTTTTAAGGTGGATTTTTTTATCAAAAATGCTCTGAAATTTTCATGTAATAATGCAAAATATAAGACAGATTATTTTATCTAGGGTATAATACACAAGTCACTAAAGTATAGCAGTTGCGCGACTATATTTTAGGGTAGTTCGTTGAAGAACGGATACCGGGAACCTTTACTTCCTTTGACAGACTTGTCATTATAGAAAGTTTTTAAGGAGGAATACAATGACAACTCTGTTCACTGTATTAGTGATCTTCGTATTCGTCGCATTATTAGTAGTTTTCTATCAAATGCAAAAAAGACATGTAAAATTTTCTAACCGTGTTTTTGCGGGATTAGGTGCCGGAATTATTTTTGGCGGTATTTTACAACTTCTTTTAGGTAATGGTAGCAAAATTATTACTCAAGCGATGGAATGGATCGGGATCGTTGGTAATGGTTATATTTCATTATTACAAATGTTAGTTATGCCTTTAGTATTTATTTCAATCGTCGGTGCGTTCACCAAGATGAAATCTAGTAAAAAACTTGGAAAGATCAGTGCCAATGTTTTAGTTACTTTATTGGCGACAACAGCTATTGCTGCGTTGATCGGGATTGTAGCTGTGATGGTCTTTGGCCTTGATGGAGCGACCTTTACAAAAGGGGCAGCTGAAACTGCTAGAATCAAAGAATTGGCAGAGCGTCAATCAATGGTCCAAAACTTTTCAATTCCGCAACAAATTCTATCTTTCATTCCAAGCAATGTCTTTGCTGATTTTGCTGGAACACGTCCAACCAGTACGATTGGCGTAGTAATCTTTGCGGCTTTTGTCGGTATCGCCTTTTTAGGAGTACGTCGTAAAGCACCAAAAGAAGCAGAATTTTTTGCAAATTTGATTGATAGTTTATATAAAATCGTGATGCGAATCGTGACATTAGTATTGCGTCTAACGCCGTATGGTGTCTTTGCATTGATGACCAACGTCTTAGCAACAAGTGATTTTGAAGCAATCGTAAACTTAGGGAAATTTATTTTAGCATCATATAGTGCGTTGATTGTTGTATTATTGATTCATTCAGTGATTCTTTTAGGAGTCAAAGTCAATCCAGTAACGTTCTTTAAAAAAGCTTTTCCGGCATTGAGTTTTGCCTTTACCTCACGTTCAAGTGCGGGTACTTTACCAATGAATATCGAAACACAAACAAAAGCACTAGGTGTTGATGAAGCTACTGCAAACTTTGCAGGAAGTTTTGGAATTTCGATTGGTCAAAATGGTTGTGCAGGTGTTTACCCAGCTATGCTTGCGACAATTGTTGCACCTACAGTTGGTATCGATGTTTTTGATTTGAAATTCATCGTGATGTTGATTGCAATTGTGACAATCAGTTCATTTGGTGTTGCCGGTGTCGGTGGCGGGGCGACTTTTGCTTCATTAATCGTATTAGGTGCGATGAACTTGCCAGTTGCAATTGTCGGTTTGGTTATTTCAGTGGAACCGATGATTGATATGGCTCGTACAGCGGTTAATGTCAGCGGCAGTATGGTTGCCGGTGTTGTAACTAGTGAACGAATCCATGAATTAGATCGTGATATTTTGCGCGATGAGAATGCTTCAATCGAAGTAAATTCATAATTATTAAAAGGCTTGGCTAGCGCAACCAAGCCTTTTTTGATACACTTTTTTGAGATACAGTAAATTGAAAGGTAGTGGGAGCTTTGTTCAATGAACAAGTAAAAGTGATTTTATATGCAGATGATGTGAAAAAAGCCAGTTCATTTTGGCAAAAAATAGGATTTGTGGAAATTAGTTTTGAAGAATTGGATGGTTCGCAAGTTGCAGAAGTAGCGATGAGTGAAAATAGTACAACACATCTGGTTATTTATGATCGAGCATTTATTGAAAAAAACGATGATGAAGCGACAGAACCTGCACCGGCTCTCATTTTTGGCAGTGATGATACTATTACTTTGTATAAAAAAATGCAAGAAGCTCGTGTTCAATTAGGGGATTTAACTCAAATTGGTGAAGAATATGTCTTTAATTTTGTTGATGCAGATGGCAATTACTTTGTAGTTTCAGGGAAATAATAAACTTTCTAACTAGAAGGAGCGGATAGGAATGGAGCAAATTTTCGCAATTGGGGATATTCATGGTGAATATGAGTTGTTTCAAGAAATGTTGAAAAAGTTCCAGCCGGACAAGCAGCAATTGATCTTGATCGGCGACCTAAATGATCGCGGTCCAAAAAGTAAAGAGTGTTGGTTACTTGGAATGGAACTAGTTGAAACCTATCAAGCAGTTTATTTACGCGGCAATCATGAACAGTATTTTTTAGAATTTATGGAAAATCCGGAAGACTGGTTCCCAAGTTATTTACATAATGGAGGGAAAGAGACTATTGAAAGTTTACTCCACAAAGGGGCGACAGAAGAATATTCACCGACTGAAATCGCGATGATGATTAGAAGCCGTTATAAAGAAATAGTAACTTTTTTAGCAGATCGTCCATTCTATTGTGAATGGGGAAAGTATCTTTTTGTTCATGCGGGTGTAGATTTAACGAAAGATTGGCATGAGACTTCCCCACAGGATTTTTTATGGATCCGTGAACCCTTTCATAAAGGAAAGAATAATACTGGGAAAACGATTGTATTTGGTCATACGATTACGCCAATGCTTTACGGAGACATGCAGACAACAGCGATTTGGCAATCTGACGAGAAAATCGGCATTGATGGAGGTGCAGTCTTTGGCGGCAGTCTGCATGGTGTTGTTTTTGATGAAAAGGGAGTGGTCCGTGACTATGAATTGCCTAATAAAACAGGACCGTGGCAGCCTGATTTTTAACAAGTAGCGGGAAGTTCATCCCGCTTTGTAGAAAAAACAAGGACATTGTGAAGCTAATTATTTTTTATAAATAAAGATATGGAGATATTTTTTATCAGAAATATCTCTATCTTGGGAATGGAGTTAGAGATGTCAAATACGATAAAAGGTCATTTATCTGCGAGTTTAACCGTCATCATTTGGGCATTGACGTTTATCTCCACTAAAATCTTACTAAAGGATTTTTTACCGATCGAGATTTTATTCATTCGTTTTTTGATCGGTTTTTTTGTGTTGACGATTGCTTCACGAAAAATCTTGCCATTCAAAAGCTGGCGTGAAGAAGGATATTATATATTTGCAGGATTATTTGGTGTTTTCTTGTATTACTATTTGGAAAATGTCGCACTAACGTTTACTTTGGCGATGAATGTTGGAATCATCGGGTCAGTCAGTCCCTTTATGACTGCATTACTTAGTCGTTTTGTGTTAAAACAAGGAAAGATTCCCCGGGTTTTTGTTTTAGGATTTATTTGTTCGATGATCGGAATCGTCTTAATCAGTCTCTCAGGAGCAATCAATACTCATCCGTTGGGAGATATTTTAGCACTGATTGCGACTGTTTGTTGGGCGGCCTATTCACTGATTGTCAATAAAATCAGTGACTTTGGTTATAGTATTTTTGCTGTGACGCAACGAATTTTTTTCTATGGATTGATTGTTATGACTCCTGTCTTGTTTCTCTCAATAGATTCTTTTGCGTTTTCTCGTTTTACACAAATAGAAACTGTGGGCAATTTACTTTTCTTAGGAGTCGGTGCATCAGCACTTTGTTTTGTTACGTGGAATTTTTCTGTAAAAAATCTAGGGGCTGTTCGTGCAACCTTGTATATTTATACGATACCGATGTTAACGACGCTAGCTTCTGTGCTGATTTTAGGTGAGAGCTTAACTAGTCGAACAGTTATCGGAATCTTATTAACGTTGACTGGGTTAGTTTTATCGGAACTGCCTAGTTTGTTACAGCAAAGAAAAAACAAAAAACAAACACACCTTCACGGCTGAGAACGCGGAGGTGTGTTTCCTTAAGAGAAGAAGCAATCTTACTTGAAGTATGGTAGAATAAATAAGATTTTGAATGAAATGAGGAAGTAAAATGGCAGAAAATTTAAACCAAGAAATCATTCAACTACTGAATAAAGAATTGACGGATTACCGTGGGCAACAAATCAAAGTTGCATTGAATTTATTAGCTGAAGGGAATACAGTCCCTTTTATTGCACGTTATCGTAAAGAAATGACTGGCAGCTTGGATGAAGTCCAGCTTCGTGAAATTGAAGAACGCTACAATTATTTAGAAAACTTAGAAAAACGCAAACAAGAAGTCTTGCGTCTGATTGATGAACAAGGAAAATTAACAGAAGAGTTGGCACAAAAAATCCAACAAGCTGTGAAGATGCAAAAAGTTGAAGATTTGTATCGTCCTTATAAACAAAAACGTCGAACAAAAGCTACTATTGCAAAAGAAAATGGTTTAGAACCATTAGCGAAATATTTCATGAGTTTTCCGCAAACAGGCGACGTGTATGCTAAAGCGGGAGAGTTTGTTAATGAGGCTGTAGCAAGTGCTGAAGCTGCATTGCAAGGAGCTCATGAGATTGTAGCTGAACAAATCAGTGACAATCCTGATTTTCGTACGTGGATTCGTAAGTTTACTCAAAAAAATGGGATTTATCAAAGCAAAGTCAAAGACGCTGATAAAGATGAAAAAGGCGTTTATGAAATGTACTATGAATTTGCTGAACCGATCAATAAAATGGTCTCCCATCGAGTGTTGGCGTCAAATCGCGGTGAGAAAGAAGAGATATTAAAAGTTGCGATTGTTGTGGAAGAAGAAAAAATCTTCGCTTTTTTAGAAAATCAGTTAGTAGAAAATAACCGGTCGATTACTGTTGAATTTGTTCGTGAAGCCTATAAGGACAGTTATAAGCGATTTATAGGACCAGCAATCGAACGAGAAATCCGTAATGAATTAACAGAAGAAGCCGATGAACAAGCCATCAATATTTTTGGTGAAAATTTACGTAATCTGTTATTACAACCACCGCTAAAAGGCAAAGTCGTTTTAGGATTTGACCCCGCTTATCGGACAGGCTGCAAATTGGCTGTAGTAGATGCAACAGGGAAAGTTTTGGCAATCGAAGTAATCTACCCGCATAAACCAGCTTCACAAGCTAAACGTCAAGCAGCTGGATCAGCTTTTCAAACATTGATTCAAAAATATGGAGTTGAGATGGTAGCAATCGGAAATGGAACCGCCAGCCGAGAATCTGAATTATTCGTCGCAGAACAATTGAAACAAGTTCCGCAAGAAGTCTTTTATGTGATTGTCAATGAAGCTGGGGCTTCGGTGTATTCAGCTAGTGATATTGCCCGAACAGAATTTCCTAATCTGCAAGTAGAAGAGCGCAGTGCTGTCAGCATTGCACGACGTTTGCAAGATCCTTTATCTGAACTGGTAAAAATTGATCCAAAAGCAGTCGGTGTTGGACAATATCAACATGATGTCGCTCAAAAACGTTTATCTGAACGATTGGATTTTGTAGTGGAAACCGCGGTGAACCAAGTCGGCGTCAATGTCAATACGGCTAGTCCGCAGTTGTTGCAATATGTATCAGGACTGAACAAAACAACGGCACAAAATATCGTCAATTATCGGGAAGAAAACGGCGCATTTAGTTCACGTCCGCAATTAAAAAAAGTTCCCCGCTTAGGACCTAAAGCGTATGAACAAGCGATTGGATTTTTACGGATTCCTGGTGCGAAAAATATCTTAGACACAACTGCGATTCATCCGGAAAGTTATGCTAGTGCAAAAGAGATTTTGAAGCTAGCCGAAGTGGAACTAAATACATTGGGCTCTTCTGAAACGACTGAAAAGATTCAAGCATTGCAGCAAACACAGTTACAAGAACTTGGAATCGGCAAAGAAACCATCAAAGATATCTTACAAGCTTTGGTCCAACCTGGACGAGATATGCGGGATGAAATGCCTGCACCACTTCTTCGCCAAGATGTCTTGACGATGGAAGATCTACAACCAGGTATGGAATTACAAGGAACAGTGCGCAATGTCATTGATTTTGGGGCATTCGTTGATATCGGTGTTAAACAAGACGGTTTGGTCCATATCTCTAAGTTAAGTAAAAACTATGTCAAACATCCTACTGACATCGTATCAGTGGGAGATGTGGTCACTGTTTGGGTTGAAGCCATTGATGTTAAAAAAGGTCGTATCAGCTTGACTATGATCCAAAGTGATAAAAATGACTGATCAAGAATTACAGACGCTGGTCGAAAAGATTTCACAAGAATCTTTTCGGCAACCGTTTTGTCACCAAGCTCGTTTTAATCGTCGGCTGAAAACAACTGGTGGCCGGTACCATTTACAAAGTCATAACTTAGATTTTAATCAATTGCTCTTTGAGAAATATGGAGAAACTGAGTTGATCAAAGTGATTAAACACGAACTGTGCCACTATCATTTGCACTTGGCAGGCCGAGGATACCAGCATAGAGATCTAGAATTTAAACAATTATTGAAAAAATCAGGCGGTTCTCGCTTTGCACCGACACTTACACCAGCGGTCTTTCAGATCTATCAATGCCAGCAATGTCATAAAGAGATCAAGCGCCGGCGCAAAATTGACACGAAACGCTATGTATGTGGAAGTTGTCAAGGAACGCTAAAATTTTTGAAGACGATTGATACATGAAACAGATCAGCTAGATTTGGAGAAGAAAAGATTGCTATTTTTACGGTTTTATATGATAATGTGAACCGCAAACTATTTTGTACATATAAGGAAGAGGATTAAATGAATAATAAAGATACACTTTATCATTTTGTTGGAATCAAAGGCTCAGGTATGAGCTCATTAGCATTAGTCTTACATGAAAAAGGCTACGATGTACAAGGTTCTGACGTTGAAAAATATTTTTTCACACAACGTGATCTAGAAAAAGCCGGCATTACGATTTTGCCATTTAATAAAGACAATATCAAAGAGGGCATGAAGATCATTCAAGGAAATGCCTTTCCTGATACACATGAAGAAATTGCTCAAGCAAAAGAATTAGGACTAGAGATTGTTCGTTATCATGATTTTATCGGTCAATTTATCCAACCATATACAAGTATCGCAGTAACTGGCTCCCATGGTAAAACTAGTACTACAGGTCTATTGGCCCATGTGTTGAACGGACTAGCACCAACTAGTTATTTAATTGGAGATGGGACTGGTCATGGCGTGCCCGACGCAACATTTTTTGCTTTTGAAGCTTGTGAATATCAACGTCATTTCTTGGCATATGCGCCAGATTATTCAATCATGACCAATATCGATTTTGATCATCCTGATTATTTCAAGAGTATCGATGACGTGTTTGATGCTTTCCAAACGTTAGCTTCTCAAGTTAAAAAAGGAATCTTTGCGTATGGCGATGATGAATACTTGCGGAAATTAAAAGCTGATGTACCGATTTATTATTATGGTTTATCAGAAAATGACGACATCCAAGCTCGTAACATTGTGCGAACAACGAATGGTTCTGCCTTTGATGTGTATCATAAAGAAAAATTTATTGGCCGTTTTGCTGTTCCGTCATTTGGAAAACACAATATTTTAAATGCCTTATCGGTAATTGCAGTTGCCTACTTTGAAGAGTTAGACATGGCCAAAGTCAAAGAAGAAATGTTGACTTTTTCAGGGGTAAAACGTCGATTTACTGAGAAAAAAGTTGCGGATATGATCATCGTGGATGATTATGCACATCATCCTGCTGAAATCAAAGCAACAATCGATGCGGCACGCCAAAAATATCCAGAAAAAGAATTAGTGGCGGTTTTCCAACCGCATACGTTCACGCGAACGATCGCTTTGATGGACGAATTTGCTGAAGCATTGGATCGTGCCGATAAAGTATATCTTTGTGATATTTTCTCTTCTGCCCGTGAAATCGCTGGTGATGTAAAAATTGAAGATCTTGGTGCAAAGATTCAAAAAGGCGGACAAGTTATCAAAGAAGAAAATATGTCTCCATTATTGGATCATGAAAATGCGGTAGTCATTTTTATGGGCGCTGGAGATGTGCAAAAATTTGAACGTGCTTATGAAAATTTATTAAGTAATACGACACGCAGCGTATTATAATTTAGAAGAAGGGTTCCGGCAATCGTTGTCAGAGCCCTTCTTTTAACAAATCTGCTGGAGTTAGACTATTTTAAAACCCACTATTTTTTACGTTAACAATCTTTAAACTGAATCACACACAAACTTGTGTTTTCATTGCTTTCTGATAAAATAATGAAGTAGAACACAATACGGAGGGAATGAGTTTGTATAATATGAAGGCTCGGAAAATAGGCAAGACGATTGATGAAATTGAGGAAGGCGACTCGTTATCATTAACGGAATCAATCGAAGATAATCAGATTCTTTTGTATCTAGGATTGACAAATGATGCAAATCCTTTGTATATCCAACATGATTATGCAAAAGAGACTGAGTATGAACAGCCGCTTGTACCATCTATTATGGTGATGGGAATTATTACAAGTGCGATTTCAAAACATTTACCAGGACCGGGTTCTCACGTAGTGAATTTCTCTATCAATTTTATTGATCCAGTTTTTCATTATGAAACGTTAACGTTTGAATTTGAAGTAATCAAAGTAGATAAAATGAAAGATGTTGTGACGATTTCTGTTGAAGCAGTGGAAGCCACTGACAATGAAGAAAAACGCATCTTGGATGCTGTGGTCATGGTGAAACCACCACAAGGACAAATAGGAGATGATTTAAATGAATAATCAAGAAACACGTGTTTATGGTTTGAACCGTTTCTATGGAAAAATTTATGCGTTTCTAGCTCTAGGAATCGGAATCAGTGCTGTGATTTCTTATATGGCATTAGGACCTTGGATAGTTCAAGTCCAAAATTTTATTAATAATTTTCCTCTCGGCTTTTGGGGAATCTGGATTGCTGAGATTGCGCTGGTCGTTTTTCTCGGACTCAAAGCTCAGAAAAATCCGACATTAGCAATTGGCGGTTTTATCGTTTATTCTGCGTTGAATGGTTTGACATTAGCCGTTACTTTAGCGATGTACGATCTAGGAACCGTCACTCAAGCATTTATTACAGCTTCAGCAACATTTCTAGTGATGTCATTGGTCGGATCATTTACAAAACGTGATCTTTCAGGGATCGGCCGAGCTGCTTTGAGCTGTTTGTTAGGAATCATTATTGCGATGCTGTTGAATGTTTTCTTGTTGCACAGTAGTGCGGTAGATTTCTTTATTTCGATCTTGATGGTAGTGATCATGTCAGGTATCACAGCATATGACAATCAAATGATCCGTAAGATTTATCTAGGAACAAATGGTGAAGCAGGAAATGGTGTCGCAGTCTTCATGGCATTGCAATTGTACTTAGATTTCATCAATTTGTTTATCTCATTCTTACGGATTTTTGGAAATAGCAAATAGAGACGAAGATTCGTCTCTTTTTTATTTTCAACAGGTACAATAATTTTGAAAAAAGCAGTGTCATTCTTTTCATTTCATTAAATACTTTGTTAAAATGAAGCGTGAAGCATCAGCGGTACAAACCCGCAATCTGTAATTAAAAATGGTCTTGAAAATAGGAATATCGACAATCAGCGAAGGCAAGCATCAGTATTCAATAATCTGATTTATGGAATAGTCGTAGACGCAAAAATAATTATTATGAATTAGGAGTCGTGGACATGAGTGAAAATAAATTATTATTAGTAGACGGAAACAGTGTAGCTTTCCGTGCTTTTTTTGCCCTGCATAATTCTTTGGAACGGTTTAAAAATAAAAATGGGCTCCATACCAATGCAATTTATGCTTTCAATAATATGTTTGAAAATGTCATGAAACGTGAAAAGCCTACACACGTATTGGTAGCTTTTGATGCAGGAAATACCACTTTTCGAACAGCGATGTATACAGAATACAAAGGCGGCCGCTCGAAAACTCCAGGTGAATTTCGCGAACAGATGCCGTATTTGCGTGAATTATTGGTGGGACTAGGTGTCAAACATTATGAGTTAGATAATTATGAAGCAGACGATATCATTGGTACATTAGCACATCGTGCAGCAAATGAAGGTTTTGAAGTAGTTGTTTTATCTGGGGATCGTGATTTGACGCAATTAACAACGGATAAGATCAAAGTAGATATCACAGTTAAAGGCGTTAGTGAAATCGAAACCTATACCCCTGAACATGTAGCTGAAAAATATGATGGATTGACACCAGCGCAGATTATCGATATGAAAGGACTTGCTGGAGACACTTCTGATAATTATCCAGGTGTGACTAAAGTGGGTGAAAAAACAGCAATCAAATTGTTGAAGCAATTCGGCAGTGTTGAAGGCATCTATGAAAATATCGATGAATTGAAAAAAAGTAAGATGAAAGAAAATTTGATCAATGATAAAGAGCAAGCCTTTCTTTCAAAAGAATTGGCAACGATTAAATTAGATGCACCGGTGGAGATTTCCATCGATGAATTAATTTATCAAGGAAAAGATTTAGATAAATTGATCCCTTTTTTCAAAGAAATGGATTTCAAAGGCTTTCTGAACAAATTGAATGTTGTTGAAGAGGAAGTCGAGTTAGAAGATATCAAATTTGAAGTTGTCACAGAATTTGATGAAACGATGTTTGAAGCAGATTCAGCGTTATATGTTGAAATGTTAGAAGAAAATTATCATTTAGCCGATATCGTAGGAGTAGCTTGGGGAACAAAAGAGAAGATTTATGTAACAAACGATGTGGCGTTATTTGACAATAATTTTTTCAAAAAATGGCTAGAGACAGCTAATGGCAAGAAAGTATATGACGCTAAACGTACTTATGTTGCCTTGAATCGATACAGTACGAAAACAGAAGGCATCAATTTTGATGTATTATTAGCAGCCTATCTGTTGGATACGACTGATAACAGCAATGATATCGCAGGTGTGGCGCAGTATTATGGGTATACAGAAATCCAAACAGATGAACAGATTTATGGAAAAGGAGCCAAAAAAGGACTGCCAGAAGAGGATGAGTTGTTGTTTGGCCATTTGGCACGTAAAATCAAAGCCATTCATTTTCTAAATGATAAATTAGAAAATGAGCTAGAAGAAAAAAAACAAGATAAACTATTTTATCAAATGGAATTGCCGCTTTCTCGTATTTTAGCTGAGATGGAAATTGCTGGAATCACAGTGAATGCTCAACGTCTTCAAGCAATGCGGGGAGAATTTTCAAAACGATTACAAGAAATCGAAGAAAAAATTTATCGAGAAGCTGGTGAAGAGTTTAATATCAATTCGCCTAAACAACTTGGCGTGATCTTATTTGAAAAAATGCAGCTGCCTGTTATCAAAAAGACAAAAACAGGCTACTCGACTGCTGTTGATGTGTTGGAGCAATTACGAGAACAGGCCCCAATTGCTGAATATATTTTGAACTATCGTCAGATTGCTAAGATTCAATCGACTTATGTAGAAGGCTTATTAAAGGTAATTCAAGGTGATAATAAGATTCATACACGCTACATCCAAACGTTGACTCAAACAGGCCGCTTGAGTTCAGTTGATCCTAATTTACAAAATATCCCGATTCGTTTAGAAGAAGGTCGAAAAATCCGTCAAGCCTTTATTCCACGAGCGGAAAACTGGTTGATTTATTCTTCAGATTATTCGCAAATCGAATTACGGGTTCTAGCCCATATTTCTGGCGATGAACATTTGAAACAGGCTTTCCATGACGGAATGGATATCCATACAAGTACCGCGATGCGTGTCTTCAATGTTTCTCAAGACGAAGTGACCCCTAATATGCGTCGAAACGCCAAGGCAGTAAATTTTGGAATCGTTTATGGAATTTCTGATTATGGTCTGTCACAAAATCTTGGAATCACGCGAAAAGCAGCACAAGAGTATATCGATACTTATTTTGAGAATTATCCAGATGTTAAACGCTACATGGAAGAAAGCGTACGTGAAGCAAAAGATAAAGGCTACACTGCAACATTGTACAATCGCCGTCGCTATTTACCAGACATCAATGCACGCAATTACAATCTTCGTTCGTTTGCAGAACGTACTGCGATCAATACACCGATCCAAGGAAGTGCTGCCGATATTTTGAAATTGGCAATGATCGAATTAGCCAAACGATTAAAAGAAGAAAAACTTCAAGCGACTATGTTGCTGCAAGTTCACGATGAACTGGTCTTTGAAGTACCAGAAAGTGAATTAGAACAACTAGACAAATTAGTCAAAGAAGTGATGGAAAATACTGTTCAATTAGACGTACCGCTAGTGACAGATAGCAGCTGGGGAAATACTTGGTATGAAGCAAAGTAAACTGAAGCTGGAGGAAATCCAGCTTTTTCTGCAAGTTTTGATAGAGAAAAAATCTTCATAAATTAGTTAGCAACTGTTAAGAATGTTGATCAAGTTAGGATGATAGAGATGCCGGAATTACCAGAAGTCGAGACAGTCAGAAAGGGATTGGTCTCATTAGTTAAAGGAAAAACCATCGCCAAAGTAAATGTTTATTGGCCTAGGATCATTGAATTTCCAGAAGTTGAAATTTTTCAGCAGCAATTGTTGGGAGAAACATTGGAAACTGTTGATCGCCGGGGAAAATACCTGATATTTCAGTTTACTCATTATGAAATGATTTCACATTTGCGAATGGAAGGAAAATATGAATATTTTGCTGAACCGACAGCGTTAGATAAACATAGTCATGTCCAATTTATTTTTTCAGATGGGACAGAATTGATCTATCGTGATGTGCGAAAATTTGGCCGAATGGCTTTGCTGAAAAAAGGAATGGCTAAAGAGTATAAAGGATTGTTGCAATTAGGTCCAGAACCAACGCCTGCTGATTTTGATCTAGCTGATTTTAAAACACAGCTTCAAAAATCTTCAACCATGATTAAGCCGTTGTTATTGAATCAAAAAGTCGTCGCGGGATTAGGAAATATTTATGCCGATGAAGTATTGTGGTTAGCTAAGATCCATCCCGAACAGCCAGCCAATACGTTGGATGCACAAACGATTGCTCGGTTGCGCGAAGCGATTATTGAAGTTATCACCAAAGCAAAAAAAGCAGGCGGGACGACGATCAGAACGTACTTGAATGCTTTAGGTGAAGCGGGGCATTTTCAACAAGAATTACATGTCTATGGACAAACTGGAGAACCTTGTGCTCGTTGTAAAACGCCAATCATTAAAATCAAAGTCGCACAAAGGGGAACCCATCTTTGTCCCCACTGTCAAAAACTAAAGAAGGTGTAAAGATGACTTTTGTCTTAGGAATAACTGGTGGAATCGCCAGCGGGAAAACGACAGTCGTTCGTTTTTTTAAAAAAGAAGGCTTTCCCGTAGTCGATGGAGATATCATCGCCCGTAAAGTGGTAGAACCTGAAACTGACGGATTGAAAGCTTTAGAAAAAAATTTTGGTCCAACTATCTTACAAAGCAATGGAAAATTAGACCGAAAAAAATTAGGCTCGATTATTTTTTTCGATGAAAAGAAGCGCCAATTAGTAGACGAAACCCTTGATCCATTTATTCGAGGAGAGATAAATAGACAGATCCAAGAAGCGAAAAAAAGTAATGACCTAGTGATCGTAGATATCCCATTATTATACGAGCGGCACTATGAAATGCTGATGGATAAAGTAGCGGTGGTCTATGTGAGCCCAGCAATTCAATTAAAACGCTTGATGGCAAGAAATGAATTGTCGGAAAAAGAGGCGTTGATGCGGATAAATAGTCAACTTTCTTTAGAAGAAAAGAAAAAAAGAGCAGATATCCTCTTTGACAATTGTGATTCAATAGAAACAACACATAAGCAAGTTTTGGATTGGTTGAAAGAAAATAAATTTGTTTCTTAATGAATTCAGCGTCGTAGCCTTACGACGCTTTTTTTAGCGAGCTGGTTATGGTAAACTCATGTTATATAAATAAGGAAGTTTTTTCTTTCAAAAATTTTTGTTTTTAAAAAATAATTCTATATAACAAAAGATATTTACGAATTACGTGAATAGAATCAAGCTTAAGAAAGAGCGGGTGAAATTATGCGTTGTCCAAAATGTAATCATAATAATTCTCGGGTAATCGACAGTCGCCAGACAGATGACGGACGAGCGATTCGCCGGCGTAGAGAATGTGAAAGCTGCGGGTTTCGTTTTACAACGTTTGAACGAATCGAAGCGACACCATTATTAGTGGTTAAACGAAACGGTGATCGTGAAGAATTCAGCCGCGATAAGATTTTGCGTGGCTTGATCCGTTCAGCTGAGAAACGTCCAGTAGCGATGGAACAAATGGAACAAATTGTCGATCATGTAGAAAATCGTGTTCGAAGCACCGGAGAAAATGAAGTCGCAACAAGCAAAATTGGTGAATTTGTAATGGAAGACTTAATGGATGTTGATGAGATTGCCTATATTCGCTTTGCGAGTGTTTATCGTCAGTTTAAAGACATGTCTGTCTTTTTAAAGGAACTACAAGAAATCGTTGATAAAGCAAAGACGACGGATGAAGAGTAGGAGGCATTTTTAGTGGCAGTAGAACTGAAACCCAGCACTTTTTACACGGTTTACGGTGAGCCGCAACTTGATCAAAGTCAACAGGATGCATTGCTATATTTATATCAACCAGTCATTGGTAGTACTGCTTCAAGTTTGTATTTAACTTTAGTAAGTGATATTACATTGGAAGGCAAAAGTCCTAGTCTGATGCATACAGATTTATTAGCAGCTATTGATATCGGTTTGATGAATCTAGTTAAAGCACGTGAGCGTCTTGAAGGTATTGGTTTATTAGAAAGTTATCAACAGACTGATCATGAGATTGGGCTGAGTTTGATTTATCAACTACGGTCACCATTAGTTCCAAGCAAATTTTTCCAAGATCCTTTAATGTCCTATCTATTATTAGATAAGATTGGAAAGGGCCGCTATGAACGACTGGTTGAGCGATTTAAACCAAAGACATTTGCTAAAGACACTATCAAAAATATCACCAAACGTTTTCGAGATGTTTATCGCTTAGATGAACAAGCGTTTAGTAGTCAAAGTGAGACGTTAGAAGATACTCAAGAAACTTTTACCACTAAAACAGACTTCGATTGGTCATTGTTTGCTCAACAAGTGAAACGCTTCAATTTGGTACTAAGCGTTGAAGAACGAGAAAAATTACAAACATTCCAAACACTCTACGGATTGAATGAATTAGATTTAGCAGAATATGTTGCAAAAGCTGCAGCTGGTGAAAAAAACGGTCTGAACTTTAAGTATTTACGGCAATTGATCAATAAAGAAAAACGACCCAATGTTTCAGTAAAAAAAGAAACAGCTTCAAAAGAAACTGCCGAAAGTACCGCAACATTTTCAGCACAAGAATTAGAAATCATCACTCAAAGTAAAAAAATCGCACCGGTAACTTTTTTACGAGCAATTAAACGGGAAAAGGGCGGCTTTGAAACCAATACAGAAGTCCGATTATTGGAAGATTTGATTGGTCGTAATTTACTGCCTAAAAGTGTGATCAATATTATCATTAATTATATTTTAGTAATCAAAGATCAGGCTGTAATCAATGCCAATTATTTACATGCAATTGCTAATGATTGGGCACAGAAAAAAATTACTACACCAGAAGGCGCGATCGCACATGTGCGTGAGAATAGTCAGCAGCTAGTTAAAACACAGACAAATCGGCCAACTTATCAAAAACGAGGGACTGTCCGTAAAGAGACGTTACCAGAACATATCAAACAGCCGCCAAAAGAAACGAGGTTGGCTCCTGAAAAAGAAGCCGAATTAAACCGCAAATTAGCACAATATTTAAGCAAAGAAGGTGACGATTAATGGAAGATGTCGGAAAAGAATTGAATCGCATCATAAAAAGTCGCGGAATCGATGGCCGCTACCGACAAATGATGGAAGAGATCTTAGCAGATGAGGATGTGCGCCAATTTATTGAAGAGCATAAAGAAAAATTGACGCAAGCAGACATCGAGAAATCTTTTGCAAAACTGTACGAATTTGTGCAAGAAAAGAAGAAATATCTAGCTTCCGATCCTACTATGATTGCGCCAGGTTATGAACCGCAGTTGAGCTTAAACTTTCATTTCATTGATGTCACGTACGTTCCAACAGATGAATTACTTCGCTTGAAACGAGAAGAAGAAATCCGTAATCGCGTGAATTCTTTAGATATGCCTAAAGATATTCGAAATGCTTCTATTCGGACATTTGATAACACATCTGGTCGGCTGGAAGCATTAGCTGCCTCATTGGATTTTATTGATCACTATGAAGAAGCCCCTAAACAATTTCATAAAGCTTTGTATTTAGTCGGTGGATTTGGAGTGGGGAAAACCTATTTATTAGGAGCGGTGGCCCATGAATTAGCTGTTAAAGGCTTTGAGACGACCCTGTTACATTTTCCCACTTTTGCTGGTGAAATGAAGCAAGCAATTTCAAAAGATCAAGTGGGTCCTAAGTTGAACGAAGTCAAGCACGCACCGATTTTAATGATTGACGATATCGGGGCGGATTCTATGAGTGCGTGGATCCGAGATGAAGTTTTAGGTGTAATCTTACAATATCGTATGCAAGAACAACTACCGACGTTCTTTTCTTCCAATTTTAATATGGAACAACTGGAACAACATCTGTCTGTTACTCAACGTGGAGATGAAGAACCGCTGAAGGCACAGCGAATCATGGAACGTATACGTTATTTAAGTAAAGAAATCTTTATGGTCGGTGAAAATCGTCGAAACGGTTAAAAAGCGAAAATTCTCTTAGAAAAAAGCAAACGCCCTATTAAAAAGCGCTGTCATTTAGCTCTTTTTTAGGGGCGCTTTTTTTAAGGAGTGTTATAATCTATTTTAGGATGTGAAGAAATGAACGCCAAAGATTTATCGAATCGTTTACAAAAAGCTGCGGAATTTGTGCCGCAAGGAGCTATTTTAGCAGACATCGGCTCCGATCATGCTTATTTGCCAGTGGCTTTGATGCTGCAAGGAAAGATAGCTCATGGTATCGCTGGTGAAGTGGTCGTTGGTCCCTATGAATCTGCCAAAAAGCAAGTCGCTAAAAATGGTCTAACAGAAAAAATCGATGTTCGTTTAGCAGATGGACTAGATGCAGTTGTGTTAAATGATCATGTTTCTACCATTACAATCTGCGGTATGGGCGGTGTGCTGATTCGGGACATTTTGCAACGAGGCAAAGAAAATCAGCGTCTGTCAGGCAAAGAGCGTTTGATTTTACAGCCGAATGTTGGTGAACGCCAATTACGTACATGGTTAGTTAATGAAAATTATCAACTTACGGATGAAGCAATCGTGGCCGAAAATCAAAAAATCTACGAAATAATCGTAGCTGAAAAAGTAGAAACGACTCCAGAGTATTCTGCTAAAGAACTTTTTTTTGGTCCGGTTTTACTGAAGGAAAAAAATTCTATCTTTCTTGAAAAATGGCGCCATAAATTGATAAAAAGTGAAAAGATACTCGCTAGCTTACGCCAAAGTGATCAAGATGTCGCAAAAAAAATCGAAAACGTCACACAAGAGATCAAATGGATCAAGGAGGTACTTGCCGATGCAGGGGAATGAATTTATCCAACGTTTTAAACGATATTGTCCTGAGTGGTTAGCAGAAGAAGGCGATCCAGTTGGACTGCATATTGGTACGTTGAATAAAGAAGTTAAACGAATCATGATGAGTTTAGATGTTCGCCCAGTAGTTGTTGAAGAAGCGATTGCTAAAAAAATCGATCTATTGATTGTAAAACATCCACCGATTTTTCGTCCAATTTCACGTTTGACGACAGATGAGGTCCAAACTAAAATGTATGCAGAACTCATTAAGCATGATATTGCAGTTTATGCGGCTCATACCAATATGGATATTATCCCTAATGGTTTAAATGACTGGTTTTGTGAGGCATTGGATGTTTTTGACACCGAATATCTGATTCAGACCCATACAGTTCAAATGAAAAAACTGGCTGTTTATGTTCCGCAAACTGATGCAAAAAAAATGCGTCTTGCATTAGCGAAAGCTGGAGCTGGTGAACAAGGAAATTATCAGGCAACGTCATTTACTGTTAACGGGACCGGGCGTTTTACCCCAAATGAACAGGCGATGCCGACGATTGGTTCGCCAAATGTACCAGAACAAGTCCAAGAAAGTAAAGTTGAAGTGATCTTCCCGGAAACAAGACAATCAGAAGTAATCGCTGCATTATTAGCTGCCCATCCATATGAGGAACCAGCATATGATATTTATCGACTAGACAATTTGTCAGAAAAATTTGGGATCGGTCGAGTAGGGAATTTAAAAGAAGGATTGTCTACGGAAGATTTTATTGCGAAAGTCAAAAAAGTTTTTTCATTAGAAGGTCTGCGAGTAGTTTATCCCCATGCAGCTAAAGAAACAATTAAACGAGTAGCAATCTGCGGAGGCAGCGGTGAAAAGTTTTATCCCCATGCTGTAGCTGCCCAAGCAGATGTATATATCACTGGTGATGTTTATTATCATACTGCTCATGACATGCAAGAAACAGGGATGGTAGTGATTGATCCGGGACACTATATTGAGTCGCTATGTAAAGAAAAAATGGTGGCTTTATTTAACCAATGGAAAAATGAAGAAGGCTGGGACGTTGAGATCATTTCATCGGATGTTTCTACAAATCCTTTTTCATTTAAATAAATAGCATTAAAGGAGAGAGTAAGATGTACGAAAATTTATTACCACGTTTTTTAGACTATGTGAAGACAGAAACTCGTTCTGATGCGACAAGCACCACAACCCCTTCAACGCAAACACAGGTGGCATTTGCCCATACCCTGATGAAAGAACTAGAAAAAATCGGCATGAAAGATATTGCTTACAACGAAGGAAACGGCTATGTGATTGCTACTTTACCAAGCAATTTGGACAAAGAAACACGAACAATCGGTTTTATCTCTCACATGGATACCGCTGACTTCAATGCAGAAAATGTCAATCCACAGATTGTTGAAAATTATGATGGTGAATCTACAATCAAGTTGGATGCCGCCGGAAAATATACTTTGAATGTAAAAGATTTTCCTAATTTGAAGAACTATGCTGGTCAAACGTTGATTACGACTGATGGTTCAACTTTATTAGGTTCTGATGATAAATCTGGAATCGCTGAAATCATGACGGCGATGGAATATTTGATCAAGCATCCAGAAATCAAACATGGTGAAGTACGGGTTGGGTTTGGTCCAGATGAAGAAATTGGGATTGGCGCGGACAAATTTGATGTTAAGGAATTCAATACAGATTTTGCTTATACTATGGATGGTGGTCCCATCGGTGAATTGCAATATGAAACATTTAGTGCCGCACAAGCTGAGATCACGATGTATGGGAAAAATGTTCATCCGGGAACTGCTAAAAATACGATGATTAATGCATTGCAAATGGCGATTGATTTCCATGATCAATTACCTGAAGATGAACGTCCGGAAAAAACAGATGGACGTCAAGGTTTTTATCATTTATTAGCTTTAAACGGAAATGTTGAAGAAGCGAAGATGACATATATCATTCGGGATCATGATCGTGATAAGTTTGAAGCTCGGAAACAAATAATCACTGATATCCAAGAAAAAATGAATAGTCAATTTGATCAAGAACGTGTTGAAATCGAGATGCACGATCAATATTACAATATGGGTGAGATCATTGAAAAAGATATGAGTGTGATTGAGCTTGCTAAAGGTGCTATGGAAGAAGTCGGTGTGACACCAATCATTGAACCGATTCGTGGTGGAACTGACGGCTCGAAGATTTCATTCATGGGAATCCCAACACCAAATATTTTTGCTGGTGCTGAAAATATGCATGGACGATTTGAATTTGTTTCATTGCAAACGATGGAAAAAGCAGTGGACGTAATCGTCAAGATTATTGAAAACAATGCTAAATAAAATGAAGTAAAAGCTTTGGGAACGTCGGTCTTCTTGAGAGTTGATTTTTCTCCAACTCTTGAGGGGACCGCAAAACTTGAAGCTTTTTCTTTTTTTGCCCTTTAGCATGTGGTAGGCTAGAGCAATAAAGAAAAAATGGGGATAAAAAATGAATGTAGCAATCAATCGGAAATTGATTTTAAATATTTTGTTGTTTGTCGTAATGATCGGTGTGATTATTTTTGTTATTCGAGATTCTCTAAGTGAAATCTTTACTGAACTTGGGAAGACCTCCTGGCCCGTTCTTTTAGGCGTCACAATGTTTGGAGTAATCAGTCAAGTGATCGAAGGTTATACCATTAAAAATATCGCAAATGAATTTAATCGCGAATTTTCTATACGTGATGGCTTTTTTGCATCAGCCTATGCAACCTTTTATCGAGTCGTAACCTTTGGGACGGGATCGATTGTATCCGAAGTTATTTATTATCATAAAAAAAAGCTGAGGTATTCTGAAGGGACCGGTACGAGTGCGTTAAGAATGATCACTTATAAGATTGCCTTGATGATTTGGGCATTATTTTTTTTGGTTGTAAAAAATGATGCAATCCAACGATATATCACCAATGGGACGTTTTTGGTCATCGCTGGAATCTTTGTGACCTTACTGATCGTCTCAGTTTTATTGATCTTAAGTTTGAATATCAATGCGCAAGTTTTATTGATCATTTTTTGCAATCGATGGTTCAAACATCAAAAATTACGTGATATAGTCGATCGAATAAACAATCAAGTTTATTCGTTACGTGCAGCAATCAAAGCCTTTATTCATGATCGAAATGCTGTTATCCGTGTATTTTGCTCAAATATGGCAAAGTTAGTAGTCTGGTATTTTTTGCCATTTTTTATTTTAGTACAAGAACATCCTACAATTGATATTTGGTTAACGGTAGCACTAATCAGCTTCACTGTAATTCTTGGAGGAGTTTTACCAGCTCCAGGAGGAATCGGCGGGTTTGAATTTGTTTATGTATTATTATTTCGAAATGTGGTAGGCAAGGTGGATGCAGTATCCTCATTGCTTTTATACCGTTATGCTACGTATCTATTGCCCTTTTTGATCGGCATGATCTATGTTTTGTTCAACAAACAGCGCCAGATCAATCATGAATTTAAAAAAGCCAAAAAAAGAAGCTAACGAGCAATACGTTAACTTCTTTTTGTTTAGTAATGGATGACAAGTTTTCCAATCATTTTATCTTCTTCGATGAATTGATGCGCTTGATAGAAAACATCGGGCGAAAATCCTGGAAGAATCTTCGTCAACGTACTTTGAATCTTTTTTTCTTGCAATAATCGAACGAGTAGTTCTAAAATCGTTCCTTGAGAAGCAATAGCAAAATCATAATCTGTCTTAGCAAACATGTATTCCCAATCGAAACTGCCAGATTTATTTTTTAATTTTGCCCAATTTAGATCTTTATTAGAACCGACAATGGAGCCAAGATGACCAAATGGTTCAAGTAGATCACACATCTCATCAAAGTAGTGATCGGTAGAATGAAGAATCAAGATATTCGGCAATAATCGATAGCCGAGTTTATTTACTTGTTTTGTTAAATTTTTGTGATGATCGATGATGTAATCTGCGCCCATTTTTTTGGCCCAATCTTTGCTTTCCTCCCGAGAAGCAGTAGCAATCACTGTCAGACCAGCCCATTTAGCTAGCTGTGTGGCAATCGAGCCGACTCCGCCAGCTCCGTTGATAATCAAAATCTCGCCGTCATTTTGATTTTCTTCAGCAATCAGTCCCATTTTTTCAAATAACATTTCAAAAGCAGTGATAAAGGTCAATGGTAAAGCCGCTGCTTCATCGGTCGTAATCTCATTTGGTAGTTTAGCAACAATCCGCGAATCAACAACTTGACATTCGCTATAACTGCCAAAGCGTTTAGTCGTACCGGCAAAAAGGATTCGATCACCAATTTGGATATTTTCAACTTTACTGCCCATCTGAGTCACGATACCCACACTATCAAAGCCGAGAATATGAGGTTGAGGGATTCCTTTACCACTTTGTCTTAATTTTGTATCAATGGGGTTGATAGATACCGCTAAATTTTTTACGATAAGATCGAATTTATTTACTTTAGGAAGCATTACTTCGTAGGCTTCAAACTGATTTCCATTTGAAAGTGGAAACCCTTTTTCAAATCCGATGACACGTGAAATCATGGAATCACTCACTTTCTAGTATTGAGAAAATTGTAGCATTATTTTTATTTTCTTCATAATAAAAACTGTTGCCTTTAGTAAACGTATTATTTGACCTTTACTGACCAATGATATATACTTTTATTTGGAAATAAATAATCATGTCGGAGGTATGTCTATGAATATCGAAAAAATGACGACGACTTTGCAAGAGACCATTGCAGAAGCACAGCAGATTGCAATGACGAGACAGCATCAAGAAATTGATATCGCTCATGTATGGAAAATTTTTTTACAGCCAAATCATTTTGCTCGGAATTTTTATACAGATGCAGGGATTGATGTTGATCAGTTTGAACATAAGGTCGATAAAGTGCTCGATGGATATCCGACGGTAAGCGGCAATGTTCAATATGGCCAAAATCTAAGTCAAAATCTATTTACGCTATTAAACGAAGCAGATAAATTACGTGAGAATTTTAACGATGATTTCTTATCAACAGAGATTGTTATTTTAGCATTGATGAAATTGAAAAACTATTCTTTGACGAACTATTTGGTTCAGCAAGGATTGAATGAAAAAGAATTACAAAAAAATATTGAAGACATGCGAGGAGGAGATAGAGTGACTTCGCAAAATCAAGAAGAAACCTATAAAGCATTAGAAAAATATGGCGTTGACTTAGTCCAACAAGTTAAAAATGGAAAACAAGACCCCATTATCGGGCGTGACGAAGAAATCCGGGATGTAATCCGAATCCTTTCGCGGAAAACAAAGAATAACCCGGTCTTGATCGGCGAACCCGGAGTTGGTAAAACGGCTATTGTGGAAGGTCTAGCTCAGCGGATTGTTCGCAAAGATGTACCTGAGAATTTAAAAGACAAGACAGTCTTTTCTTTAGATATGGGTTCATTAATCGCTGGGGCAAAATTCCGTGGAGAATTTGAAGAACGATTAAAAGCTGTTTTAAAAGAAGTCAAAAAAGCAGATGGCCGCATCTTATTATTTATTGACGAGATTCATAATATCGTTGGAGCTGGCAAAACTGAAGGAAGCATGGATGCCGGGAATTTATTAAAACCGATGTTAGCACGCGGTGAATTACACTTGATTGGCGCGACGACGTTAGATGAATACCGTCAATACATGGAAAAAGATAAAGCTCTAGAACGGCGTTTCCAAAAAGTCTTAGTAAAAGAGCCGACCGTAGAAGATACGATCAGCATCTTACGAGGATTGAAAGAGCGTTTTGAAATCCACCATGGTGTAAATATCCATGATAATGCACTGGTAGCAGCAGCAACATTATCTGATCGTTATATTACGGATCGATTTTTACCCGATAAAGCAATCGATCTTATCGATGAAGCAAGTGCAAGCATCCGAGTCGAAATGAACTCGATGCCAACCGAGCTTGATCAGGTAACTCGCCGCTTGATGCAATTAGAAATCGAAGAAGCTGCGTTGAAAAAAGAAAGCGATGATGCTAGTAAAAAACGTTTAGAAAACTTACAAGAAGAATTGGCTAATCTTCGCGAAGAAACTAATGCGATGAAACTACAATGGGAAACCGAAAAAGAAGAAGTGAACGTAGTTTCTAACAAACGAGCAGAGATTGATCAAGCCAAACATGAGTTAGAAGATGCTGAAAATAATTATGATTTAGAACGTGCAGCAGTGCTTCGTCATGGAACCATCCCCAAATTGGAAAAAGAATTGGCTGAACTAGAAGCGAAAAATAAAGAGAATGATCTCAAAATGGTCCAAGAATCGGTTACTGAAAATGAGATTGCTCAAGTGGTTGGTCGGTTAACCGGGATACCTGTAACGAAGCTTGTAGCAGGAGAACGAGAAAAATTATTAAACTTGAATGATACATTGCATAAACGAGTGATTGGTCAGGATGAAGCGGTAGATGCAGTAAGTGATGCAGTACTGCGCTCACGAGCTGGGCTGCAAGATCCTAATCGTCCGTTAGGTTCCTTTTTATTTTTAGGACCGACAGGAGTCGGCAAAACGGAACTTGCAAAAGCATTGGCTGAAAATCTGTTTGATTCAGAAGAACACATGGTGCGGATTGACATGAGTGAGTATATGGAAAAACATTCTGTAGCCCGACTTGTTGGAGCACCTCCAGGTTATGTTGGCTATGAAGAAGGTGGCCAATTGACCGAAGCAGTTCGGAGAAATCCATACACGATTGTTTTACTTGATGAAATTGAAAAGGCACATCCGGATGTTTTTAATATTTTGCTGCAAGTCTTAGATGATGGACGGTTAACGGATTCCAAAGGACGGTTAGTAGATTTTAAAAATACGGTTCTGATTATGACAAGCAATATCGGCTCGCAAATTTTGCTAGAGGGTGTAACTGCAGAAGGAGTAATCCCCGAGACGACAAAGGAACAAGTCCTAAGTATGTTACGGGGGCATTTTAAACCAGAATTTTTGAATCGAATCGATGATACAATCTTGTTTACACCGTTAAGTTTGTCTGATGTAAAGGGGATTGTTGAGAAAATTATCCACCATCTGTCACATCGTTTGGAAGAGCAAGACATTCAATTAGACATTACCGAAGATGCAAAAAGTTGGATTGCAGAAAAAGCTTATGAACCGCAATATGGTGCGCGGCCGCTGAAACGATTTATCACACGTGAAGTTGAGACACCTTTAGCCAAAGAAATCATCGCCGGTCGGGTAATGCCAAACACAAAAGTATCCATTGAGTTATTAGATGATCAGTTAGTGTTCCAAAATCAATCACTGACTAACAAGTAGAAAAGAGAATAAAAGTGAAACAGCAAATGCTAAGGCATAGTTGTTTCACTTTTATTCTGTACTTTTAAAAATAACTGTCACTTTTTTATTACGCATGTTACGAAGCAATGACAAATTGGTGACTTTATCGGATTTGAATTGTTTGTTAGTGATTCTTAGATTATACTTTTAAAAGATATTAAAATGAAGAGCTCTGTAAAGGTTTCTTGGAGGTATATGATGAATCAATTTAAAACCCGGACCGAAAAATATAATTACATAAGAATGCAGCAAAAAGCAAGAAAACTAAAAATTGCGAAAAAAACAGTACCTTTATTAGGTACGGCGATGATTCTTTCACCAGCTATTGTAACTATGAACACGGTGGAAGTAAGTGCAGCTGAAGCTGGTCAAACACAAAATCAATCTGCCTTTATTGAACAATTAGGTACTTCAGCGATGCAAGTATCATCATCAAACGATCTTTATGCCTCAATCATGGTAGCTCAAGCGCTAGTTGAAACTGGTTTTGGGACTTCTCAACTATCAGCAGCACCTTATTATAATTTATTTGGGGTGAAAGAATACAGCGGTGGAGCATCAGTGACGATGGGAACACAGGAATATTTAAACGGACAATGGGTAACGATGGACGAACCGTTTGCTGTGTACAGTAGTTATGATGAGTCGTTTCAAGCTCATGCGAGCCTCTTAGCTAGCTCATATTATGCTGGAGCGCGAAAGAGCCACACTACTAGTTATCAAGATGCAGCTGCTTATCTAACTGGTCGTTATGCGACAGATCCAGGATATGCAGGCAAATTAATTTCTTTGATCCAAACGTATAACCTAACTCGTTTTGACACACCAGGAGCTGGAACTGCGGTTCAAACGACGACAAATACAGAGCAAGCAACACAATTGACTGCTTCATCAGCAAGTGGCCAATCTTATACAGTTCAATCTGGCGATTCGATTTGGGGGATTGCAGAAAAATTTGGTATTAGTGTAGAGCAATTATTATCAGATAATGGTTGGAATGCGGATTCGACGATTATGCCAGGAGACACAATTACAATTTAATTTTTCTAAAAGATGATACTTTTTGTATCATCTTTTTTGAGCATGTGATTTCTAAAAAATTGGTAGCTAAGAATCAATCAAAACAGGAAGTTAAAAGTCGAAATCCTCGCATCTTTTCTCATTATTCGTTAATATAACTTACATAAGATAAGGAACGGAGTGAGGAAAAATGACAAAAATTTATGACTCAATTTTGGATACGATCGGTGAGACACCAATTGTTAAACTTGAAAACATGACAACAAATGATATGGCTCAGATTTTTGTTAAGTTAGAATCATTTAATCCTGGTGGTAGTGTAAAAGATCGAATTGCCTTGAAAATGATCGAAGATGCAGAAGAAAACGGCAAATTAAAACCAGATATGATGATTATCGAGCCGACTTCTGGTAATACTGGTATCGGTCTAGCGATGGTCGGTGCAGCAAAAGGCTATCCTGTAACATTGGTGATGCCAGATACTATGAGTGTTGAACGACGCAAATTGATGCAAGCGTATGGAGCAAATTTAGTTTTAACTCCTGGAGCCGATGGAATGAAAGGTGCAATTGCAAAAGCTGAAGAATTAGCAGCAAAAAACAATGGATTTATTCCAGCTCAGTTTGATAATCCAGCAAATCCTAAAGTCCATGAAGAAACAACAGCAAAAGAGATTGTAGATGTGTTTGAAACTAATGGGTTAGATGCGTTTATTGCTGGTGTTGGTACAGGTGGTACGATCACTGGGGTGGGAAATGAACTAAAACGTATGTATGAGAATATCAAAGTATATGCAGTAGAACCTGAAGAATCACCAGTCTTAGAAGGTGGACAGCCGGGGCCTCATAAAATCCAAGGAATAGGTGCTGGATTTGTTCCGAGCATCTTAAATACAGAAGTTTATGATGAAGTCTTACCAGTAAAAAGTAGTGATGCGATCCAAACAGCCCGTGAAATTGCGAAAAAAGAAGGAATCTTAGTTGGCGTTTCCTCTGGAGCTGCGCTATTTGCTGCGTTAGAAGTAGCAAAGAAAATGTTACCTGATCAAAAAGTCTTAGTTTTATTACCAGATAACGGCGAACGTTATTTGTCTACTGAATTATTTCAATTTGATCAATAATTCATGAGAATGATTAATTTTTGAAACTAAACTAGTATTTCCCTTCAGATAATAGTATTATTTTAAAAGAGAATACAATTAGGAGGGCTTATATGGTAAATGAGGCAGTTGATCAAGCGGTCAAAGAATTGAAAGCCCGCGGTGTCCGAATCACGCCACAACGTTACGCCATTTTAGAGTACTTGATCCTATATCGTAATCATCCAACAGCTGATGAGATCTTTCGCTCATTGGAAAGTCGTTTCCAAAATATGAGTGTAGCTACAGTGTATAATAATCTGCGGAAGTTTGTTGAGATAGGAATTGTTCAAGAGATGAACTATGGGGATGCAGCAAGTCGTTTTGATTTTACCAACAAACAGCATTACCATGCCATCTGTACTGAATGTGGAAAAATTGTTGACTTTTTCTATCCTGGATTAGAAGATGTGGAGATGGCTTCTAGTAAATTAACTGGATATCAGATTAACAAACATCGGTTAGAAGTTTATGGCTTATGTCCAGATTGTCAAAAAAAGGTTGAGGAATAATTCCTCAACCTTTTTTTATTGAATTGAGTAAATATTAGACAAATTATAATAATCACATAAAAAACAGATAGCGTTTACGGACTTTGAAAATAAAAAAACTATTTAAAGAGAATCAAAAATAGAAAAATGATAAGAATCTTATTTAGAAATGTTGATATAAAAGATTTTTAAAGCTTTTATTTTTTATTAAATGAACGTGTGTTTAATAATAATGAGATATCAATAACACTTAAGAAGGAATCGTTGTTTCAAGAATACATTGTGATATAGTAAACATGTTCGGAAGTTGAAGAACTTCATAATAATTCTATAGGAGTGATTTACTGTGAAAATTGGTGTAATCAAAGATCCAAAACAAGGTGAAGCACGCGTAGGCATGACACCTGAGAACGTAAAAATTTTAGTCGAAGCAGGAAACGAAGTGCTAGTTGATAATAATGCTGGTGCAGGTTCAGGCTTCACCAATGAACAATATATTGAAGCTGGCGGTAAAATCGTAGACACAGATACAGCGTGGACTGCAGACTTGATCGTAAAAGTTAAAGAACCAATGGAAAGTGAATACCACTATTTCAAAAAAGGTCAAATTATCTGGGGCTTCTTACATTTAGCAGCTAACAAAGCTTGTGTTGAAAAAATGATGGAAGTTGGCGTAACAGCTTTATCTGGTGAAAATATTTCAATCAATGGTGTGTTAGAATTGTTGAAACCAATGAGTGCGATTGCTGGTCGTCGTGCAGTTAATTTAGGTCAATATTATTTAGAAAAACAACATGGCGGCGAAGGAATCTTACTTCCAGGAATCGATGGTGTTGAAGCTGGAACTGTTGTTATTTTAGGTGGTGGTAACGCAGCTGAAAATGCAGCTGACATGGCTGTTGGTATTGGTTGTCACGTTATCATTCTTGAAGTAAATGAAAAACGTATCAAACAATTAGAAGATCGCTATAAAGATCATAATGTTGATGTGATTGTTTCAAATACTGAAAACTTAGAAGCAAAAATCAAAGAAGCAGATGTATTTATTTCAACAATCTTAATCCCAGGGGCTAAGCCACCAAAATTAGTAAAAGAATATATGGTTGAGTCAATGAAACCAGGTTCTGTTATCGTTGATATCGCAATTGACCAAGGTGGGACTGTTGAAACAATTGACACACCAACGAACCATGCTGATCCAGTATTTACTAAACATGGTGTAATTCACTATGCTGTTCCTAATATGCCAGGTGCTACACCACGGACAGCAACAATCGCGCTAGCAAAAGGAAATATCTCATTCCTTAAAGATGTTAGTGTGAAAGGATTAGATGACGCATTGAAATCTGATGAATCATTATTATCAGGTTTAAGTATTTATAATGGTAAAGTAGTTTCTAAAGCATTAGCAGATTCAATTGATGTTCCTTATACTGGAGTAGGAGATGTTTTGTAATGACTGAAACGATGACTGAGTTACCTGTATCTATTGAAGATATCCACGAAGCAAAAAACGTTGTAAAACAATATGGTCGTGTAACACCGTTGATTCAGTCAATGTTCTTGACTGCTCAAACTGGTGGCCAAGTATTTTTGAAATTAGAAAATATGCAATTGACAGGCTCGTTCAAATTCCGCGGTGCTTTCAATAAAATTGCCCATTTGACTCAAGCAGAAAAAGACAAAGGTGTTATTGCTGTTTCAGCTGGTAACCATGCCCAAGGTGTGGCGTTGACTTCTAAATTACTAGGAATTCAAAGTACAATCGTTATGCCAGAAACTGCACCTAAAGCTAAAGTTGAAGCAACAGAAGGCTATGGTTCAAAAGTTATCCTTCATGGATCTGGTTTTGACGAAGCCAAAGCATATTGTGAAAAAATCGTAGAAGAAACAGGCGTGACTTACATCCCTCCTTACGATGATGAATTTGTAATGGCAGGTCAAGGAACGATTGGTCTTGAGATTCTTGATTCGATTTGGGATGTAGATACTGTCATCGTTCCTGTTGGCGGTGGCGGTTTAATCGCAGGTATCGCTGTAGCGATGAAGACATTCAACCCTAATATCAATATCATTGGTGTGCAAGCGGACAATATTCATGGAATGACTGCTTCTTTCCGTGCAGGACATAAAATAGGACATAAGGAAGCTGCAACGATCGCTGATGGTTGTGCAGTAGAATTTCCAGGGAATCTTACTTTTGAAGTTGTGGAAGATTTAGTAGATGATATGGTCACAGTATCTGAAGAAGAGATTGAACTTGCCATGAAAGATTTGATTCAACGGACAAAAATCGTTGTTGAAGGTGCTGGTGGATTAGCAACAGCAGCTATTCTTTCAGGTAAAGTAGATAAATATGTGAATGGTAAAAAAGTCGTGGCTGTCGTATCTGGCGGAAACGTTGACTTGAATCGGATCACAGATGTTATCGGACACTTCTCAGTAGCTAATGAATTAAAATAGTATAGAACTAAAATAGTAAACCTACCCAGAGAAGTAAGAACCACTTTCTTGGGTAGGTTTCTTTATGCATTATAGTCTTTCCTAAAGAGGTAAATACCGCTAATAATAGAAACGATTAGTGCCACTAAAACGACCATGGCTGAACCAATCTCAGAATCACGCCAAAGCAAACCACCGGTATTGATCCCCCATAGGCTGAAAATTAAAGTCGGCAACGCTAGCAAAAGGGATGCCGTATTTAGAAATTTCATCAATTGGTTCAATCGATTATCCATCATACTATCAATCAATCCGCTGATAGAACTTAACATCTCACGATAAATCTGAACAGAAGTTGTTGCTTGCTTAGTTTGGAGCTCAAGCTCGATCGCCAAATCTCGATCGGTATAAACCAACTTAGATTTCAATAGCTGATTGACTGTTTTGCGCTGCTCTTTTAATAAGTTATCGATGTAGACAAGATTTTTTTCGGTATAAGTAGCTTTTTCTAAAATATTTCTATTTGAGCCTCTCGTTGTCCCGTGGCTGATTTCTTCGATCGTTTTGCGTTGTTCCTTTAAAAATACCAGATAGTGCTCATTGATGACTTGTAATGTGTGCAAAATCAAACCAGCTTTAGTAAAAATCTCTGATTTAAAAGTATCTAACACTTGGTCAATCAACGATTTTTCACTCATTGTGATTAGAATATCAGGTGTTAAAAAAACGGTGACTGTTGAAGATAGCGACTCTGGTTCATTAATGGACTGGATATCGATAAAAAGCATCAGACAAAGTGGTTTTTTATCCTCAGCTTGGTATTTTTTAAAAAAAGAAACATTTGAATAGTGTTGGCCAAATGCAAAGAAATTTTTAGGCAAATGATGTTCTTTTTCCAGTTGCTCTTTTTCTGCATCGGTTGGATTAGAAACGGACAACCAATTTGGGGCTTGAGTATTTTTTTGTAATCCTTCACTTGAGATAGAGAAATAATCAATCACCAGAAGAACCTCCTTATCTTCGCTTGAATTCTATCTATAATCATCTCAAATTACTGAGTAATTGCCAATTAATTTGAATTAGATAAATAGATTGGCCGTTTATTATAATAGGTCGAGATTTTTTTAGCCAAAAAAGTGAGACAATCATGTAATTCAACTATAAATCTTCTCATTTGAAACAAATGTAGTTTACAGAGCAACAGGATTTGATATAATAGTCTTCATATTTCATAAACTACAATGAAAATTTTCATTGTAGTGAACTTATATATCGTCATAATATGGTTGACAGTCTCTACCTTGTGCCGTAAACACAAGACTATAAGTAAAAATCGTACGGTTGCGTACCTTTTTTGCTTTGCAGATGAGGTGCGTTTTTTGTGTTAATCAAAAAACGAGAAGAAAAGGAGAAAAGAAAATGAAAGAATTGACAGATCGTATCAAAAATAATGGTCGAGTTTTAGGTGAAGGTGTTTTAAAAGTTGATGAATTTATTACACACCAAGTAGATCCTGAATTAATGGATGCCATGGGTAAACGTTTGGCGGAAGTGTTTACCGATAAAAAAATTACTAAAGTGGTGACAATCGAAGCGTCCGGTATCGCGCCAGCTGTTTATGCTGCTCAAGCTTTGAACGTGCCAATGATTTTTGCTCGAAAATCAAAGAGTTTAACAATGGATGAAGAACTTTTAACAGCATCTGTCTATTCTTTCACTAAACAAGTGACAAGTACAATCTCTATTTCTCGTAAATTCCTTTCTGCAGAGGACAATGTCTTGTTGGTCGATGACTTTTTGGCAAATGGTCAAGCCGCTAAAGGATTGATTGAATTGTGTCAACAAGCTGGTGCAAGTGTCACTGGAATCGGGATTTTGATTGAGAAATCTTTCCAAGATGGGCGCCAGCTAATTGAAGACATGAATATTCCAGTTGTTTCTTTAGCAAGGATTGCTTCTTTACATGACGGTAAAATAACATTTATCGAGGAGGATGCATAAAGTGACAAGTGAAACAGGAAATGGGAAATCAGCAGTTTTAGGATTGCAACATTTATTAGCGATGTACGCTGGGGCAGTGGCTGTACCACTTTTGATTGGGACAGGTTTAGGTTTTAATGAAGCGCAAATGACTTACTTGATTTCTATCGATATTTTCATGTGTGGTATCGCCACGTTATTGCAGCTGACAGTCAATAAATTTTTTGGAATCGGATTGCCAGTTGTTTTAGGGTGTGCAATCCAAGCTGTGGCTCCGTTGATTTTGATCGGTCAAACACATGGGGTAGGAACAGTGTACGGCTCAATTATCGCAGCGGGTGTTTTTGTTGTTTTGATTGCCGGCTTCTTTTCTAAAGTTGAAAAACTATTTCCGCCAATCGTAACCGGGACCGTCATTACGACAATCGGTTTGACGTTGATCCCAGTAGCAATCACGAAAATGGGTGGTGGTGATTCTGCTGCTCAAAGTTTTGGAGATCCTACTAATTTGATCTTAGCCTTTGTAACGATCCTTTTGATTTTAGCTGTACAAGTATTTGGGCGTGGATTTATCCGTTCAATCGCCGTATTAGTTGGGTTAGTTGGTGGTACAATCTTAGCAGCAATTTTAGGCCAAGTAGATCTTGCAGCGATTGGTCATGCACCGATGTTTCATGTGCCACAACCTTTTTATTTTGGAACACCAAAGTTTGAGCCGTTTTCGATCTTATTGATGATTATTATCTCTATTGTTAGTATGGTTGAGTCAACAGGCGTGTACTTTGCTTTAGGGGATATCGTCGGAAAAAAAATCAAAGAAGATGATTTAAAGCGCGGCTATCGTGCAGAAGGTTTAGCGGTTGTTCTAGGTGGATTGTTCAATACCTTTCCTTATACTGGTTTCTCGCAAAATGTTGGCTTGGTTCAATTATCCGGAATAAAAACTCGCCGTCCAATTTATTTTTCAGCAATTTTTTTAATCATCTTAGGACTTTTTCCTAAAGTAGGAGCCTTAGCACAAATTATTCCTGAACCAGTTTTAGGCGGTGGTATGTTAGTAATGTTCGGAATGGTAGCCGTCCAAGGTATGAAGATGCTCTCAAAAGTCGATTACAACGACGAAAAGAATTTATTGATTATTGCGATCTCTATCGGATTTGGTCTAGGATTTAATGCGATGCCGACGTTGTTTGCAAAATTACCAGAAACACTACAAATGTTTACTGGAAATGGGATTGTCATGAGTAGTTTATCAGCGATTATTTTAAACCTCATCTTTCATGGCTATAAAAGAGAAACAAAATAAAAATGAGACGTAGCATCAGCTGCGTCTTTTCTTTTGAATAAACAAAACACGAACGTTTGAAACTAAAATGTTTTTAATATTCGAATTTCGTTTTGACTTGTTTTGTAGGAATTGCTAGAATAAGTGTATGAATAGCTATTGGTTTTTGTCAATTTTTGGTATTGACCTTAAAGAGAAATTTTTAGAAAATTGATTTATGGAGAAGGAGTAGCGCATGAATTCAGAAGTTGCAGTTATTATGGGCAGTACCTCAGATTGGGAGACAATGAAGTATGCCTGTGATAGCCTTGAAGAGTTGGAAATTAAATATGAAAAACGAGTTATTTCTGCTCATCGGACGCCAGATTTAATGTTTGAATTTGCTGAAAAAGCACGTGAGCGAGGCATTAAAGTGATTATTGCTGGAGCTGGCGGAGCTGCTCATTTACCTGGAATGGTGGCAGCAAAAACAACATTACCAGTCATTGGTGTGCCAGTTCAATCAAAAGCTTTAAATGGTTTGGATTCTTTATTGTCTATTGTTCAGATGCCTGGTGGGATTCCTGTTGCTACCACGGCTATCGGAAAAGCAGGTGCAACGAATGCAGGACTACTTGCGGCGCAGATGCTTTCCATGTATGATAAAAAAGTAGCTGAGCGTTTAGAGAAAAAACGGCAGCACATGACAGAAACTGTATTGGAAAGTAGTGAGCGACTTGGTTAAATCGTTACAACCAGGCTCTACGATTGGTATCGTAGGCGGAGGACAATTAGGCCGCATGATGGCTATCAGCGCAAAGGAAATGGGATTTCGCACAGGAGTGATTGATCCAACGGAAGATTGTCCGGCTGCGCAAGTTTCAGATTGGCATATTGTTGCTGATTACGATGATCAAACGGCATTAGAAGAGATGGCCCGCAGATCACAGGTAATTACTTATGAGTTTGAAAATGTCGATGTCGATACAATCAATCATATTCAACATTTTGCAAACATTCCACAAGGGACGGATTTATTAGCGATTAGTCAGGATCGTTTGATGGAAAAATCTTTTTTAGAAAGTAACAATATTGTTATTGCACCTTATGCAACAATCATTAGTCCAACAGATATTCAAGATGCGATTGAAGGTATCGGTTATCCTTGTGTTTTGAAAACTACACGGGGCGGCTATGATGGACATGGTCAATATGTGTTGAAAAGCACGGCTGATTTAGCGCCATCGATGAATCTTTTACGCCAAGGAACATGTGTGTTAGAAGCATGGATTCCATTTGAAAAAGAATTGTCTGTGCAAGTAGCAGGCAATAGTGTCGGGGATTATGTGACTTTCCCAGTTGTAGAAAATATTCATCGCAACAATATTTTGCATGAGACAATTGTACCGGCAGGAATCGACCAAGCAGTTGCCAAAGAAGCTAGTCGAATCGCAAAAGTAATCGCTCAAGGTGTAGACCTAGTGGGTACACTTTGTGTGGAATTTTTCTTGACCAAAACAGGTGCGTTATATGTAAATGAGATTGCTCCTCGACCGCATAATTCGGGTCATTATACAATCGAAGCTTGTACAATGAGTCAGTTTGACGCGCATATCCGCGGGATTTGCGGTTGGCCTTTGAGTGAACCTAAATTATTATCGCAAGCAGTGATGGTCAATGTTTTAGGTGAAAATTTACTAAAGACCTATGAACTGATTGATTTGTGGCCAGATTGGCATTTTCATTATTATGGAAAAGCACAGCCGAAAAAGGGCCGCAAAATGGGACATATCACGATTTTGACAGAAAGTATCCAGCGCACATTAGATGACATTAAGAAAACAGAAACATGGGATTAGCAAGTAGTCTGCGTTTGTAATTTGTTGCGGCAAATTCAGCGAAACTATGAGTAAATATTTAGCGACTAGTCTAGGCATTTTTTTAATGATCTCATCATTAAAAGATTACCTACTAGTAAAAAAGGAGAATATAATGATACCTCGATATACAAGAGCTGAAATGGGAAATATTTGGAGCGATGAAAATCGTTATAAAGCCTGGTTAGAAGTGGAAATCTTAGCCGATGAAGCTTGGGCAGAATTAGGAGAGATTCCTAAAGCAGATGCAGAAAAAATTCGAGCGAGGGCTGGTTTTGATATTGCACGCATTTTAGAAATCGAGCAGTCAACCAAACACGACGTGGTCGCTTTTACACGTGCGGTATCTGAAACGTTAGGTGAAGAGCGCAAGTGGGTACATTATGGATTGACAAGTACGGATGTGGTAGACACTGCCTATGGTTATCTATATAAACAAGCCAATGATATTTTACGTCAAGATTTGCAGGAATTTTTAGCAATCATTGGTGAAAAAGCCAAAGAACATAAAAATACAGTGATGATGGGGCGGACGCATGGCGTTCATGCCGAACCGACGACTTTTGGTTTGAAATTAGCAACTTGGTATTCAGAAATGAAGCGCAATATCGAACGATTTGAACACGCAGCTAAAGGCGTAGAAGCAGGAAAAATCTCTGGAGCAGTTGGTACATTTGCGAACATTCCACCATTTGTTGAAGAATTCGTCTGCGAAAAACTAGGGATTCGACCACAAGAAGTTTCGACCCAAGTTTTACCTAGAGATTTGCATGCTGAATATTTTTCAAGTCTCGCTTTGATTGCAACATCGATCGAACGCTTTGCAACAGAGATTCGCGGACTGCAAAAATCTGAAACGCGTGAAGTAGAAGAGTTTTTTGCCAAGGGTCAAAAGGGTTCGTCCGCGATGCCTCATAAACGTAATCCAATCGGTTCTGAAAACATGACCGGGTTAGCACGTGTTGTGCGAGGGCATTTGATCACCGCCTTTGAAGATGTTGCTTTATGGCATGAACGCGATATTTCTCATTCATCTGCCGAACGAATCATTACACCAGATACAACAATCCTAGTTGATTACATGCTGCATCGTTTCGGAAACCTTGTTAAGAATCTGACAGTTTTTCCAGAAAATATGAAACGTAATATGCAAGCGACATTTGGTTTGATTTATAGCCAACGTGTCATGTTGAAATTAATTGATAAAGGAATGACTCGTGAAGAAGCCTATGACTTGGTACAGCCAAAAACAGCATATGCTTGGGATAATCAAACACAATTTCGTCCATTATTAGAAGCAGACGAAAAAATTACCAAAGTTTTATCTTCTGAAGATCTTGACGATGCTTTTGACTATAATTACCATTTGAAAAACGTAGATAAAATCTTTGAACGTGTTGGTATCAAATAAAAAAAATCTTGCCTGAGGGCAAGATTTTTTATTTACGCGTAAGAATAGACATCCATAAAGCAACTTTCGTGAAGTTGTTCTAGTAAACAATTGATCAAATGATAATCATATAGTTGAGAATTTAATAAAATTTCAATTCGGTAAGTATTTTTTAAAAACAGATAATCTTTTAATTGCCTAATAACCAAACGATCTTGTGTTTGATTGGAAAAATGTAGAGACTGCATCGCTTGAGAGCGTTTTGGGTGGAATAATTTCTTTAAATTACGACAAGAATAGAAGCTAGTATTTTGATTAAGGTTATGAGTAGTATCTAGCCCTAATAATGCATTTAATAAATGCTGTTTATCTAGTTCATTCATTGAAGCGAGAAAATTATGGGCTGCTGCAGATGCATCTAACATAAGTGAGTCCTCCATATCATTTATTCAAACTAAATATAGCATTATTTTTATCAGATGTAAACGCTATCTATTGAAATGAGTCTAATTAGTAGTGAGCTCAAACGCTAAAACACGAACTATATTATAGTTATATCATTAAAATATACGATAAAATATTGAAATACCTCTTTTTGATTGGTACACTGAAGATGAAAAATAAACGAATGATTTGTTGTAAAGTGTTTTATAATGTTCAGTAAAAAGGGGCGGAACATCGTGGAAAAAGGGAAGTTACTCTATGAGGGAAAAGCAAAACAATTGTTTGAAACGGATGATCCTGAAATTATTTGGGTCGAATACTTAAATCAAGCAACAGCTTTAAATGGAGCTAAAAAAGATCAAATTAATGGAAAAGGCGAACTTAATAATCGAATTACTGGGATAATCTTTGATTTTCTAAGAAAGAAAGGAATTAAGAATCATTTTATCAAACACCTGTCAGCTAAGGAACAACTGATTCAAAGTGTTGAAATCATCCCTTTGGAGGTAGTTGTTCGAAATGTTGCAGCCGGAAGTTTTTCTAAACGTCTGGCCGTTTCGGAAGGGACACCTTTGAAAGCACCAATCGTTGAATTTTATTATAAAAATGATGAATTAGATGATCCAATGGCCAATGAGGATCATATCCAGTTTTTGAAACTTGCAACGACGGATGAACTGATCCAATTACGACAAATGGCTCTAGCGGTTGATCAAGCCTTGGCTGGATTATTTGATTCAATCGATATCCAATTGATCGATTTTAAATTGGAATTTGGACGGCGAAAAGACGGTTCACTATTATTAGCAGACGAAATTTCTCCAGATACTTGCCGTTTGTGGGATAAAAAAACGAAAGAACACCTAGATAAAGACATCTATCGGCGTGATTTAGGAGATATTGTCCCAGTATATCAAGAAGTATTAAATCGATTAGAAAAGCGAGGAGAATAACAATGTATTTTGTAAAAGTTTATGTGACCTATAAAGATTCTGTGTTGGATCCACAAGGAGAAGCAGTAAAAGGTGCTGTTCATCGTTTAGGTTATGCTGAGATTGAAGATATTCGGATTGGAAAATATTTTGAAATCAAAGTTGCTAAAAGTGAACGACCAGTAGAAGAAATGATTGAAGAAGTTTGTGACAAATTATTAGCCAATGTAAATATGGAAACCTATCGTTACGAGATTTTAACAGCGGAGGAAATCTAACATGAAATTTGCAGTCATTGTATTTCCAGGATCCAATTGTGATCTGGATATGTATTGGGCGATCAAAGAGATAATGGGTGCTGAATGTGAATATGTTCGCTATGATGCAAACAATCTGGAAGGCTTTGATGGTGTGCTGCTTCCTGGCGGCTTTTCTTATGGAGATTATCTGCGGTGTGGTGCTATCGCTCGTTTTGCAAATATCATGTCTGAAGTCGTTCGTTTTGCCGAAGAAGGAAAACCAGTCTTTGGAACGTGTAATGGATTTCAGATTTTGACTGAGGCCGGTCTATTGCCGGGAGCTTTGCGACGCAATGATTCATTAAAATTCATCAGCAAGATTACACCGTTAAAAGTTAGCAATAATCAAACAAAATTTACTTCTGAATATGAAAACGAGGAGATCATTCAAATTCCAGTGGCTCATGGTGAAGGGAATTATTATTGCGATGAAGAGACATTAGCAGAATTAAAAGCAAATAATCAAATCGTCTTCACTTATGAAGGGGAAAATATCAACGGAAGCGTAGAAAATATTGCGGGGATCACGAACAAAGCAGGAAATGTGTTAGGAATGATGCCGCATCCTGAACGAGCAATGGAAAAACTGTTGGGTTCAGATGATGGCAAGAAATTCTTTGCTGCTATTTTAAAGAATTTTGGAAAGGTGACGGCAAACTAATGATGAAAATAGAACCAACCGCTCAAGAGATCAAAGACCAGCGCATTTATGCTGAATGGGGATTGACGGATGAAGAGTACCGTTTGATTTCAGACGATATTTTAGGTCGTCTGCCAAACTATACTGAAACGGGACTTTTTTCAGTCATGTGGAGTGAACATTGTTCGTATAAAAATTCTAAACCTGTTTTACAAAAATTTCCAACAACTGGTCCACAGGTTTTACAAGGCCCCGGTGAAGGTGCGGGAATCGTTGATATCGGTGATGGTCAAGCAGTTGTTTTTAAAGCAGAGAGTCATAATCATCCATCAGCGGTGGAACCTTATGAAGGAGCAGCAACTGGAGTCGGCGGTATTATCCGAGATATCTTTAGTATGGGTGCGCGACCGATTGCTATTTTAGATTCATTGCGTTTTGGTGAATTGGATACAGCTCGTACCAAATACTTACTAGAAGAGATTGTTGCCGGAATCAGTGGTTATGGTAATTGTATCGGAATCCCTACAGTTGGCGGCGAAGTTGCTTTTGATTCTTGTTATGAAGGCAATCCTTTAGTCAATGCGATGTGTGTCGGTTTGATAGAACATAAAGATATCCAAAAAGGTCAAGCCAAAGGTGTTGGAAATTCCATTATGTATGTGGGAGCGAAAACAGGACGCGATGGCATCCACGGTGCGACTTTTGCCTCTGAAGAATTTGTTGAAGGAGAAGAGCAACAGCGTTCAGCCGTTCAAGTCGGCGATCCATTTATGGAAAAATTATTGTTAGAAGCTTGTTTGGAATTGATCTTGGAACATTCGGATATTTTAGTTGGAATCCAAGATATGGGAGCTGCAGGGTTGGTCTCATCAAGTGCTGAAATGGCCTCAAAAGCAGGTTCTGGTTTGAAATTGTATTTAGATGATGTTCCGCAACGTGAAACCAATATGACACCTTACGAAATGATGTTATCGGAATCTCAAGAACGTATGCTGATCTGTGTAAAACAAGGACATGAAGATGAAGTTGTTGAATTATTCAAACGGTATGAATTAGATGCTGTGACGATTGGTGAAGTAACAGATGATGGCATGTATCGTCTGTATCATCAAGAAAAAGAAGTTGCGAACTTGCCAGTAGATGCATTGGCAGAAGATGCTCCTGTTTATCAAAATGAAAAACAAGAACCTGCTCGGATCCAAGCGTTTGCTAAAATGGCTGATTTCAAACCTGAAATAAAGGATGCTTCTGAAACATTATTGTCCTTGCTGCAACAACCAACAATTGCTTCTAAAAAAATGATCTATGAAACATATGATTCGCAAGTTCGTACCAATACTGTTGTTCATCCAGGAAGCGATGCGGCGGTTTTACGGGTGCGTGGAACGACTAAAGCGTTAGCGATGACTACAGATTGTAATGCGCGTTATCTGTATTTAAATCCTGAAATTGGTGGGCAAATTGCTGTTGCTGAAGCAGCTCGCAATATTGTTGCTTCTGGCGGCCAACCTTTAGCAATCACAGATTGTTTGAACTATGGCTCGCCAGAAAAACCTGAATGCTTCTGGGAGTTATGGACATCTGCCGATGGTATTTCAAAAGCCTGTCGCACATTGAACACACCGGTTATTTCCGGAAATGTCTCGATGTACAACGAAACAAATGGCAAAGCGATTTATCCAACGCCGGTAATTGGAATGGTTGGTCTCATTGAAGATTTAACACATATAACTACACAAGAATTTAAACAGGCTGGCGATTTGATTTATGTTGTCGGAAAAACAAACGCGGATTTCAATGGCACTGAGATTCAAAAAATGCAAAAAGGACTGATTGAAGGAACGTTGATGGATTTTGATTTAACGATTGAAAAAGACCATCAAGATCTCGTTCTTTCAGCCATTAAAGCGGGCCTGATTGAAAGTGCTCATGATTGCGCAGAAGGTGGACTAGCGGTAGCTATTGCGGAATCTGCCTTTGTTAATCTTTTAGGGGTCGAAGTAGCTGTTGAGATGCCCGTTGAGAATCTATTTGCAGAGACGCAATCTCGCTTTGTTCTATCGATAAAACCAGAAAATCAAGCAGCATTTGAAACTTTAGCACAAGAAAAAGCACTAAAAATCGGCAAAGTTACAGATAGTGGCAAACTTAGACTGACAGCTGCTGATGGAATGATTGAAGTAGTTGTGAAACAGGCAAAAGAATTATGGGAGGAAGCCATTCCGTGTCTAATGAAGTAAAAAGTTTAAATGAAGAATGTGGCGTTTTTGGCATCTGGGGACATCCAGATGCTGCGCGCGTCACTTATTTTGGTTTACACAGTTTACAACATCGTGGACAAGAAGGGGCAGGGATCGTCAGTAACGATCATGGTAAATTGATGAATACGCGCGGTTTAGGATTGTTGTCTGAAGTTTTCAAAGATGAACGCCATTTAGAACAATTAACTGGACAAGCAGCGATCGGTCACGTCCGTTATGCGACTGCAGGCACAGGTAGCGTGGATAACATCCAACCTTTTCTCTTTAATTTTTACGATGGCGATTTTGCATTGGCTCATAATGGCAATCTAACCAACGCAAAAAGTTTACGCAAGGAATTAGAAAAAAATGGAGCAATCTTTCACTCGAATTCTGATACAGAAATCTTGATGCACTTGATTCGACGTAGTCAAAAAGAACAACTATGTGAACGGATGAAAGAAGCATTGAATACCGTAAAAGGCGGCTTCGCTTACCTGATGCTGACAGAAAATTCAATGGTCGCAGCACTTGATCCCAATGGTTTTCGACCATTGTCGATTGGTCAAATGGTCAATGGTGCCTATGTCGTTGCTTCTGAAACATGTGCACTAGAAGTTGTCGGGGCGACATTTATCCAAGATGTTAATCCAGGAGAGATAATAACTATTACTGACGACGGGCTAGCTGTTGAACAATTTACAGAAAACACACAGCCTGCGATCTGTTCGATGGAATATATCTATTTTGCACGACCCGATTCGAATATTGCAGGAGTAAATGTCCATAGTGCACGAAAAAATATGGGACGGATCTTAGCGCAAGAAGCGGGCATTGAAGCAGATATGGTTGTTGGTGTACCTAACTCTTCACTATCGGCAGCTAGTGGATATGCTGAAGAATCCTGCATTCCCTATGAGATGGGTTTAGTAAAAAATCAATATGTAGCTAGAACATTTATCCAACCAACACAAGAATTACGAGAACAAGGTGTTCGAATGAAACTTTCGGCAGTCCGAGGTGTTGTAGAAGGCAAACGTGTCATTATGGTGGATGATTCAATCGTTCGTGGTACGACGAGTCGTCGGATCGTCAATCTTTTGAAAGAAGCTGGTGCAAAAGAGGTCCATGTTCGAATCGCTTCGCCGCCACTTCGTTACCCGTGTTTTTATGGTATCGATATCCAAACGCGTAAAGAATTGATTGCAGCAAATCACTCTATCGAAGAGATCCGTGAAGTTATCGGCGCAGATTCATTAGCATTTTTAAGTGAAAATGGGTTGATCGATGCGATTGGATTGGATTTTGATGCTCCTTATTCAGGTCTATGCATGGCGTATTTCAATGGCGACTATCCAACACCGTTATATGATTACGAAGCCTATTATCAAGCAACTTTAAAAGAAAAAATTTCATTTTTTTAAACTTATCGAAAAGGGAGAGAATCAAGTGGGAAATGCATACTCCAAAGCAGGCGTTGATGTAAAAGCAGGTTACGAAGTTGTGGAACGTATCAAAAAACACGTGAAAAAAACTGAACGTTTAGGCGTAATGGGCGGAATTGGCGGCTTCGGCGGCTGTTTTGATTTGAGTCAATTTAAATTAAATGAACCTGTGTTAGTATCTGGAACAGATGGTGTTGGAACTAAATTGATGGTTGCGATCCAAGCAGATAAACATGATACAATCGGAATCGATTGTGTTGCGATGTGTGTGAATGATATCGTCGCTCAAGGGGCAGAGCCTTTGTATTTTTTAGATTATATCGCGACTGGTAAAAATATTCCCGAACGATTAGAACAAGTAGTAGCAGGCGTTGCAGAAGGGTGTGTTCAAGCAGGTGCTGCATTAATTGGCGGTGAGACTGCAGAAATGCCAGGGATGTATGGGACAGATGACTACGATCTAGCCGGATTTGCAGTTGGGATTGCTGAAAAAAGTCAGATGATCACAGGGGAGAAAATCAAGCCTGGGGATCTGTTAATCGGGTTACCTTCATCGGGAATCCATTCCAATGGGTATTCGCTTGTGCGAAAGATTTTTTTTGAAATGCATGATTTTACAATGGATGAACAATTACCTGAACTAGCAGAAAAATTAAGCGACGAGCTGTTGAAACCAACAAAAATCTATGTGGATGCAGTGTTGCCGTTAGTAAAAAAAGGCTGGCTCAATGGAATCGCCCATGTGACTGGCGGTGGGTTTGTTGAAAATATTCCTCGGATGTTGTCAGATGAGTTAGCTTGCGAGATTGAGGTTGGCTCATGGCCAATCTTACCAATCTTTAAAGCGTTAGCAACCTATGGCGAGATACCTGAAAAAGAAATGTATGAAATATTTAATATGGGAATCGGCATGGTATTAGCAATCTCTCCTGAAAGACTCGCTGATTTACAAGCTGACTTAAACAAAAGAGCTATCGCTTCTTTTGTTATTGGCCAAGTGATTGAAAAAGAGGGCTCATCAATTATTTTCAAAGAGGAAAAAGCATGAGAATAGCGATTCTAGCCTCAGGAAATGGTTCGAATTTTGAAGCAATCGCTCAAGCAGTTAAAGAAAAAAAGATTGCCGCTGAGATCGTGTTATTATTTTCCGACCATCGCGATGCCTATGTGTTGAAACGAGGAGAAAAATTTGCAATTTCTTGTGAAAGTTTCGAGTTAAAAGAGTTTCCCAACAAAAAAAAGTATGAAACAGCATTACTAGAGTTGCTAAATCAGTACCGAGTAGATCTAGTAGTATTGGCCGGTTACATGCGGATTATCGGTAAGGAGCTGCTTGCGGCTTATCCAAAACGAATAATCAATATCCATCCCGCATTATTACCTGATTTTCCCGGTTTACATGGAATTAAAGACGCCTATGAAGCAGGTGTAAGTGAAACAGGAATTACGATCCATTACGTCGATAGCGGAGTGGATACTGGTCCAATCATTGCACAAAAAAAAATCTCAATAGAAAAAAGCGATCATTTAGCTGATTTAGAGACAAAGATTCACCAACTGGAACATCAGCTTTATCCAGAAATTCTTGCAAAGATTGTCAATGAGCAGTAAGTAGCAGAAATCTAAGTTGAATTTTGTTGAAGAATAGCAAACGAAATTATACTGACAGACATAAGGAGAGCCATAATGACAAGAGCATTGATCAGTGTCTCAGATAAAACTGGGATTGTTGAATTTACAAAAGGATTGGTTCAAGCAGGGATTGAAATTATCTCGACTGGCGGGACTAAAAATATTTTAGATAAAGCAGGCATCCCGACTTTAAGTATTGACGAAGTGACAGATTTTCCAGAAATGATGGATGGGCGAGTAAAGACATTGCATCCTAAAATACACGGAGGATTACTGGCGCGCCGCGATTTAAGAAGTCATCTGGATGCCATGGCGGAACATGATATCCAACCAATCGATTTTGTATGTGTGAATTTATATCCATTTAAAGAAACGATCACAAAACCTGAAGTGACCGAAGAAGAAGCGATTGAAAATATTGACATCGGCGGACCAAGTATGCTGCGCTCTGCTGCTAAAAATTTTTCTTCAGTAACAGTTGTCGTTGATCCAAAAGACTATGCACTTGTGTTAGCAGAAATAAAAAATAACCATGCGACCTCTTTAGCGACTCGTAAACGTTTAGCGGCAAAAGTTTTCCGTCACACAGCTGCTTATGATGCCTTGATCGCAGAGTATTTCACTCGAAGTGTGGCAGAAACCAATCCGGAAAAGCTGAATTTAACGTATGATTTGAAACAAACTTTGCGTTATGGAGAAAACAGCCACCAGACCGCAGCCTTTTACCAAAATGCTTTACCGGTTTCTTATTCAATTGCAAGTGCGCAACAATTACATGGAAAAGAGTTATCTTATAATAATATCAAAGATGCCGATGCGGCGATTCGAATCATTAGAGAATTTACTGCGCCAACAGTAGTTGCTTTAAAACATATGAATCCGTGTGGTATCGGCAGTGGTACAACGATTCTGGAAGCCTATCAGTTTGCTTATGAAGCTGATCCCACCTCGATTTTTGGCGGAATCATAGTAGCGAATCGTGAAATTGATCTTGCTACAGCAGAAGAACTGCATAAACTATTTTTAGAAATCATTATCGCGCCAAGTTTTAGTAAGGAAGCTTTTGATATGCTCTCCAGTAAGAAAAACTTACGGTTAATGACGTTAGACTTTAGCAAACAAGAAAGTGAACAATCAGAAGTAGTCGCCGTTTTAGGGGGATTATTAGTCCAAGATCAAGACATCGTTGAAGAGGTACCTGAAGAGTGGGAAGTGGCGACTAAGCGCCAACCAACTGCGAGTGAATTGAAAGCTTTAGCATTTGCATGGAAAGCCGTTAAGCATGTGAAGTCAAATGCGATCGTTGTTGCTAATGAACAGCAAACAGTCGGTATCGGTGCTGGACAAATGAATCGAGTGGGTTCGGTCAAACTTGCTTTAGAAGCAGCGAAAGGCCGAATGGCTGGAGCTGTTTTAGCTAGTGATGCATATTTTCCGATGGATGACAGCGTTGAATATGCGGCACAACATGGGATTAAAGCCATCGTTCAGCCAGGAGGCAGTATTCGGGACAAAGATTCGATTGCTATGGCAGATCAATATGGTATAGCAATGGTATTCACTGGTGTTCGTCATTTCAGACATTAATTCAAGGAGGACTTCATGAAGCTATTAATTATTGGAAGCGGCGGTCGCGAACATGCTATTGCGAAAAAACTATTGGAGAGCCCTAAAGTTTCCACTGTTTTTTGTGCTCGGGGAAATGTGGGGATGAAAAAAGATGGGATTTCTTTGGTAGATATCCCTGAGAATAATCATCAAGCGCTGATTTCTTTTGCTCAAGAAAAGGATATTGATTGGACATTTGTGGGACCAGAAATACCATTACTTGATGGGATTGTTGATGCTTTTCAAGCAGCAGGATTAAAAATTTTTGGGCCGACTAAAGCAGCTGCAATCATTGAAGGGTCAAAAGAATTTGCGAAAAAACTTATGAAAGATAACGCAATCCCTACAGCTGATTATGCAGTATTTACTGATTATCAAGCCGCATGTGCGTACGTAGAAGAAAAAGGTGTGCCGATTGTGATTAAAGCAGACGGGTTAGCTGCTGGTAAAGGTGTGACCGTTGCTTTAACTTTAGCAGATGCAGTCCAAGCGCTGACTGAAATGATGACTGATCATCGGTTTGGTAAAAGTGGTGAGAAAGTTGTAATAGAAGAATTTTTAAGCGGTGAAGAATTTTCATTGCTGGCTTTTGTAAAAAACGAAAAAGTTTATCCGATGGTGATTGCTCAAGACCATAAACGTGCCTATGACAATGATCAAGGTCCAAATACTGGTGGAATGGGCGCCTACTCACCAGTGCCGCAAATCCCGGCAGAAATGATTGACCGAGCGGTAGAAAAGATTCTAAAACCGGCTGCAACTGGAATGGTGAAAAACGGGACGCCATTTAACGGAGTTTTATATGCAGGCCTGATTGCAACTGAGGATGGTCCGAAAGTAATTGAATTTAATGCACGTTTTGGAGATCCTGAAACGCAAGTCGTTTTACCGCGATTGACAAGTGATCTGGCTCAAATAATAGAGGATCTATTAACCGATCATGAGCCTGAACTGACTTGGAACGATCAAGCATCAGTCGGTGTAGTATTGGCAGCAAACGGGTATCCTGATGACTATCAAACAGGAATGGAAGTGCCTGATTTTGCTGATCAAGCGGAAATTTATTATGCAGGAGTGACTGAGAAAAACGGAACGTTGCAATCTTCTGGCGGTCGCGTTCTATTAGTAGGGGCTCAAGCAGCGACTATTGAATCAGCTCAAAAAAAAGTGTACCAAATATTAGAGAACATTGATACAACAGATTATTTTTATCGTCAGGATATTGGTGAGAAAGCTCAATAATATTAAAAAACGGCTGTTGAGCCGTTTTTTTGTGGTCATTTTAAAAGAAGATTTAAAAAATGACAGGCTTAATTAAAAGTGTTAGACTAAATGTGAAGGAAACATTAGAGGTAGATGTGCTTGTAAAGAAAAAATAATTTGATTACTATAGTCAAGCGCGAAGTGTATTTGTCAAAATTGTTTAAAGTATAGTGAAAGAGGAGAGAACTATGGAAAAGAAAGGGTCCAAAGTTGATGAAGAGCATGAATTGCAGATGATTTTATCAGAACTGCCCAATTCCCAATATTTAAAAATTTTATTGGCTCAAATCATGCGACATTATGATCCCAAAATCAAGTATATTTTTCAAAAACAAACAGGGTGGCAGTTAGCGATTGAACAATATAATGGTTTGCTTTGTCGTATCAAGATCCATAAAGAGTATTTTTCTGTTGTGATACCATTTCCGGATTTTGGTATTCAATATCTCACGCCAATGGTGCAGGTGATGTCAAATGAATTCAAAGAAAAATTTGAAGATGTGTCAAAAAATACACGACAGATTGAAATGAAAGTGACAAGTGAAGAAGAAATGGAAGATGTTATCTTTTTAGTTAGTCTGCAAGCGAAAAAGTTAAGGAAATTAGTTGTTTAAAAATTAATGTTCGTGTTTTTTGCTAAAAAAATTAAAACATGCTTGCTTTTTAGTTGAATATATTGTAAATTACATAGGGCGATAACGCTCTATGTTTTTTTATCTTATTCACTGGAGGCCATTATGAAAGTATTTGATTATGAAGATATTCAGTTGATTCCCAATAAATGTATTGTAAATAGTCGATCAGAATGTGATACGACCGTCCAATTAGGAAAGTTTAGTTTTAAGATGCCAGTAGTGCCAGCTAATATGCAGACGATTATTGATGAGAAGATTGCAGAATTTTTGGCAGAGAATGGTTACTTTTATATTATGCATCGTTTTTATGAGGAAGAACGGATTCCTTTCATAAAGAAAATGCAGGCTCGTGGTTTAGTTACCTCAATCAGTGTAGGGGTAAAAGGGTATGAATACGACTTTGTGAAACAATTGGCTGAGGAGAAATTAAATCCTGATTTTATCACGATTGATATCGCCCATGGTCATTCAGAAGCAGTTATCCAAATGATCGAACATATCAAAGAATATTTACCAGAAACGTTCGTCATTGCTGGAAATGTTGGCACTCCGGAGGCTGTACGTGAATTAGAAAACGCTGGAGCAGACGCAACTAAGGTCGGAATTGGACCGGGGAAAGTTTGTATTACAAAGATCAAAACAGGTTTTGGAACAGGAGGCTGGCAGTTAGCAGCCTTGAGCTGGTGTGCAAAAGCAGCTCGTAAACCTATTATCGCCGATGGCGGTATTCGTACTCATGGTGATATCGCAAAGTCTATTCGTTTTGGTGCAACAATGGTCATGATTGGTTCATTATTTGCCGGACATGAAGAATCACCAGGTGAAACAAAAGTAGAAGATGGCGTGGTTTTCAAAGAGTATTTTGGCAGCGCCTCTGAATTTCAAAAAGGTGAAAAGAAAAACGTTGAAGGAAAGAAAATCTGGATTCCTTATAAAGGTTCTTTAAAAGATACATTAGTTGAGATGCAGCAAGATTTGCAGTCGTCGATTTCTTACGCTGGCGGAAAAGATCTAGAAGCCTTGCAAAAAGTAGATTACGTAATCGTTAAAAACTCGATTTTTAATGGTGATACGATTTAGAGCGATTATTATCGCTCTTTTTTTATATCTAACAATCAGTCGCTTATTGACAGAAAACTATAATTGGAGTAGCGTTGAATCATCCAATGTTGAATGAGGGAAGTTTATGTGGCACCTATCTGAAGAAAAAAAAACACCGATTTATCAGCAAATTATTGAGCAAATCATCGGCTATATTCAAGATGGTACGTTAAAACCAGGTGATAGATTGCCAGCTGAGCGGAAATTAGCGACTTATTATCAAGTTAATCGTTCCACTGTTGTCCATGCCTTAGATGAACTAGTCAGTCTCGGCTGGATCTTGCGGCGACAAGGCAGCGGAACGATTGTCAACGAAGGCAATTGGGGGAGAAGTACAGCGCCGCGAGTTGACTGGCGCCGTCTATTTACGCAAGAATTACATCCTAATGAGCCGTTTTTAGAAAAAGTCCAAGAGTTATTAAATGATCCCGCTGCGATCGATCTATTTTCTGGAGAGTTGCCGTTAGGATTGATTCCGGATTTTCGTTTTCCTTCATATACATGGGAGGAATTATTACTAGAAGAAAAAAAACAGAGTCCTTTGGGGTATCGGCCGCTGCAGCAAGTGATTTGTCAGCGAGTCAAGTCAGAACAAAAGATTGATATTTCATCGAATCAAGTGTTAATCACGTCTGGGGCGCAACAAGCGATGTTTTTATTATTGCAAGTGATGCTGCAAAGTGGAGACAGTGTTGCAATCGAAGATCCTTCATTTTTATATTCGTTGCCGATTTTTGCCAGTGCGGGAGTGAAACTTTATGGCGTCGAAATGGATCAAGAAGGTATGCGAATTGATAAATTAGAACAGCTGATTTTGACTAAAAAAATCAGATTGATTATTCTGAATCCGACTTTTCAAAATCCGACCGGAACGACTATGTCTAAACGACGTCGAAATGAATTGATTGAATTGAGTCGGAAATATCAATTACCAATCGTAGAAGATGAAGTTTTTAGTGAATTGACCTTTAACAAGGTGCCTCCTTCGTTAAAAGAACTTGCCCCGCATCAGGTGATTCATCTAGGTTCACTTTCAAAGATTTTCGGTTCGTCCATCAAAATTGGCTGGATCGTCGCTGATCAAGATTTGATTCAACGTTTATCTGAAGCCAAACAAATGATGGATTTTTCAATCAGTATTTTTCCGCAAGTAATCGCACATACCGCATTAACTGATCCGCAATTTGAAAAAAATCAAGCAGACTTAGTTACAGCTTTGAATGAGCGCGCACAAGCTTTTTTAGAAGAATCATCTGTGATTGCAAAAGACTGGGATATTTCAAAGATTGATGGGGGGATTTATGTCTATTTGACCTGGCGTCATCAGCACTTAACTCGTAAGGATTGGGAAATTTTTTCCCGAGAAAAAGTAGTGATCGCGCCTTCTTTTCTTTTCAGCAATGATACGATGGCCATGCGGGTAAATTACACTCGAATGACTGCGCACATGCGGCAGCAATTTTTTTTAAAGTTACAAAAGATCTCAAAGGAATTAAGGAGGAAGTAAATGGAAGCATTAGAAGTGATGAAACAGCATCGAACTTATCGGGAGTTTGATGAGACTTATCAATTGACTGAGGAAGAACTACAGACGATTTTACAGGCTAGCCGTCAGGCGCCGAGTTGGATGAATGGTCAAATGTATAGCATTATTGTGATAAAAGATCGGACTATCCGTGAGCAGCTGGTTGCTCTGAATCCCAGAAATCCTCATATGCTACATAGCTCAGTTTTCTTAATATTTGTAGCTGATCTAAAGCGAACACAAAAAGTTGCCGAACATTATGAAGCAGAGTATCCAATCGCTGAAGGGCTTGATCCGTTGATTACTGCTGTTACGGATACTGCTTTGGCTTTAGAAAATGCTGTAATCGCCACAGAAGCTTTAGGTTTGGGCTCGGTTGTCGTTGGAAGTATTCGGAAAAATCTTTCAGAAATCGGAGAACTGTTAAATCTGCCTGATTATGTTTTCCCAATCGCTGGGTTGAGTATCGGCAAACCAACAGTAGAGATGCGAGTTAAACCACGTTTGCCAGAACAAGCCGTGGTTCACTATGATACGTATCAAGACTATGATTATTCATTGATTGAAGAATATGATGCAACGATGGAAAAATTTGCTGAGGCACGTGAGACAAAACGTTGGAGCAAAAAGTTCGCAGATTATTTTGGAAGTACGCCAAATAAACAAGTCGATGAGTTTCTGAAAAAAACAAATTTTTTCAATTTTAAGTTTGACAGTCAATGATAAGTAATTTATAGTTAGAAGGTAAATTAAATAGTTGTTAGGTGAGGCTCCTATATGGACACAGGCTACTGCCCAAAAATGTCGAGAGACGCCAATGGGTAGAACAGGAATCATCGTGAAGGTGATTCATAACGTAGCTGACAATTCTGTCTACGCCCTATAGTGCTAAAGCTCGACGATGGACATGATTGAACCTTTTCGCACGTGCTCATTATCGAGTACGTGCTTTTTTTGTGGAAATTATTAAGGGACAATAGTGGGATAAAAAGGACTTTAGAAAAACCTAATAACTTTTAATAAGCGAAAGGATGTGAGGAAGATGGATCATGACGATAGTCGACCCAAAAGTAAAAACAACAGGGCGACTCTGGTGGCCTTGAACAATAGGAGGAACCATTATGATGAACAGAAAGAACCTTCTTGCTCGCAAGATAAATAAAGACCAAGAACTTAAAAAATTAGCGATCCTATCTGATCGTGATCTTTTTTTAAATTTACGAACTTCGTTGCAAGGATTATCTGAAGAAGATGCACAAAGTCGTTTAGAAGAATACGGTCCAAACGAAGTGACTGCACAAAAACCGACACCAGCACTCTTGCTGCTTTTACAGGCATTTAATGATCCATTTGTTTATGTTTTAGCGTTGTTAGCAGTCGTTTCATTAGTTACAAATGATCTAGAAGCGGCAGCTGTCATGACGATTATGATCTTGGCAAGTGTACTGATTACTTTTATTCAAGAATATCGCTCGCAAAAAGCAAGTATCGAATTAAAAGAAATGATTGAAAATACTGCAGCCATTACTCGCAATGGCGAAACAAAAGAAATTCCGATGGATGAAGTGGTGCCTGGTGATATCTTGACATTAGCAACTGGCGATATGATTCCTGCTGATGCTGTTTTGATCTGGACCAAGGATCTATTTGTGAATCAGTCTTCACTGACGGGAGAATCTATGCCTGTTGAAAAATTTTTAGCAAATGAAAAAGAAGTAGCCGATGATTTGACTGCGTTAGATTTGACAAATTTAGTTTTCATGGGAACGGATGTATTGAGTGGGCAAGGAAAAGCAATCATTTTAAAAACCGGCCAACAAACTTTTTTTGGAGACATTGCGAAAAATGCAACGACAAAACGCGGGAAAACAACATTTGATTTAGGGTTGGCAAAAGTCAGTAAATTGTTGCTTCAAATGGTTATGGTGCTATTTCCGTTAGTCTTTCTAATCAATGGGCTGACAAAAGGGGATTGGAGCAGCGCGTTCTTCTTTGCGATTGCAGTAGCAGTTGGCTTGACGCCAGAAATGTTGCCGATGATTGTGAGTTCTAATTTAGCAAAAGGAGCATTGACTCTTTCGAAGCATAAAGTAATCGTAAAAGAGCTGGCATCTATTCAGAATTTAGGCAGTATGGATGTGCTTTGTACCGATAAAACGGGAACAATTACGGAAGACCGGGTCGTTTTGGTTCAACATCTCGACCCATTAGGAAATGAAAATGATCAAGTACTTGATCTGGCTTTTATGAATTCTACGTATCAAACTGGTTGGAAAAACTTGATGGACATAGCAGTAATCAATTATTTTGAAGCACAAGAACGGCATCTGCCTTATCAAACCGTGCAAAAGATTGATGAGATCCCCTTTGATTTTTCTCGCCGTCGTTTAACAGTGGTCATGAAAGCTGATGAGCATCAATTAATGATCACAAAAGGTGCTGTCGAAGAAATGGCAGCTGTCTGCAAATATGTTGAAATTAATGGCGAGACGTTAGAATTGACCTCTGAGATTCGTCAACAATTACAGCTAGTCAATGAAAAAATGAATCGTCAAGGAATGCGTGTGATTACTGTGGCTGTTCGGCGTGATGCCCATGATGAAGCAATCTATTCTACAGATGATGAAAAAGATATGGTTCTGATTGGATTCATGGGATTTTTAGATCCAGCTAAAGCATCAGCCAAACCTGCGATCCAATCACTTCATCAACATGGAGTTGTAGTGAAAGTTTTGACTGGCGACAATGCGATTGTTGCACAAAAGGTCTGTCAAGATGTGGGTATCCCTGCAAAAAATTATTTACTGGGCAATCAAATCGATGAAATGTCAGATGAAGAATTGTATCAAGCAGCTGAGACGATCAATTTATTTGCAAAATTAAATCCAATGCAAAAGTCTCGAATCATTGAATCCTTACAAAGCAAAGGTCATACGGTGGGATTTATGGGAGATGGCATCAATGATGCACCAGCGTTAAGAAAAGCCGATGTCGGTATCTCGGTGGATACTGCTGCTGATATCACTAAAGATGCAAGCTCGATTATTTTATTAGAAAAAAGTTTAGCTGTTTTAGAAAGCGGTGTGATTGAAGGCCGTCGAGTATTTAGCAATATGATGAAATACATCAAGATCACGATCAGCTCTAATTTTGGCAATGTATTCTCAATCTTAGTTGCCAGCGCCTTTTTACCATTTTTACCAATGTTATCGATTCAATTATTATTGCAAAATCTGATTTATGATATCGCGCAGTTGACGATTCCTTGGGATAATGTTGACGAAGAAGAATTGCGCGTACCGACAAAATGGGAAACAAAAGGTCTGTTGAAATTTACATTATGCATCGGACCAATCAGTTCAATTTTTGATATCATTACTTTCTTAGTGATGTGGTTCACTTTTGGAGCAAATACGCTCGCTTCACAAAATTTATTCCAAACTGGTTGGTTTATGATTGGTTTGACGACACAAGCATTAGTAGTCTTGATGGTTCGGACAAAGAAGGTTCCGTTTATTCAAAGCCGACCAGCACCACAAGTTTTTGCTAGTTTGTTGTTGGCAGTAGCGACTGGTATTTTAGTAATTTTGACCCCAATTGCAGACCAATTTGATTTTGTTCACCTGCCAAACAGCTACTGGTTATGGTATGTCGCAATTGTCATTGGATACATGATAGCAACTCAATTAGGGAAAATGATCTATATCAAAATTGCAAAAGAATGGATCTGAACTATAACAGAATGGTCTATGTTACTATTCTGTTTCTTTTTTTTTGTAAAAAAAGAATATAATTTTTTTTGAACCCAAAGAATGAATTGTCATTTTTTGAAAAAGGTTCTTATATAGATTGCTAATAAAAGCAGAGCCTACTCTCGTTTTTTCTGATAGGTCAACTCACTAAGCAGATAAATAAAAAATTCTCAGCTTTGTAAAAGTATGAAAAAATATTCACAAGAATAAAAAATAAAACGCTCTAATTTGTTCAAAAAAAATGAGCAAGTTGGTTGTCATTCGTCGATAAAAATGCTAATTTAGAGAGGAAGGACGAATAGCAATGATACAGATTGAATTGCTGTTGTACTGATAGCACGATTGAATTTACTTAAAGAGAGGAAAGTGTGACACGATGGCAGAAAAAAAGTTAACGATTGATTTTGAAGCCTTACTAAAAGATATAAACGCGGATTTCCCCGTTTATCAAGCACTGGATGAAGATGGAAAAGTAGTAAATAAAAATCTGATTCCTGATTTATCAGATGAGGAGCTTGTTGAATTGATGACCTCAATGGTTTGGTCACGCGTATTAGACCAACGTTCAACAGCATTGAACCGTCAAGGACGTTTAGGCTTTTTTGCACCGACAGCCGGACAAGAAGCAAGTCAATTAGCAAGTCATTTTGCATTTGAAAAAGAAGACGTTTTATTACCGGGCTACCGCGATGTTCCTCAATTAATTAAACATGGTTTGCCACTAGCAGAAGCATTCTTATGGTCACGCGGACATGTTGCTGGAAATAATTATGCTGCTGATTTACAAGCGTTGCCACCTCAAATCATCATTGGTGCACAATATGTTCAAGCTGCTGGTGTAGCTCTAGCATTGAAAAAACGCAACAGTAAAAATGTTGTCTTTACTTATACTGGTGATGGTGGTTCATCACAAGGGGATTTCTATGAAGCCATTAACTTTGCTGGTTCTTATCATGCAAACGCTGTATTTTATATCCAAAATAATGGTTTTGCTATCTCAACACCACGTGAAAAACAATCAGCTGCAAAAACATTGGCTCAAAAATCAGTAGCTGCTGGAATTCCTGGTATTCAAGTTGACGGGATGGACCCATTAGCCGTGTATTATGTTTCTAAAAAAGCACGCGAATGGGCAGCTAACGGCAATGGTCCTGTGTTGATTGAAACATTGACTTACCGTTATGGTCCACATACATTATCAGGTGACGATCCAACACGTTATCGTACCAAAGAATTAGATAACGAATGGACTAAAAAAGATCCATTGGTTCGTTTCCGTAAATATTTAACAGAAAAAGGTCTATGGTCAGAAGAAAAAGAAGAACAAGTAATCGAAGCAACGAAAGAAGAAATCAAACAAGCGGTAACAGATGCCGATCGAGTACCAAAACAAAAAGTTTCTGATTTCTTGAAAAATATGTATGAAGTTCAACCTCAAAACATCAAAGAACAAATTGAATTCTATGAAGCGAAGGAGTCGAAATAATCATGGCACAAAAAACAATGATCCAAGCAATTACAGATGCCTTAGCTCTGATGCTTGAAAAAGATAAAGAAGTTCTAATTTTTGGTGAAGACGTTGGTAAAAATGGCGGGGTCTTCCGTGCCACTGAAGGTCTTCAAGACAAATTTGGTGAAGATCAAGTGTTTGATACACCATTAGCTGAATCTGGTATTGCAGGTCTTGCTTTTGGTTTAGCTCTGCAAGGCTTCCGTCCAGTTCCTGAAATTCAATTCTTTGGTTTTGTATTTGAAGCAATGGATGAGATTGTTGGACAAATGGCTCGTACACGTTACCGTATGGGAAATACGCGGAATATGCCAATCACTATTCGTGCACCATTTGGTGGCGGCGTCCATACTCCAGAACTTCACTCAGATAATTTAGAAGGATTGATGGCACAATCACCAGGCTTACGCGTTGTTATTCCATCAAATCCTTACGATGCTAAAGGATTGTTGATTGCTTCTATTCGAAACAATGATCCAGTTGTATTCTTAGAACATATGAAATTATATCGTTCATTCCGTGAAGAAGTACCAGAAGGAATTTATGAAGTACCTTTGGATAAAGCCGCTGTAACTAAAGAAGGTTCTGATGTATCAATCATCACTTACGGTGCTATGGTTCGCGAAGCAATCAAAGCAGCGGATAACTTAGCAAAAGAAAATATCAATGCAGAAATCATCGACTTACGGACAGTAGCACCACTTGATGTTGAGACAATCATCAAATCAGTTGAGAAGACCGGTCGGGTTGTTGTCGTTCAAGAAGCACAAAAACAAGCAGGCGTTTCTGCACAAGTCATCTCAGAGATTTCTGAACGGGCAATTTTATCTTTAGAAGCACCAATTGGACGAGTTTCTGCTCCAGATACGATTTTCCCATTCGGACAAGCGGAAGGTATTTGGTTGCCAAATGCAGCAGATATTGAAGCAAAAGTAAAAGAAATCGTGGAATTTTAATTTAGAAGGAGCGAAAAAAATATGGCTTACCAATTTAAATTACCGGACATCGGTGAAGGAATTGCAGAAGGTGAGATCGTCAAATGGTTCGTTAAGGCCGGCGATACAATCAATGAAGATGATACTTTATTAGAAGTACAAAATGATAAATCAGTAGAAGAAATCCCTTCTCCAGTAACAGGGACAGTTAAAAAAATCGTGGTTAATGAAGGAACAGTTGCCAATGTCGGTGACGTGTTGGTCGAGATTGACGCACCTGGACATAACAATGCTAGTGCTGCAACTGAGTCAAGTACTCCTGCAGAAGAACCAAAAGCAGCAGCTAAAGAAGCATCGACTGTTGTTGAAGCAAGTGATCCAAACAAACGTATTTTGGCTATGCCATCAGTTCGTCAGTATGCCCGCGAAAAAGACGTGGATATTACCCAAGTAACAGCTACTGGCAAAGGCGGCCGCATTGTAAAAGAAGATATTGATTCTTTCGTTTCTGGTGGACAAACAGCTCCAGCACAAGCTCAAAAAACTGAAACAACGAGTGCGGCTAGTGCACCAACTAAAGCTGAAAAACCAGCTCAACCTTTCACTTCTACTATGGGTGAGATGGAAACACGCGAAAAATTAACTCCAACGCGTAAAGCAATTGCTAAAGCAATGGTCAATAGCAAGCATACTGCTCCGCATGTTACTTTGCATGATGAAGTAGAAGTATCTAAACTATGGGATCACCGTAAGAAATTCAAACAAGTGGCTTTGGATAACGGAACGAAATTGACTTTCTTGCCGTATGTCGTAAAAGCTTTAACAGCAACAGTCAAAAAATTCCCTGTCTTGAATGCCTCAATCGATGACGCAGCTCAAGAAATCGTTTATAAAAATTACTACAATATTGGTATCGCAACAGATACTGATCATGGATTGTATGTACCAAATGTGAAAAATGCAGATACAAAAGGGATGTTCAAAATTGCTGATGAAATCAATGAGAAAGCAGCTTTGGCTCATGATGGAAAATTGGCAGCAGAGGATATGCGTAATGGTACTGTTACAATCTCAAATATTGGTTCTGTTGGTGGGGGATGGTTCACTCCAGTAATCAACTACCCAGAAGTTGCTATCTTAGGTGTAGGTACGATTGCCCAACAACCAATCGTAAATGCAGAAGGAGAAATAGCGGTTGGCCGTGTAATGAAACTTTCATTAAGCTTCGACCATCGCATCGTTGATGGCGCGACAGCGCAAAAAGCCATGAACAATATCAAACGTTTATTGGCTGACCCAGAATTGTTATTAATGGAAGGATGATAAAAACATGGTAGTTGGAGATTTTGCCATTGAATTAGATACAGTTGTAATTGGTTCCGGACCTGGTGGATATGTAGCCGCCATCCGCGCTGCGGAAATGGGACAAAAAGTAGCGATTATTGAACGTGAATACATCGGCGGCGTTTGTTTAAACGTCGGCTGTGTTCCTTCAAAAGCATTGATTTCTGCTGGACATCACTATCAAGAATCACTTGATTCTTCAGTATTTGGTGTGCACAGTGAAAATGTTACTTTAGACTTTTCTAAGACCCAAGAATGGAAAGAAAAAAGTGTCGTTAATAAATTAACATCAGGAGTAAAATTCCTGTTGAAAAAACATAAAGTGGAAATTATTGAAGGCGAAGCATTCTTCGTTGATGATAAAACATTGCGTGTGATTCATCCGGATTCTGCTCAAACCTATTCTTTCAATAATGCAATCGTAGCAACTGGATCTCGACCAATTGAAATTCCAGGATTTAAATTTGGTGGTCGTGTATTAGATTCTACTGGCGGTTTAGCATTAAAAGAAGTTCCTGAAAAATTTGTAATTATCGGTGGCGGCGTAATCGGAGCAGAATTAGGCGGCGCATATGCGAACCTAGGTGCTAGTGTAACGATCCTTGAAGGCTCACCACAAATCTTGCCAACTTATGAAAAAGACATGGTTCAAGTTGTTGAGAAAGATTTCAAACAAAAAGGAATCAAAGTGGTTACTTCTGCGATGGCGCGTGAAGCAGTTGATAATGGAGATAGCGTAACAGTTCGTTATGAAGTAGATGGAAAAGAAGAAACAATCGATGCAGACTACGTCATGGTAACAGTTGGTCGTCGTCCTAATACAAATGACATGGGCTTAGAACAAGCCGGTGTTGAAATGACTGACCGCGGATTGATTCCAGTCGACAAACAAGGCCGGACAAATGTACCAAGTATCTATGCAATCGGAGATATCGTTCCGGGCGCTGCTTTGGCACATAAAGCTAGCTATGAAGCAAAAATCGCTGCTGAAGCAATTTCTGGTAAAAAAGTAGCCGTTGATTACAAAGCAATGCCTGCTGTTGCTTTTACTGATCCTGAATTGGCTTCTGTCGGTATGACAATTAAAGAAGCAAAAGAAGCAGGATTAGAAGCAAAAGCCTTCAAATTCCCATTCTCTGGAAATGGCCGCGCATTGTCGTTAGGTAAATCTGAAGGATTCCTTCGTTTGGTAACAACCGTTGATGACAATGTAGTTATCGGTGCACAAATCGCTGGTGTAGGGGCAAGTGACATGGTTTCTGAACTTGCTTTAGCGATTGAATCCGGCATGAATGCAGAAGATATTGCATTGACAATCCATCCACACCCATCATTAGGTGAAATCGTGATGGATACAGCTGAATTAGCATTAGGTCTGCCAATTCATATTTAACGAAGTCAAAAGCACTAAGACTTTAAGTCTTAGTGCTTTTTTGTGTTTACTAAAATCAATCTAAATGATTGAAAAAATTTTCATGATACCATTAAAAGCAATGTAGTTATTGTTTAGATTGTGCAAAGATTAATTATTTTAGCGCAAGTCTCGAACATTTTTGTATTTTGATTGAATGGTGATAGATCGCCGATTGTAAAATTAAGCTAGACAACTAAAAAAGCCATTTGTGCTACACTCAAAATAGTTCTGACCAAAGAATTA
>NZ_JARPZC010000007.1:0-115707 GCF_031927985.1 Enterococcus dongliensis
ATTTTTTGGACTTAACTGTTATAAAATATTTTTTTGATTTAGCTAATTTTCACTTGACTCTATATAGTTAGTCTTTCTAATAAAATCACTCGTTAAAAACAACATTTGGCGTTTATCTTTACGCTAACAGTGCAGCATTTTCCCGGTTTTTCTTTTTTAACGACCTTTGTTCTCATTGTAGCGATTATCCTCTCCTTGTTCCAACAAAAAGGTGTGTCTCACTTCCGTAAGACACACCCCATAATCAATCTAGTTCTACTTTTCCTGTATACAATTGATAATACATTCCGCGTTCTGCTAACAAACTCTCATGATCGCCGCGTTCGATGATTCGACCATGATCCATTACCATGATGACATCTGAATTCTGGATTGTCGATAAACGATGGGCAATCACAAACACGGTACGCCCTTCCATCAAACGATCCATACCCGACTGAACGATACTTTCTGTTCGCGTATCGATGCTAGAAGTTGCTTCATCCATAATCATTACCGGCGGATCAGCAATCGCTGCTCTTGCAATTGCCAGCAATTGACGTTGCCCTTGCGACAATCCTTCTCCGTCACCTGTGATTACCGTATCATACTTCTCAGGCAAATGCTGGATGAAGGTATCTGCATTTGATAATTTTGCGGCTTGATAAACTTCTTCATCTGTCGCAGTCAGATTCCCATAACGAATATTTTCTTTGACCGTACCAGTGAACAAATGCGTATCTTGCAAAACGATTCCTAGAGACATGCGCAACGAATTTTTTTCGATCTTCTTGATATTGACTCCATCATAACGAATCTTACCATCTTGAATATCATAAAAACGATTAATCAAATTCGTTATCGTTGTTTTACCAGCTCCGGTCGCTCCTACAAACGCGACTTTTTGTCCAGGTTCGGCATAAAGATTGATGTCATGCAACACCAATTGTTCATCATTGTACCCAAAATTAACGTCTTCAAAGCGAACATCTCCAGTTAGACGGACATAAGAAGTTGTTCCATCTTCATGCGGATGTTTCCATGCCCAGATACCTGTCCGTTCGTTGGTTTCAATCAGTTGTCCTTCGACTTCTTTGACATTTACAAGAGTGACATACCCATCATCAACTTCCGATTCTTCATCTAATAATTGGAAGATTCGGTCTGCTCCAGCCAATACCATAATCACAAAATTGATTTGCTGAGAGATCTGGCTGATTGGGCCATTCAACGAACGACTGAGTTGCAAGAATGCCGCAATCATTCCTACTGTTAAAGCAGAGATACCATAAACAGCAAACAAACCGCCGATGATCGCAACTAAGACGTATTGGATATTCAAGAGATTCATCATGATTGGCATCAGACTGTTAGCCATCCCGTTGGCTTTTGTTGCACTTTCTTGTAACTGGTTATTGATGACATCAAAATTGGCGATTGCTGCCTTTTCATGATTGAAGACTTTCACCACTTTCTGACCATGCATCATCTCTTCAATATAACCATTGACTTTGCCAAGCGAGCGCTGTTGTTCGCCAAAATAGCGTCCGCTGCGATTAGTGATGAAGCGCAGTGTCACAAACATCAATGAAACTGAAACTAAGACAAAACATGTTAACGGAACACTCAATGAAAACATCGCGATAAATACAGAAACAAACGTTACCAATGCCATCAGTAAATTGGGGATACTTTGTGAGATCATTTGACGCAGCGTGTCGGTATCATTAGTAAAATGACTCATGATATCGCCATCTGCGTTTGAATCAAAATATCGTAACGGCAATGTTTCCAGATGATTAAACATTTGATCACGAATTTTTTTCTGTGTTCCTTCCGATACTTTCACCATAATCAAATTATAGGAAAGAGTTCCTACAACACCAACGATATAGATTAAGGCCATTGTTAAAATCGCTTTTAATAAGCCAGTAAAATTCGGATTCTCTTGACCGATTAACGGTGTGATATGCTCATCAATCACGACTTGTAAAAACAACGATCCACGTACATTGGCAAATGCACTGATTAAGATCATAAAAAAGACAATGATCAATTGGACCTTGTGTTCTTTCGCCATGATTTTCAGCAGTCGTTTAATCGTTCTTATCGGACTAGATTTGGCTGCGAGTTTTTTATTTATCATGTTCACCAAATCCCTTCTGTTGAGAGCTAAAGACTTCTTGATAGATTACATTCGTGGCTAATAATTCTTCATGAGTCCCAACCCCGTTAATCTTTCCATCATCCAACACGATGATTCGATCAGTATCTTGGATTGAACTAATCCGTTGAGAAATAATAAATGTCGTCGTACCAGGAATCTCTTTAGCTAGACCTTCACGAATCGCTCGATCCGTTTTGGTATCGACTGCACTGGTGGAATCATCTAAAATTAAAATCTTAGGTTTTTTCAATAAGGCCCGGGCGATTGTTAGCCGCTGTTTTTGCCCGCCGGAAACATTGTTCCCACCTTCAGAAATCATCGTGTCATAGTTGTTTGGAAATTCTTGAATAAAGGGATCTGCCTGTGCAATCATCGCAGCGTGTCTTACTTCTTCTTCCGTTGCATGTGCGTTGCCCCAACGCAGATTTTCTGTAATGGTTCCACTGAATAAGACATTGTTTTGCAAAACCATCCCGACTTGGTCTCTCAGTACTTCTAGATCGTAATCTCGTACATCGTGACCACCGACTTTGACTTTTCCATGTGTCACATCATAAAGACGCGGGATCAATTGTACCAGACTAGATTTTGAACTGCCAGTACCGCCGACAATCCCGATTACTTCACCAGATGCAATCGTTAAATCAATATTTTCTAAAACCAATTTGTCCATATCGTCTTTATAACTAAAACAAACATCTTGAAATTCTACTGAGCCATCAGGCACTTCTGTTAGTGGCGCATCCCCGTTTTTCAAGTCACTTTCTTCACTTAGCACTTCGGTGATCCGTTCAGCAGATGTCCGAGCAATCATCAATTGAACAAACGTCATCGACATCATCATCAGACTCATCAAAATCTGCATCGTATAGTTGAACATACTGACCAACTCACCAGTTGTTAAATCTCCTTTGTCCACGATCAATTCAGCACCTAACCATGAGAGCAATAACATGCAGGCATAGACCGCTACTTGCAAAAGCGGCATATTGAATGCCACGATACGTTGCGCTTTCGTGAAATTATCAAAGACTTTTTTTGATACTTGGCTGAATTTTTCTTCTTCATATTCTTCTCTTACGTAAGATTTCACGACCCGGATTCCTTGAAGATTCTCATGGACCACACTGTTCAATCGATCATACGTCCGAAAAACTTTTTCAAATAAAGGATGGGCAAAGCGAATAATCAAGCCTAATCCTATGACCATAATCGGGACAATCACTAAATAAATCATCGATAATTCCCGATTGATATGAAACGTCATCGCCAATGAGAAAATCAAAATTAATGGTGAACGGACCAAGATTCGAATCACCATTTGATAAGCATTTTGAACATTCGTCACATCAGTCGTTAAACGGGTGATTAAACTTGAGCTAGAAAACCGATCAATGTTTGAAAAGGAAAAACTTTGGATTCGTTCAAACAAATTATGACGCAAGTTTTTAGCAAATCCAGCCGAGGCGATTGCTGCCGTCCGACCGCCTAATGTACCTGTTGCTAATGCGAACAACGCACATAAAAACAACAACCCGCCATAACGCAGGATCGTATTGGAATCACTTTTTTCAATGCCATGGTCGATCAATCCAGCCATGATCAATGGCATAATTACATCCATCAAGACCTCTCCCATGGTAAATAACGGAGTCTGCAAACTCTGTTTCTTATATTCACCGACATTTGTCAGTAATTTTTTTAACACATGCTCACGTCCTTTCACTAATAATTACTCCTTATAGTATAGAGACTTTTTCTTAAAAACTCTATTAAATGCTACCTTTCCCCGTAAGAACAGCAGCAAAAATGATCGTTGATTCTACCTAGTCTAAAATAAAAAAAGGGGAGTCATCCCCTTAAATATTTTGTCAAAAATGAAGAATCCATTTTGACAGTTCACGTAAACTGTCGACTTGTTTTTATCGAACATTTTTTACAAATGAACCAATAGAAGAAAGGTCACTCTCTGTTAAAAAATCATCCACAATCTTTAAATTGCCATAAGAATAATTTTTGATTGGATAATTTGCTACGACCAGATCATACTTCTTGAAACTTTCATCATAAGAAAAATCTAAAGCAGAGCCTCGATGAACCTCAATTGCTACCCGATAATAAAAATGACTGCGGATCAGCTCAGCAATCATTGCTGCATGCCCTTCCCCTGAATCACTCACTACAAAAATCTTCACTTTCGCCGAGTGGATATCTAATGAACGAGCCAACCCTTCCCATTCTTTGAACAAGACAGTCAAAACTGAGAAATAAAATTGACTGAACCAAGGATCACCGCTTTCACGCTCCATTTTTAACAATAGCTGATGGATGTATTTTGTGAAATGTGGGTATTGCAGTTTCGCATTCCGCGAAAAATACGCCGCAGAATCAAACAAAATGGATCGTTGGTAAGGACAGACTTGATAAGCCGCATGGATCTGCATTAATTTTTGTAAGATGGTCTCCCGCTGATCTTTTGGTAAAGAGATTTCATAGACCAACTCTATTTCTTTTAAGAAATTAACTAGATACTTCGCACTTACTTGGCAGCAAGGGTCCACTTTAGTAATAAAGTAGTTGCAAAACAAACTGTTCGCCACTTCATCATACCAACGCTCAGTCACATGATATTCTGAATCTTGCACGATTTGATCTGCTATCGTTCGCAAGGTTAAAACGTTAGTGATCACTGTCGGATTCAAGGCTAGTTTTTCACATTCTGACAAGATAAAACCTTGCGAAGTTCGAACAATAATCACAGCCAGTAATAACTACTTTCAAGTATTTCACGGTCATTATAAAAAATCCCGAGGGCACGACTAGCCTTGCGAATAAAATTAATGATCTTCCCGCGTTCTAAGTCAAAGGGCCATTCGTTCAATCCATATTTTTCTAAAAACAATTGGACATAAAAAATCCGGACCCACCGTTCTTCTTTAGCAGTGACACGAAACGGTTTGCGTTCAAGGATCAGCCCTTTTTCAGCTAGGACTTTATCCAGTTGTTTGACCATTCGATAAAAAGTCGCTTCACTAATGAACAGCTCGTTAATCCAATAATCAGTATCTTCATTTGGTTGAAAAAAGATCCGTTCTAAAAAAGTAAAGGCTTCAGATTCATTCATTAAATTCCATGCCAATTGCCGCGTCTTATTATGCAACGCATCATTTAATCGTAAGCCATTTGTACGAGAGTACTCGATACCAACATGCTCTCCCCAAAATTGATTGATCGCTTCTACATCAGATAACACCGTTTTGGTAGAACAATCTAATAGATCCGCAATCATTTCTGGATTCTGCCATCCAATCAGATCTCGTAAAACACCTATGATGGCCAAACGTCGCTGTGTGGTATTTTTAAGTAATCTCCGCACAAACATTCCCTCCCAACTCAATTGTCATTGTGCCACAATCATTTTTTCTACATTATTCTTTTGTTATGATATCATAAGATGACACGATAAATCGCATAAGTATCGACTAGAAACACTTTAAAAATCACAAATAATATATTTACTTAATGAGGATTATTTTCAGTATTCTTATTGTTCTTTCGTTTTAAAAATAAAATCGCTTATTGAGCAGCAAAAACAGCGAGGAAGAACACCATAGTGTATTCTTCCTCACTGTTTCAAAAGTGAGTTGATCTTTTTATGTAAGATTTGACGTAGCCACAGACATCGTTTCAATCCCGACACTGATTCGTAAAGCCGCATCTACTTCTGCCATCAAACAGTCATCCAAATGGCAAACTTTTTCTTTCAAACGAGTTTTATCAATCGTGCGAATCTGCTCTAATAAAATCACTGAGTCTCGTTCGATTCCCGTACCATTTGATTTGATTCCAATATGTGTTGGTAATTTAGGTTTCGCCATTTTCGCTGTGATTGCGGCAATGATGATCGTTGGACTAAAATGATTTCCTAAATTATTTTGGATCACCAACACCGGACGAATCCCTCCTTGTTCAGAACCAATAACTGGCGATAAATCTGCGAAATAGATATCACCACGCTTAATCATAATTCTCCTCCCAAAGTTCAGAATTTCTTGTTTTTATTTTTGATAAATTCGCGGTACACGCTCTGAAAGCGTACAACAAACTTCATAATGAATCGTTCCCAGATGATCCGCTACGTCTTGCATCGTGATTTCTTGATCTTTGCTCTTGCCGATCAAAGTGACTTTAGTACCGACTTTAAATTCCCGCGGCAAACGGATCATTAATTGATCCATACAGACACGCCCAATCGTTTCACAAAACTCACCTTCCACCAACAACGAAAAACCTTGCATCTTTCGCAACCAGCCATCCGCATAACCAATTGGAACTGTACCGATCCATTCTTTTTTTGGTGTATCATATGTTTTTCCATAACCTACACCTTCCTCAGCTGGTAATTCTTTAACTTGGATCAGTTCAGAGAGTAATTCCATCGCTGGTTTTAACGGATAGGTTTCGGCTAATTCATGGCCGGATGGATTCAATCCATACATCCCCACACCATAACGGATCATGTTGCCCGGCATTTCTTTGTCGTGCCATAAGGCAGTTGCACTGTTACTAGAGTGGACATACCGCGGCAAGTGATCCAGCGCATCAATCACTGCATTAAAGCGAGCTGCCTGTTTGTACCAATAGGAAGTATCTTGTTCATCTGCTGTAGCAAAATGAGTAAATAATCCTTCCCAAAGCAAGTTAGGCGAAGCTTCAATAATTTCCACTGCTTCTTTGACGGCATCAGGTGTTAAAAATCCAATCCTTCCCATTCCAGTATCAGCCTTGATATGAATTTTTATTGGCGTTGTTGTCTTTGCTAAATCTTTTAATACTTCTTGAGCTTCAATCAACCATTCTTTTGTCGCTACAGTAATCGATAAGTCATAGTCTACAACTAACGACAAATAACTTGGGAAAACAACACTTAATACTAAAATCGGTTCCGTAATACCTGCTTCTCGCAATTCAATGGCTTCATCCAAAGTGGCCACACAAAAACCAGTAGCACCTGCCGACAATGCAATCTGTGCTGTAGCTACTGCGCCATGTCCATACCCGTCAGCTTTTACTACTGCAAATAACTCAACTGATTCAGGCAAACGTTTTATTTCATTTTTAATATTTTCACTCAATGCTTTCTTATGTATGATAGCTCTCGTAGGTCGATGATACGTTACAACCATAAACTAAGTGTCCTTCTTTCTATTCTTCCAGCAATACTTGTGCGATCGCTAGTTCCTCTGTATGGGTCAAACTGACAAAAACGTTTCCCTGGTGAGGTGATTTTGTAAAGGCGGGGGCACCATTGTCATTTCGTAAAATTTCCAAATCTTGAAAGCTGACTTTTCCAATACCGGTTCCCCAGGCTTTAGAAAAAGCTTCTTTACATGCGTACCGGCCTGCTAAAAATTCTACCTGACGATGAGGAGAATGGCTAGCAAAAAGGGTCTGTTCTGCCGGAGTTAATATTCTTTCGACAAAATGCGGGCGACGTTCAATAATTTTTGCGACTCGTTCCAACTCAGTCGCATCGATCCCGATTCCTTTGATCATACTCTCAACCCTTTCAGTAACATCTTTATTTTACCAAAGACTTATTTAAATGCTATGTTTTTTTCAAAGAATTCTTTTAAAATCTCTTTAACTAAACAAAAAAGCCATCAATCAAAAAGATCGATGGCTTTGCTGATAGATTAATCGTTTGAATTTGAACGGATCACAAAGCCGCGTTTTTTATCGTTGCTGCGGTTTGTATTTTTATTGTTGCTATGTTGTTTGCTTCCGCCATAGTTTTTGTTTTTATTGTTGCTGCTATTACGATCACGATCTTTGCGGTAGTTGTCTTTGCTGCGACCGCCGCCACGGTTATTACCACCACCGCGATTGTTGCCGCCACTACGTTTACCGCCGCCACGATTGAACCCGCCTTTTTTATTTGAAGGCAATGGACGTTCCGGCGTGATTTTTACTGGTACAGCATCAGCAGGATCTTTCGCTGTTGTCTTCAACAATAAAGCAGCTAGTTCCTCTGGTGAATAAGCAGCCAGTAATTCTTTTGCTGATTCATTGTATTTTTCCAAGCTGTCGGAATTTTCTTCCATTTGGCTTTGGATTTGTTCCATCGCTGCACCTAATTGACCTTTGAATGCTTCTTTTTCGGTCGGTGGACGCAATGGATTCATCCGTTTTTTCGTTAGGTTTTCAATGACATGTAAGTAACCCATTTCGTTTGGTGTAACGAACGTTACTGACATACCGCCCTTACCTGCACGACCTGTACGGCCAATCCGGTGAACATAACTTTCTGGATCTTGTGGAATATCGTAGTTGTAAACATGGGTAACGCCAGAGATATCCAAGCCACGAGCAGCAACGTCTGTCGCTACTAAAATATCAAGATCGCCACGCTTAAACGAACGTAAAACACTCATCCGTTTTTGTTGTGACAAATCACCATGGATTCCTTCAGCTTTGTAGCCACGAGCTTCTAGACCGCGAGCCAATTCATCTACACGACGTTTAGTCCGTCCAAAGACGATTGCTAAATCTGGTGTTTGAACATCAAACAAACGAGTCATGATATCGAATTTTTCATAATCTTTTCCACGAACATAATATTGATCGATCAAATCAGCAGTCATTTCTTTGGCTTTGATTTTCACATGTTCAGGATCTCTCATAAATTTAACGCCGATTTTTTTGATTGCATCTGGCATTGTAGCTGAGAACAACAAAGTTTGACGTTCGGCAGGGACTTTACTGATAATTTTTTCGATATCTTCTAGAAAGCCCATGTTCAACATTTCGTCTGCTTCATCTAAGACCAATGTCTCAACTGTTTCTAGTTTTAATGTGTGACGGTTAATATGATCGAGCATACGACCAGGTGTACCAACAACGATATGCGGACGATCTTTCAATCCACGAATTTGACGACCGATGTCTGCACCACCGTAGACAGCTTGAACGCGAATTTTTTTGTCGCGGCCTAGACGATACAACTCTTCTTGTGTTTGAATTGCTAATTCACGGGTTGGTGAAATGACTAATCCTTGTAAAGCATTGTTCGTTGTATCAATTTTATCCAGCATAGGTAAACCAAAAGCAGCGGTTTTACCAGTACCAGTTTGTGCTTGTCCAATAACATCTCTTCCGTTTAAAGCTAATGGAATCGTTTGTGCTTGGATCGGTGTTGCTTCTTCAAAACCTGCGCGTTCAACCGCGAGCAATAGTTCTGGTGATAATTTTAGTTCTTTGAATTTCAAATGATATCCTCCTAATGTCTGTTGACCTTATCATTTAGAGCGTATGGTTTGGTATCTGCGTTTAGTCTGCAACTGTCCCTTTAGTTGCCGTCCTTGGCGATACTACCGAAAAACCGCTCCGCGAAGTCAGGCGGAAGGATCATCTCTCACAAAAAGTGGTTGCGACATCGTTCAATTGAAAAATGCCCCAACCGCTTCTCAAAAATAATTGGTAAGCCAGCGATCTATTCACTAGCGAATCTTTAATTTATTGGATGACTCATTCAATCATTACTTCATTTCTCGGCAATGGCTCATTCTAGCACATCATTTCATTTTCTGCAACTTTTCACTACGCCTGCAAAAATTCGACAACTTCAAGCAAGCCCATTCCATTACTACCTTTTAAAACAATATTGTCATTTGCTTGTAAATTATTTTTAACAGTTTCCATCATTTGCTGTTTTTCTTCCCTATTGAAATAATGTACAGCTAATGTCGGGTAACGATCCGCTAAAGCTACTTTCAAACCTTTCATGTCTTCACCATATAAAAAGATTTCTTGAAAATCTTGATCATTGATATGTTTTACCATGCTCGTATGCAGTGAGAAAGATTTATCGCCTAGCTCTAACATATCTGCCAAGACTGCCAGACGACGACCTTCTGTAGGCAGTTTAGCAAAAGTATCTAAAACTAGCCCCATCGCTGTTGGGTTGGCATTATACACATCACTCAAAATATCTGCACCATTTGCAGCTTTCAACCACTGCGTTCGATTTTGTGTAACTTGTACGTAAGCTAAGCCTTGAAAAATCTCGTCGTTATTCAGCCCAAACCAACGACCGATTGCTATAGCAATCAACGCATTTTGAACATTGTAACTACCTGGTAAAGGAATTTGATACCCATTGTCTTCCACAGAAAAAACAGTAGCACCTTTGTTCTCATTCAAAATCGTCGCTGATAGATCTCCTGCTTGAATGCCGACGGTTTCTATCGTTTGTGATAACGAACGCGTGCGCTCGGTCAGTAATGGCTCATCTGCTGGGATAACCAATAATCCATCTGCTGCTAGTCCCGTAGTGATCTCCATTTTTGCATCCGCAATCTTTTCTCGCGAGCCTAAATTTTCAATATGGGCTTCGCCAATAATCGTGATTGCCGCAACATCTGGTTCAGCTAGTTCTGATAAAACACTAATCTCTCCTGCATGGTCCATGCCCATTTCCAAGATCAGTTTTTCAGTTCCTTCTGGCATATGCAAGATCGTGTAAGGCAGTCCGATGTCATTGTTATAATTTCCTTGTGTTTTATATGTTCGAAATTTTTGATTGAGTACCGCTTCGGTCATATCTTTGGTCGTTGTTTTGCCATTTGAACCTGTAATCGCAATCACATCAGGATTTTCTTCCAGTAAATAGTAGCTTGCTAACGCTTGAAAAGCTAGCAAAGTATCTTTGACCAAAATAACTGCGATCTCTTCAGGAGCTGTTGCAGGATCTTGACTCCATAATGTCGCTGTTGCACCATTTTCAATCGCTTTGGCTACAAACTCGTGACCATCATTCGTCCCCTGTAACGGGATGAACAAATCGCCTGCTTCAATTTTTCGTGAATCGAATTCGACACCAGTAACGGTCACCTCATTTTCCGTCAATACTTCACCTTGAACGGCCTTGCTGATGATTGTCGTTGTAAAATTCATGGTGTTCCTCCCATTTTTTGGTTTCTGACTTTAAACGATTCCGCAAATACGTTGATTCGATTTAAGCCAACTCGGTTGGTAAAACATTAAAAGGAACTTGAGGCATCATTCATACAGAATCATGTCTCAAGTCCTGTTGTGATTAAGCAGTCTGTCTGATTATTCAAAAGCGGCTTGCTGTTCGTAGCGTTTCAATCCTAATTGAATCAACTCTTCAATCAAGTCGCCGTATTTCAGTCCCATGTTTTCCCATAATAATGGATACATACTGAATTCTGTAAAGCCGGGCATTGTATTTAATTCATTTAAGAATAATTCATTTTTGTTGGTCAAGAAAAAGTCACAGCGACTAAGTCCTGAACCGTCTAACATCGTATAAGCTAGTTTGGCAAATTCACGGGCTTTTTGCATCACATCTTCAGGTACTTCTGCTGGTATCGCCATTTTGATTGTGTTGTCGATATATTTAGCATTGTAATCATAAAACGCAACCTCTTTTACGACTTCTCCAGGCAGTGTCGTCCGCACATCATCATTACCTAAAACGGCAACTTCAATCTCGCGCGCATCGATTCCTTGTTCAACCAATGCCCGAGAATCATACCGATACGCTTCTTGCAGCGCATTTTGTAGTTCTTCTCGATTTTCTGCACGCGTGATCCCGACACTTGAACCCATGTTAGCTGGTTTAACGAACATTGGATACAACAGTGTTCCTTCACATTTTTCAAAAATTTGTTTTGGATTTTCTTTCCATTGGTTCTTTAACACAGGTACATACGGTACTTGAGGGATTCCGGCAGCTTGCAAGATATACTTAGTCATGATTTTATCCATGGCACAGGCACTGGCCATTACGCCCGCCCCAACATAAGGCATGTTCAATGTTTCTAAGAAGCCTTGGATCGTTCCGTCTTCACCATTTGGTCCATGCAAGACGGGAAAAACGATCGCGTTTTCTTCTTTGATATCACCAGGATCAATTACTTTTCCGCTGAATCCTTCAACTTCATGACCTGCTGTATCCCAAGTCAAACGCAATGTTTCGTCTGTTTCTGGTGCTTCCGTTAATAATGGACCTTTGACCCATTGACCGGTTTTATCGATATAAATAAGTTGTACTTGATAATAATCAAAATAAACCGCAGAAATAACTGAAAAGGCCGACAAAATCGCAACATCATGTTCTGGACTTTTCCCACCATAAAGTAAAATAATTTTCAAATGAATATCCTCCATTACTTTCTGATCCCTAATATTTTAGCACAAAAATCAAAATCCCCAAAAAGAAATTTTACAAGTATGACAAAGCTTATCATTTTGATTACACTAAAGACTGTTGAATCAAGCTTTCTAGAACTTCTTTAAACTGTTCCCGTTCAACGTTTGTGAAAGGCTTAGGGCCTTTTGTCCGTTGTTTTGCTTGGCGCATCTTGCTGCCGATGAAACGTTGTGTCAATAAAGCATCGATATTCATCTGAGTATATTCCATTCCGGTCTGATGTAAGACATGGGCTGCTTTTGCCAATGTTAACGAAGCAAGCCCGTAGTCTTGAGTGATTAAAATATCTGTTGGCTTAATCACTGAGACGATCTTGAAATCCGCCGAATCTGATCCACGATCGACATAGATGAACCTTACAAAATCAGGGTATTCTTTTTTTGAATAATGATCGATACTTGTTACGATCACTACTGGTATTCCATATTTTTCAGCGACTAAAATCGTCGTGTCTTTTACTGGCGATCCATCACCATCAATGATCAAACGCATGTTATCAACCTTCCCAATTACCAAGACTCATTAAGTAAGTCATTTTTTATCATACCTATTGTTACAAGGATTACAACTAGATGCAAGCGTGTTGAGTAAAAACCGCTCAAAAATCCACGGCTTTTTTAACGAACAAAAAATACTTGCTAATTGTTAAAATCAATTCTAATAAGAAATCCAGGTAATTGCTTGCTGAAATTCTTCGATTAAGTGAATTTTTTTATATTCAGTAAATGCTGCTTGATGTTTTTTCAATAAGCTTCGCATTTTCATAGGGAGATAGATCTCTGCCAATTGATTATCTAAAACAAAATCTCGAGTAATCTTCCACTCATAGTAATACCCCAATGGTCGACAACTGTAAATCGTCCCATAAAAGGTTTGATCGTCAAAACGGCGATGCGTATGACCGAAGACTACTTGTCGAATGTTATCATACCGATCTAATAAATTCCCTAAGGATTGTGACCCTAAAAAAGCATTTAATTTGTTCCAAATTTTGTAGTCACCGTTTAGACGAACGATGAATTCTGTTTTAGGGACAAAATGCGTCACTAGTATCACTTGATAGTTTTTACGAGCTAATTCATCTAAGACATCCTGTAATTGCCGCAAAATTTCTTGCATGACAGTAGGATCATCTGCAAAGCGTTCGATCACTCGATCAAACCAATAAATATTTTTAATCGAGCGATTTTTCTGCGGATCATTTGACTCAGAAAAACTATAATCATACCAGCCATTTAATCCTAATAACACTGTCTTTTGATTAAGCGGGAGGTAACGAAGATTCAAAAAATGGCTGTCAGGATAATGTTCGATCATCTGCTCGCCTTTGACAGTACCCATTTCATGATTTCCCAAATTAAAAGTTGTCGGCAGCCCGTGATGCCGGAAAAAATGGTTGACTGCTAATGCTCGGTCGATTCTATTGGCCGTATCACCAGCAAAGTGTAACCGTGTTGCCTTTTGTTCTTTTAATACACTAAAAAGTAATGCTAGCTCATGATCACCAAAGTGATTGATATCTGCATGTAAATCAGTAATTACAGCTAATTTCCCCATTTTACCGCCTCCTTTTTTACTTTACACAAACTAATCTCAGAATGCGAATCAAATGCTAGTCAGATCACAAGGAAGTTTACAGATATGCTATACTTAAATCAATGAAAATCAAAGGAGGGAAATGTAATGATCACTTATCAAAATTTACAAACCGATTTATTGCAAGCGCTTGATTTACACATTGATATTTTAAAAGAAGTCGATGATATTGAAAAAGATGAACTGCCGGGGTTTTTATTTATGATGCGAAGTTTAGGATTCATGCTTGATCGAGCGCCCTTGGTCCTAGCTAGCAGCGACGATGAGGAAATGCGCTACATGATGTTCCAATACTATTGTCTATTAAAGGAATTAAAATTTAATCTGGCGATGAGTTTTCCCCACGCTAAAATCCAAGGCAAGCCTTTAATCGATACAGTCAATCGTTTTCCTGACAGCTACGAAAAAGAGATGAAAACTTGGTGGGAAGAAAAAACAGGACTGACTGTCGAAGAAACCAAACAAACAATCGAGTTAGTCGAATGATCCATAACTAAATGGATCATTTAAATGATCTGCTGAGCCCCAGCTAGTCAATGGAAATGAACGGGAGGCGATCACATGCGTATCGCTGTATATTGTGGTGCACATCTTGGCGCTGATCCAGCGTATCAAAAAGCAGCTCAAGAATTAGGTGAATGGCTCGTTGCACATGATCATGAACTAATTTACGGCGGCAGCAAATTAGGATTGATGGGCGTAGTTGCAGACAGCGTTTTAAATAAAGGCGGAACAGCAATTGGGATCATGCCAAAATTTCTGAGTGATCGTGAGCGGGTGCATCCTGGATTGACCCAGATACTCACTGTAGCTGACTTAGACGAACGCAAAAAAATGATGATGCAAGAAGCAGATGTTTGTCTCGCTTTACCTGGCGGTGTAGGTACCTTAGAAGAAATCAGCGAAGCTTATTCATGGATGCGTGTTGGGCAGACACATAATCCTTGTATCTTCTTTGATGTAAAAAATTATTATTATTTATTGCAAGCGTTTTTTGATCAGATGGTCAAACAAGATTTTTTATCTCAAAAAGATCGTCAGCTCGTCTTATTTTCTGAGTCTCTATTTGAGATTGACACCTTCATTCACAATTATTACCAAAACAACATATGATTCCAGATAAAAAATATCCGAACTATAAGATGAAAAGCAACTGTTTCGCGCAGAAGCAAGACCTCTATAGTTCGGATATTTTCTTTTATCACAAGTTTCTTTGATTAAATAGCCATTTCAGGATATAAGAAGCGTAATACATCGATGGTCAAGCGGCGACTCTGTCCAATATACGGATAGATATGCATGTGCATCATTGGATTGAAATTGGCTTCAATGATTCCATAGTCTTTCGCAGTTTCATAAGGCTTCTCTTTATCAGGAATGATTAAGTCAATTCCGCTGATGCGTGCGCCTAAGACCTCCACTGCATCGACAGCTATCTGTTTGTAACTCTCGTCCATTTCATCTGTCACGTCAATTGAATCTCCACCTGTTGAGACATTTGAATTTTCTCGCAAGAAGACTTGTTGGTCTTTGTCAGGGATACTGTCTATACGAAAACCTTGCTCTTTTAACATCAATTGTTCCAAATCACCAAGTTGGATTTTTTCCAAAGGAGCTCGATGATTGGTACCTCGTAATGGATCGGCATTTTTAGCTGCAACAAGTTCTTTAATCGTTTGTTTTCCGTCACCGATAACATTGGCAGGCGTCCGCAGCAAGACTGCTTTTACTTGATGGTCAATCACAAAGAATCGGTATTCAGTTCCCTCTAAGAACTCTTCAATAATCACTTCATCATCTTCAGCAAATGCAAGGGCTAAACCGGCATTAAAGTCGTTGATTGCTGGTTCATTTTTAAAAATCGTGATACCTAGACCGTAATTTGTTGACTTTGGTTTGATAACAAATGCTTTTTGTGCAAAACGTGGATAGGCTTTTTTGGCTTCAGCTATTGATGCGAACGTCTCCCCATGAGGCACATGAAAACCAGCGCGTTCTAATACGATCTTAGTCACTGTTTTGTTTTCCATCAACAAGGGTGCAATATATGTATCCTTGCTAGTCATATTGCCATTTTTCACTAATTCTTGATGATTTTTATGCTGTAGTTTTACAAATTGATCTTGTCGATCCAATACTTCAGTCTCGATTCCTTTTTGGATCGCATCAAACAATAGACTTTGCGTTGATAATTCCATTTCTTGAAATCCCGCCAACTGGTAAGGATGTGCCCAAGCTTGATTATAAAACTGAAGGCCAAGTTCAGTTGCTACTACTGCTTGTCCTTTTGTTTCATCTAAAGCCAAAATCCTAGCTGCAAACGTCTCTGCTGGATGATTGAGCCAGCTTTGATATTTCTGCAGCAGATCGCCACCTTCTAATGATAATTCATCAATCATTTGCAACATCTCTGCAAAAATAGCATGCCCTTCGGCAACATACGCAGTTGTTTTTGCTGGGTGTTCTAACGAAACAGCATCACTGATGCGATTTCCTTCTGCTACCCATTCATCAGCTGGTAACTTTTCATCGGTCCACAATAAATAAAGCATGAATAAATGGAGAAATTCAATCTCATCTGAACTGATTCCTACACGTTCAAAAGGATTCAAATCAATATTTCGTAATTCCACGTAACGAATCCCTGTATGGAACAAATCCGCTACTTTTTTACCACCGCGCATCCGAATAGGCGCGTAGAATTCTTTTTCTTCTGATAAACGTCCTTGTGCCACATTTTCTCCCAGCTCTTCACTGTATCGAGCCAATGTTTCATAAGAGACTTTTACATCGGGCTTATTTACGTAGCCATAACGGCTCGTCCGAATACTGCGAACAGGTTCTTTGGGCCGATCTGCGCCATCAAAATAACGAGCTTCACTTAACGGGCTCGCACCAAATAAATACGTTATCAACCAACGATAACGCAAAAAATTGCGGGCGATTTTCATATATAAACGGGTCTTAAAGTTTTCCATCAAAACTTCTTCCGTTTGAGCTAAAAATAATTGTTCAACCAAATCTAAGCCATATTCAAAATTGAAATGAATACCGCTCACCATTTGTTTTCGTTTGCCATACTCACGTGCTAAATAGCGTCGATACAAAACGTCTGCATGGTTTTCCAATTTTGCAATCTGAATATCTTCCTCTTTTTCAGGAAGGGCTGGCGGCATTGAAAAAGGCCACAACATCTCATCTTCTGGCATACTTCGTTGTGCCACATCGTGAATTGCTTCTAAACTAGCTAACACCTCGTCAACAGATTCAGTGACTGGTGTGATCAACTCTATTTGAGATTCAGAAAAATCGGTCTGGATATACGGATGGAAGCTTCGACTTCCCACAGAAGTTGGATGATCGGTCCGTACTAAATGTCCTTCCAGCGTGACTCTTTGACTTTCCTTTTCAATCCCATAACGTGCTTGCAGCAAAAAAGGTTTGACCTTTTCTTGTATCATCATATCTTTTGTATTCATTTGTCCATAGCCTCCCATGCTACATTATATAGAAGAACCTCCAGAAACAGAACGGAAATGCTTGAAAAAAATACAAACAGACGAACATTAAAAAAATACGACAACCTGGATTTAGTCCAGCTCGTTTTTATTAAACGTCTCTCGTTCTTCCGCAAAAAAGGCTGTGACATATGTCACAGCCTAACAGCAGTTTTCAAATAAATCAGCGATAATTTTTATTCTTCTTTTAACAATCCTTTGAACAATCCTACAGCAAAATCATTTGAATCAAATACTTCCAAATCATTGATCCCTTCGCCTAGACCAACTAGTTTCACTGGCAGATGCAATTCATTACGGATTGCTAAAACAATTCCGCCTTTGGCCGTTCCATCGAGTTTCGTCAAGACCAATCCCGTGACATCAGTTGTTTCTTTGAATTGGCGTGCTTGGACTAACGCATTTTGCCCGGTCGTCGCATCCACTACTAATAAAACCTCATGGGGGGCTGTTGGAAATTCACGTTGAATAACTCGTTTGATTTTTTCCAATTCATTCATCAAATTGACTTTATTTTGTAAACGCCCAGCCGTATCGATCAATAAGATATCGTAGTTTTCATTTTTAGCTTTATCTACTGCATCAAAAACTACTGCTGCTGGATCTCCACCAGCATTGCCACGAACAACTTCCACACCTGAACGTTCACCCCAGACGACTAACTGGTCGATTGCGCCCGCTCGGAAAGTATCCGCTGCTGCTAATAGAACTTTTTTGCCATCATCTTTGTATTGTTTGGCTAGTTTTCCAATGCTGGTAGTTTTCCCTGTTCCGTTAACGCCGACAAATAAGATTACACTCAAGCCATCAGATTGTAAATTGATTGCATTATTTTCATTGATGCCTTCTGCTTCATAAATGTCTACTAATTTCTCAATGATGACATTTTGAATTTGTGCCGGCTTTTTAGCATTTTTCAATTTGACTTCTTGCCGCAGCGAATCCGTCAACTTAATCGCCGTATCAAAGCCGACATCTGCACCGATCAATGTTTCTTCTAATTCTTCAAAAAAATCCTCATCTACTCGACGGAAACGAGCAAATAGTTCATTCATTCGTTCGCCAAATGATTTACGAGTTTTTTCTAACCCTTTGTCATATTTTTCCTGAACGGTTTCTTCAATCGGTTCTTCAACTGGTTCAGGTGAGATTGCAGCTTCTGAGGATGAAATTTCAGGCAGCTCTGTTTCTTCAGCTAACGATTCAGTCGCCTGTTCTGCCTCTTCTAACTCAGCAGATGTTTGAGCAGATTCAATACTTTCTGATTCTACTTCTTGCACTGGCAAATCTGTTGACTCTTCTGGCTGTTGTTCAACAGTGTCTTCAACAAGATCAGTCATTTTCTCTGTTTTTTCGCTAGGAGATGCTTCCTTTTCTGTTTCGGGCGCTTGCTCTGCTTCTGGCGTTTGTTCTGTGTCAATCGTCTCTACGCCTTTATCAGCATCTACCTCAGAATTTTCTTGATCTTCAATGACCTCTTCTGGTTTTTCAGCTTCTTTTTCGCCAGTAAAGGCTTTTTTTATACGGTCAAATAATCCCATCTAAATCCTCCCTTCATTCAATTCCTTCAAATCATCAAATACAAATTTTTGAATGGCATGAGCAACACCATCTGCTTGATTGGTTCTTGTGACAAAATTGGCAGCGGATTTTACACCATCAGTAGCATTTTCCATCGCTACACCCATTCCTGCATAGGTAATCATTGAAAGATCATTGGCTTCATCACCTAGCGCCATCATTTCATGAGTCGCGATTCCTAGATGTTCTCCTAAGACTGACAGACCAAACGCTTTAGTCACCCCTTTTGGCATGAATTCTAACAAATTGGGACGTGTTTTAAAAATTTCAAATCGTTCATATTCCTCTTCTGGAATCAAGGCGATCTTTTGATCCAAATATTCAACGTCAATTGCTGCAACAACTTTATTGTACAACATATCTTCTGTTAATGCGTCAATCGTTTTAGGAACAAACGTCAATGCCTTATTCAATCTTGGATAAATAGAAGGATGTTCCGCTGCTGTTGCCAATTGGAAACATAACGCATCCGATAAGACATCCGTTGGCAGCTCAAGATTCATCAACAACTGATAAATGTGTTTCACATCTTCCAAAGGCATTGCGGATTTACCTAAAATCTCACCGGTATTGGTTTGGATCAATCCACCATTGAATGTGATCGAATAATCATTTGCATCCAGCAGATTTAGTTCTGCCAAATACTCTTTGATCGCGATCAGCGGACGTCCTGTACAGATTACAATCTTTACACCGCGTGATTTTGCTGCTGCTAATATTTTTTTATTTGTGTCAGAGATGGTCTTTGCATCTGTCAGCAATGTCCCATCTAGATCAATCGCAATTAATTTTATCATTCCAAAGAATCCCCTTTCTTTACTTGGAATTTCCCATCTTCTTTTACTTCTTCCAGACGAACTGAGATCATCTTGGAAACACCGGATTCTTGCATCGCTACTCCATAAAGTACATCAGCAGCTTCCATCGTTCCTTTACGATGCGTCACGACGATGAATTGCGTATCGTTTTGGAAAGAACTTAGGTACCGCCCAAACCGCGTGACATTGGCTTCATCAAGTGCTGCTTCAACTTCATCCAAGACACAAAACGGTACTGGTCGTACTTGGATAATCGAAAATAATAATGCGATGGCTGTCAGCGCTCGTTCTCCGCCAGAAAGCAGTGATAAACTTTGGAGTTTTTTTCCTGGTGGCTGTGCTTCGATTTCAATCCCAGTATTCAACAAGTCATCCGGATCAGTCAATACCAATTCAGCACGTCCTCCGCCGAACATATTCGGGAAAACTACATTGAACTGGTCACGAATCGCTTGGAATGTCTTGTAAAAACGAGTCTTCACTTCATCATCCATCTCACCCATCGTTTCAAACAATTGTTCTTTTGCAGATAATAAGTCATCTCGTTGAGTCGTAAGAAACTCATATCTTTCCGATACTTGTTTATATTGTTCGATGGCATTCAAATTGACCGGCCCTAGTTTTTCAATCGCTTGTTTTAAACGGTTGACTTCTACTTCTGCACTGTCTTGTTCAATTTCAAGATCAGCACGAGCTTCGGCACCTTCAAAAGTCAAACTATATTCTTCTTGCAAATATGTCAGCGCGTTGTCTAGTTTTAATTCGTATCGATTTTTTTGAACATCGGCTTGTGACTGCCGAGCCAGTAATTGTTTCTGTTCACGATTAGCTTGAGTCAGCGCGTAATCAGCTTGATCAATTTGCTGCTGTTCTTGTTGCCGGGTCTCTTTCCAGAGCGTCAATTGAGCTTGTAATTGTTCTCGTCCACTGCTTAATTCCGTTAGACGTTGCTTCAAACTCTCTTCAGTTTCTTCATGTCCAGTCGAATCACTGGAAAGTGCCAATAATTGATTTTCCAGACTTGTGATTTGACTAGTCAATTCATTGATTTGTCCTTTGAAGCTCACCGCTTGGCGTTCTAAATATAACAATCGTTCATCTAAAACCGCGTAATCGGCTTGTAAGCGACCTAGTTGGGTATTGATGCTGGTTCGTTTTTCCTCTAACTGATCACTTTTTTCATTCAATTGCTGGATTTCTTGATTGATTTTTTCTTGTTGGACGTGTAAGTCAGTTTGTTGAATCTCTAACGCTTCTTTTTGCGTGTGATAATCAGTCAAGAAACTTTCCAACTCTTTTACTTCATAAGAGAACACTGCTTGTTCTTTTTGTAAATGAGTTAATTCCGTATGGACACGCTCTTCTGTACTTTGTGCTTCTTGATAAGCCAATCGCGTCTGTTCACCTTTTGTTCGTAAACCTTCGATTGATTCGGTCTGTTCGGCAACTTTTGTTTGCAATGTACGAACTTCTTGCTCTTTTATTTGCAAAGCCTGATTGATCTCTTGAGAGCGTTTGGTCCATTCTGCTAATTCATGGCTTTGATTAAACAAATTGCCACGATTACCCTGTTTGGTCGCGCCGCCAGTCATAGAACCTCCTGCATTCATCACGTCGCCTTCTAAAGAGACTACTCGAAATTGATAACGTAATTGACGAGCAAGCTGATTGGCACTAGTCAAATCTTGAGCAATCACGATCGCCCCCAACAAATTTTGCATAACAGGGGCTATCTTTTCTGAAAAAGAAACCAGCTCACTAGCTATTCCGACAAATCCTGGTACATCTTTGATTGCTTCATACTGATGCGTGCCTAGACTTCGTGGTTTGATTGTTGTCAACGGCAAGAATGTCCCTCGTCCGCTTCGTTGTTGTTTCAAAAATGTGATGCCTTTTTGAGCATCTTTTTCACTTTCCACGATAATATGCTGTGCTGCGGCACCTAAAGCTGTTTCGATTGCTAATGTGTACTCTTTGGGTACTTCAATCAACTCTGCCACTGCACCGATAATCCCATTTAGTTGATCTTTATGTTGTAAAACGCTGCGAACACCTTGATAAAATCCACTGTAATTTTCTTGGATTTCCTGCAAACTTTTTTGTCGAGCACGGGCTTGCTGCACTTGACTCATCAGATCATACATCTGCTGCTGATCTTTTTGCAATCGTTGCTGCGCTATTGCCTTTTCTTCAACCAAACGATGGTACATTTCTTGTTCTTTTTTCAATTGACTTTCAAGCGCCTGGGTTTTAGCTTTTGCTGCTTGTCGTTGACTATTTAATTGTGCCAACTGTTCGCCCAATGCTTCGTATCGTGTGACGCTTCGCTGATTTTTCGTTGTTTCTTGTGTGTATTGTCGCTCCAAGTATTTTAATTCATTACTGACGCTGGCTGATTCTTGCATCAGCTCTACATACGTCCCTCGCAGATCTTCCACTAATTCTTTGGGAGATTTTTGATATTTCTTTGCTTGGGCAGTCAGCTGTTGGATTTTTTCTTCCAACTCAATCTTTTCCGTTTGCTTACTGAGCTGCTGAGCTTGGATGTCTTGCAAGTCTAGTTGGACTGCTGTTTTTTTCTTACGCTGTTCAGCTAATGTCGTTTGGTATTCAGCACTAGATTTTTGCGTATTTTTGGAACGTTCCTTCAATAATTCTTTTTGACCTTCTGCTTGTTTCAGCGCCTCTGCCAAATACAATAATTGCTGCTGTCCAGTTTCCACTTGTTCATCTAGCTTACTGCGTTTTTCACGCAATTCACCTAATTGGTTTTCCGTTTGCTGGATGAAGCGCCCTTTTTCTTCAGCCCTTTTTGCTAATTCATCAAAATCAGACTTGGCAGTTTGCCAATTAGTGCGGGTCTGCTTGATTTTTGTTACAGTCAAACTGACATCAGCGGCAGTCAATTCCTTTTTAAGCGTCAAAAACTCCTTAGCTGCTTTACTTTGCGCAGCTAAAGGAGTCAGCTGATCTTCTAATTCATAAACAATGTCTTGAACCCGACTTAGATTATCTTCTGTCTCAAAAAGTTTCTGCTCTGCTTTGCGCTTGCGTTGTTTGTATTTTAAAACACCAGCCGCTTCTTCAAAGATTCCTCGACGATCTTCTGGTTTACTGGCAAAAATTGCTTCTACTTTTCCTTGGGAGATGATCGAAAAAGACTCTTTTCCCAAGCCAGAATCCATAAATAAGTCTTGGATATCTTTTAAACGGCAAGCTTTTTTGTTAATAAAAAAGTCACTTTCACCAGATCGACGATAGCGTCGTGTAACGCTCACTTCACTAAAAGCTAGTGGCAAATAATGGTCGGTATTATCCAACACCACCGTTACTTCTGCAATGTTCAATGGTTTTCGTGATTCAGAACCAGCAAAAATAATATCTGGCATCTTTCCTCCACGTAAGCTTTTGGCCGACTGCTCTCCTAAAACCCAGCGGATCGCTTCTGTGATATTACTTTTTCCGCTGCCGTTTGGTCCAATCACCGCTGTCACACCTTGCTCGAACTCGATTTTCGTCCGTTCAGCAAAAGACTTGAAGCCTGCAATCTCAATTCTCTTTAAGTACAAAATGTTCCTCCTAAAATTTCATAAAAAGGCGTCACGAATCGCCACGCTTTGCTGACAGCTAGTCCATTCAAAGCAGAGCCATTCGTTTCGCCAGGCAGATAAAGAATTTCTTCTTATACTTCATTTCCTTCTATCTAGGAAAGACTACTTTGCAGCAATTTTTGTCAGAGCTTTTTCTGCAGCATCTTGTTCGGCTAATTTCTTAGATTTCCCTTGACCTGAACCAATCACTTGATTGTCCGCCGATACTTCGATCGTGAAGATCCGATCGTGAGCCGGTCCTTCTTCATTCACTAAACGATAATCAATCGACACATCGCCGCCTTTTTGCAAGACTTCTTGCAGCCGAGTCTTATGGTCCATTTCTCGCGTAAAGACACCGGCTTCGATTTTAGGAAAAACAACGGTTTGAATGAAGTGTAATGCCGTATCATAGCCTTGATCCAAATACAACGCGCCTAAAAAAGCTTCGAATAAATCACATAAAAGTGCTGCACGATCACGCCCACCGGAGTTTTCTTCGCCTTTTCCTAGTAGAATATAATGATCAAAATGACATTCTTTTGCAAATTTTGATAAACTTTCTTCCCGGACAATCGCTGAACGCAGACGCGTCAAACGGCCTTCCGGTAAGTTTGGGTAATGATGATACAAATAGTCCGATACTTGAATTTCTAAGACAGCGTCCCCTAAAAATTCTAACCGTTCATTATCCGAAATGTTCATGTTACGGTGTTCATTCACGTATGACGAGTGGGTAAACGCCTGTTCCAATAAGTTGACATCGTGAAAAACAATGCCGTAATTTACTTTCAATTCATTGACTAACTGTGTATCCATGGGCTCATTCCTTTTTTTGAGATTTCCATCACGCCTTATTATACTGTTTTTTCCATAAATTTTAAATCAGAAGTCGTGATAGTAAGAAATTTTCAAAGAATCGTTGGCTTTTTTTCAGAAGAGATTATGAACTCTGATGTATCTTTAGACGAGAATTATTGAAATCCGCCGATATGAAACAAAAAAGTACACCAGCTTTAGCTGGTGTACTTTATGTTAAGCTTGGTTGTTTTTCATAATGTAATCAACTGCCGCTCCAACTGTTTCAATTTGTTCAGCATCTTCATCAGAAATCTCTGTTCCGAATTCATCTTCTAATTCTAAAACAAATTCCATGATACTGATTGAATCTGCATTTAAGTCGTCTTTGATACTCAATTCTAGTGTTACCTTATCTTTATCGATTTCAAAGTGATTTGAAATGATTTCAGCAACTTGGCTAAATACTTCTTCACGAGTCAACAACATTCACCTCCACCTGATCAACTAATATTCGTCTATGTCTTACCAGAAGGTCATCACTCATTTTACTGGTGTTTGACCTCTTTGTCTACCTTTTTCAGTAAAATGATCGGAGGCTTATTCGTCTTTTGGTGTCTCAAAAAACTGGACCAATTGCCCTACGACATTCGTATCCAACATCGTATGGATTTGGTCAATCGTATTAGCAACTGCTTCCGGACCAGTTGATCCGTGGGTTTTGATCACAGGTGCTTTCAATCCAAACAATACTGCTCCTCCATGAGCAGAATAGTCCAATTTATCTTTCAAGCCATATAAAGTATCTTTTAGCATCAATGCTCCAAATTTACCTTTGACGCCAGCTTCATTGATACTTCCTTTAATCAAATTCATCAGCCCCATCGCTGTTCCTTCGATTGTTTTCAATACTGCATTTCCAGTAAATCCATCTGTCACGACAACATCAGCAGCGCCGTTTAATAGTTCACGCGCTTCCACATTTCCGATAAAATTGATACTTTCTTCTGCTTGTAATAATTTGAAAGCTTCTTTAGTCAACTCGCTGCCCTTAGTTTCTTCCGTTCCATTATTCAACAAACCAACGCGGGGATTTTTTATCCCACGAACATGTTTTGCATAAAATGAACCTAAGATCGCATATTGTTGGAGATGTTCCGCTTTATTTTCAGCATTAGCACCTAGATCCAACATATCAAATCCGCTATCACCAGTTAAAACTGGCAACGTCGACATCAAGCCTGGACGTTCGATTCCTTTGATTCGACCAACGACAAATAAGCCGGCTGCTAATAGCGCTCCTGTATTACCAGCTGAAAAAACCGCATCAGCTTTGCCTTCTTTGACCGCTTGAGCGGCTAGAACCATCGACGCAGTTTTTTTACGACGGATCGCTTTGACAGGTTCATCCTCACTGTTGATTTTCTCATCTGTATGGATGATTTTAATATTTTCTTCGTTGGTAAGGTATTGGCGGATCGCCTCTTCTTTTCCGTACAATTGAAACTCAATGTCTGGGTGATTTTTTTGGGCCAGCATTACACCTTCAACAATCGCTTTTGGGGCAAAATCTCCACCCATTGCGTCTACAGCAATTCTCATGAAAAAATTCTCTCCTTTTTCCTTTTCAATGAATTCACTCTATCTTTCAAAACTATTCATCGTTTAATTTTCTACAGTATAGCACACTAATCAAAATATGTTTCACCGCTTTTAGTTGGTTGCAACGCCTGAGCTAACGGGGCAAAAGCAGGTTGTTTCTGCCAATCATCCATCTGCCAAATCTGATCTGCTTCATCCCGTGCCACTTCTAATACATTGGCATCGTTGACTAGATCAGCAATCAAAAATTGCGGCAATCCTGATTGCCGGAAACCAAATACTTCCCCTGGTCCTCGCAGTTCCAAATCTTTTTCACTCAAGACAAATCCATTATTGGTCTCAGTCATGATTTTCATACGTTCTTTGCCTAATTCATTTTTAGGACTAGCAACTAAGATACAATAAGAAGCCGCTGAACCTCGTCCAACACGTCCACGTAATTGATGGAGCTGAGCCAAACCAAAACGATCCGCGTCCATGATAAACATCACCGTTGCATTAGGAACGTTGACACCGACTTCGATCACCGTGGTGGAAACAAGAATCTGACTTTGATTCTCTTTGAATTCTTCCATGATCAACTCTTTCTCAGTATTCTTCATTTTCCCATGCAAAAGACTGACTTGGTACGTTGGAGCATAGTATTCTTTTAAATGATTGTAGATTTCAGTCGCATTTTTTACATCTAAGGCTTCAGATTCTTCAATCAATGGACAGATTACATATAATTGATGACCCATCTGTAATTCTTGTTTGGCCCAATCTAGCGTATGTTCTAACTGTTTGGGTTTAATCCAACTAGTTTTGACTGGTATCCGACCAGCGGGCATTTGATCAATGATTGACACATCCATCTCGCCGTAAGCTGTAATTGCTAAAGTCCGCGGAATCGGGGTCGCTGTCATGAATAAAACATCTGGATGAAGTCCTTTCTCACGCAAGACTTTTCGTTGGTTCACCCCGAAACGATGTTGCTCATCCGTAATGACCAGACCTAAATTGGCAAATTGAACCTCGTCTTGGATTAGTGCATGAGTCCCGATTACTACATCGATCTCCCCATTTTTTAACCCGGTCAAAATTGCTCGTCGTTCTTTCATTTTCGTTGAACCCGTCAACAACGCAGTCGTTACTTCTAAAGGATCAAATAATTGATTCAAACTGGCTAAATGCTGTTGCGCCAAAATTTCTGTCGGCACCATCAGTGCACCTTGAAACCCTGCCGTCATCGCAGCATATAAGGCGATTGCTGCCACCACTGTTTTTCCGCTTCCTACGTCTCCTTGTAACAAGCGCTGCATATGTTTTTTACTACGTAAGTCATAACAAATTTCATTGGTCACTCGTTTTTGCGCGTCTGTCAATTCAAAGGGCAGTTTTTGGGTGAATTGTTTTAAACGTGCTACATCATAACGAATCGCCAGGCCATTTTTTTCACTGTGTTCTTTTTTCTTCAGCCCTTGCATTTGCATTTGAAACAGAAAAAATTCTTCAAAAACCACTCGTCGTTTAGCCTGCTGACTCTCGTGAGGATTTTTAGGGAAATGCATCGCTCGCATCGCTTGTTTTCGCGGCATCAACCGATATTTTTCTAATAAATACTCTGGCAAGTTTTCTGTCACCTGTTCGCCAAATTTATCAAATGCTCCTTTGATTAAATCAACCAATGTACTTTGGCGGATTGCTTTAGTCACATGGTAAATGGGGGCATATTCTTCCGTCTGTTTACCGCCTAAAATCTTCATCCCGGTCAATGCCTTGCGTTTTGCATCCCACTTTCCATAAACTGCTAATTCTTCTCCCACTTCAATTTTATCTTTCAAATAAGGTTGATTGAAAAAGGAAACCATAAAAACGGCATGATCTTGCATCATCCGGAATTGTAATCGACTTTTTTTATAGCCAAAACGGCTGATGACAGGTGCTGAGACGATCACACCTTTCAACGTGACTTTTTCTTGATCATTGATTTCTAATAGATTTTTTTCTTGAATGTCTTCATAACGAAACGGGTAATAACTCATCAGATCTTCAATCGTTACAATTCCCAATTCAGCCAATGTTTGTACTCGTTTGGGTCCGACACCGGAAAGAACAGATACAGATTCTTGGATTGCCATTGATTGCTAGCCTCCTTTTTAACATCAATTTAAGTATCAAAAAACTTATTCATAATGAACTGGCAAAAAAAGCCGGGAAAAGATTCCCGACTTCGACTTTATAAGACTATTCTGCTGAGAGCAAGTATGGATAGACTGGTTGATTTCCTTCGTGAATCTCAACTTCTAGGTCAGGATAGCTCGCCTCGATTGCTTCACTTAATTTTTCAGCTTCTGCTTGCGTGCCTTCTTCACCGACAATGATCGTAATAATCTCGATATCGTCGTTGATCATTTTTTTCAAAGTATCAAAGGTCGCTTGATATTTATCTGCCTCTGAAAGAACGATTTTTCCATCGATCATGCCTAAGTAATCGCCTTCGTGGATCTCTACCCCGTCGATTGCTGTATCTCGGATTGCATTAGTGATTTGTCCACTAACGACTGATTCTAACATTTCAGTCATTGCTATTTTGTTGTCTTCCAAGTTTTGATCACCATGGAACGCCAACATCGCTGTCATTCCTTGAGAGACTGTTTTACTTGGCACAACTACGACAGGAATATCTGCAACTTCTGCTGCTTGATCGGCAGCCATAAAGATATTTTTGTTATTCGGCAAAACGATCACTTGATCCGCATGTACTTCTTTGATTGCTTCTAAAATATCTTCTGTACTTGGATTCATCGTCTGACCTCCGCTGATAACAAAATCAGCTCCAAGGCTCTTGAACAATTCTTGCACGCCTTCACCAGCTGCGATTGCAATGACTGCTTGCGGTTTGCGTTGAACAGGTACTTGTTCTACTGCTGTCGCTTTTTCGTCATGTTCCAAGATTGTTTCATGTTGCAGACGCATATTATCGACTTTCACTTTGATCAATGCACCGAATTTTTGGCCATAGTTCATGACTTCGCCTGGATGTTCCGTGTGAACATGTACTTTAACGATTTCGTCGTCATTGACGACTAATAATGAATCACCGATACCATCTAAATAGTTTCGGAAAGTATCATAGTCGAATTGACTGTCCACCGTGGGACCTTCACCTAAACGGACCATAATCTCTGTACAATAACCAAATTTGATGTCTTCTGTCGCTAATTGGCCTTGGATACTGCGGTGATGTTCGGCATTGACCATTTCGTCCATTTCAGCTGGACTTGGTTCATAAGTATCATCTGCTTGGAATTCACCATTTAATGCACTTAAAAAGCCTTCATAAATGAACAACAACCCTTGACCTCCACTATCGACCACGCCAACTTCTTTCAAAACTGGCAGCATGTCTGGTGTTTTATCCAATGCTTTTTTCCCAAATTGAACAACTGCCGTCATCACTTCGATCACGTCATCTGTCTGTTTTGCTTTGCGCTCTCCAGCTTTTGCTGATTCACGTGCCACAGTTAAAATTGTTCCTTCTACCGGTTTCATAACTGCTTTATAGGCAGTTTCTACTCCGTGAACGAACGCTTTTGCTAAATCTTCTGCGTTCAAAGTCTCGACTTCTAAGATTGCTTTAGAAAAACCGCGGAACAATTGTGACAAGATAACGCCAGAGTTTCCTCGTGCACCCATCAGTAATCCTTTAGCTAAAACATTGGCTAATTCTCCGACTTTTTCTGAAGCAGAGTTGACAACAGCAGTCGCGCCGCTGGTCATGGATAAGTTCATATTCGTTCCAGTGTCACCATCTGGTACTGGAAATACATTTAATGAATTGACATATTCTGCATTGACTTGCAGACGTTTAGCGCCAGCCTCTACCATTTCTTGGAATTGACTCGCGCTGATTTCTGTTACCTTCACTTACTTAGTCCTCCTTAAGAACGCTGCCTTTAGTCAGGCAGAACACGCACACCTTGAACATAGACATTCACTGAGTTGGCTGTAACACCAAGCATCGTTTCTAAATTGTATTTCACTTTTTCTTGAACATTGCGTGATACTTCTGAGATCTTCGTGCCATAGCTGATGATTGTGTAAACATCTACTGCAATCCCATTTTCTTCTTGACGCACAACAACGCCACGTGAATAATTTTCTTTTCTTAAAATCTCTGTAATATTGTCTTTGATTTGATTTTTGCTAGCCATACCGACGATACCAAACACGTCAGTAACTGCACCGCCGACAACCGTCGCGATGACGTCGTTTGAAATTTCGATCATACCAGCCTGTGTATTGATTTTCACAGCCATAGTTGTTAGCCTCCTTAAATAGGCGTATTCGCCCATTTTTTCTACTATAATAGTTTATCATAGCCCTATGACAAATAAAAGAAAGTTCCGTTGCGATTTGCTGATAGGGCACTCCCTGCTTGCCGCAAATTCCCGCCAACTTCCCTGCATCAAAACTTTTATTAAAAATTTTTACGCTAACAGAATATAATTTACCCGCAAATCCTTTGAATGTCAATCTTTCTAAAAAAATTCACTTGCTAAACTTGTTAATCTATGCTAAATTATTTTAGTATGAGCCAAAGAAGCGCTCCAATATCAAGGCAAAAGGAGGAAACATCATATGGCAAAAGTTTGCTATTTTACTGGTCGTAAAACAAGAAGTGCAAATAACCGTTCTCACGCTATGAACGCTACAAAACGTACTGTAAAACCTAATTTACAAAAAGTTCGCGTTTTAGTGGACGGAAAACCTAAAAAAGTTTGGGTCTCAACTCGTGCTTTGAAATCTGGAAAAGTTGAGCGCGTTTAATATTATCCAATCAAGTCAAACCGTTCGATTACGAGCGGTTTTTTTGTGCACCCAAAACAACTACACATGCTGATCACGCTTCTTTTCAAACAATTTTCTTATGAATATTTTTTGCTGAGAAATCAACTGATACATGTTAGCAATATAAAAAATAAGCTAGGAGATTCCCAGCTATTTTTTTGCTGTTTTATGCTAGTTTCCTGCCGATTATTTTATAAATAACACAAATAAACGTCATCACTTTTTTTGATTACTGCCATACTCATTTTTGATTTTTAAATATTCGTTTGCGTTTCATAGCTCTTTCACAATATTTTATTCTTTCTATGGTAAAATTTGGATAGTCTGTTGAAAGAAGTTTGGTGATTTTTATATGAAAAACTATCTTAAAAAAAACCGTTGGTATATATTGGCGAGCTTTTTTTTGCCTCTTATACTGATGGCTCTCGTATATTTGACTATCGGTGTTTATCCCGGATCTAGTCGCAGTATTTTGGCCAGTGATGCCTTTTCACAATTTTCGAATTTCCATGCTAGTTTTCGAAATATGCTGTTAGGTAAGCAAGGACTTTTCTATAGTTGGAATGCTTCAATGGGGCTCAATTATCTGTCGTTAATCTCGTATTATCTCGGCGGCTTCTTCACCCCGTTAGTCATTTTCTTTCCAAATCAATTGATGCCTGATGCCTTATATTTTTTAACCCTGTTGAAAATCGGTTCAGCCGGATTAGCATTTTGGTTTTATGCTAAGGGCAGTTTCAAATTGCCGAATTGGTCACAAGTGGCACTGAGTGTCGCTTACGCGTTGATGTCCTTTACCATCGCTCATTCAGAGATTATCATGTGGCTAGATGCCTTCGTCTATTTGCCTTTGGTCATCTTAGGGATTAATCGCGTGATGGACATGAAAAAACCAACTGTACTATTTGTTTCCTATTTAATGTTGTTTTTGACAAGTTTTTATATGGGATTTATGATTGGTGTTTTTTCGGTACTCTATTTTGTCGCACGTTTATTAACAAATTGGCGAACATATAAAAAAAGTATCCTTCCTTATGGAATCACCTCGTTGTTAGCTGGTTTTGCTTCAATGATTATGATTTTACCGTCACTATTGGATCTGCGAGCAAACGGGGAAGAATTGACTAAAATCACGACTTTTAAAACCGAAGCAACGAATTGGTGGGATTTTATTGCAAAAAATCTGATTGGTTCATACGATACAACAAAATACGGCTCGATTCCCTTTATTTACATTGGACTTTTCCCATTAGTCTTATGCTTGTTTTTCTTTATTTGTAAGAAGATTCCTTGGAAAAACAAACTTCTTTATGGAATGATTGCAGCGATTTTACTTGCTAGTTTTTATATCCAGCCACTGAACTTATTCTGGCACGGTATGCATGCTCCCAATATGTTCTTGTTTCGCTATGCCTACCTGCTTTCATTTTTAGTGATTACACTAGCTGCCTGGGGCTGGGAAAAACTAACTCGTGAAAATGTGCTGCAACTAGTAGCCGCATGTCTGTTGCTGATCGCCTCTTTTGCGATTTTTTGGGGGATGAAAGGAAAGGATTATTCTTATCTAAAAAACAGTTCCCTTTATATCACAATTGGTTTTTTAGCAGGTTATGCGATTCTTTTGACCGGTTATCACTTCAATAAATTCCCTGTGAAAACACTCAGCCTGCTGCTTTTAGTCGCGATGTCTGCGGAAGCAACAATCAATAGTGATTTTATGGTACACGGGATTTTGAAAGATTGGAATTACGCCTCTCGTAGTCTTTATACCGAGCCTTATCCATCGATTAAAACCTTAGTCGATAAAACCAAAGCGGAAAACGACCATTTTTATCGTCTAGAAAATCTCGATCCAGTCTCAGCAAACGATTCATTCAATTACGGATACAGCGGTATCAGCATGTTTTCTTCGATTCGCAACCGCCATTCTTCTGGCTATATGGATCAGTTAGGGTTTCGTTCGAGAGGAACGAGTCTAAACATCCGTTACCAAAACAATACATTGTTAGCAGATGCTTTTACTGGAATCAAATACAACCTCGCTAAAACGAAGAACCTAAATAAATACGGCTTCACTAAAACCGCTAGCGCTGGTGGATACAATCTGTTTGAAAATAATTATGCCCTGCCATTAGCATTTATGGCTCCAAAAAGTATCGATAAATTGCCTGCTCTGCCAAATGATAATCTCGGAACCCAGACACAGTTGTTCAATGCTTTGTCACAAGAACAGTTCCGTTATTTTCAATTTTTGCCAATGACACAAACAGCTACGAAAAATGCTACTGTCACTAACTCTGGGATGATCACGACTATTACGGAAAAACAAAACAATGTTTCAAAAGATGTCACTTGGAAAGTCCAAGTTCCAGCAAATACACAAGCGTATTTGAGTCTTTATCCTTATAATTTCTCAGAGCTAGAAAGTTCAACCGCAACGGTTACAGCCAATGGACAAACGCGTCAAGCACAAATCGGTATCAATGGACAGTATTATGATCTAGGCTATTATCAAAAAGCCACGATTGTTACTTTTACTGCTAGTTTCTATGGAACTAGCTCAATCAGCTTCCAAAATCCGCAAGTGCTAGCGTTAGATACTGTCGCCTATCATTTAGCCATCGAAAAAATCAAAGCTAATGGTGTCGATATGAAGATTGGTAAACGCAGTGCAGAAGGGACAGTGACTGCTAAAAAAGCGCAGACACTCATTACGACCATCCCTTACGATAAAGGATGGACAGCCAAGATTGATGGCAAAAAAGTAGATACCAAAGCCTTTCAAGATGCCTTTGTCAGCATCCATTTACCAAAAGGCAAACACAAGGTGACCTTTAGTTATTTGCCGAAAGGTTTTATCATTGGTGGAATCTCGTTTATTCTATCCATCGGATTATTCATCCTCTACCTAAGAATAATCAAACCTAAAAAAACCCATCGCCATTAAAAAAGAAGAAGAAAATCGATGATCGATTTTCTTCTTCTTTTGCTTTGGATTCTTTTACAGCGAGAGTTTTCTTTTACAAACGACCCTTCACTTTTTATTCATATTTTACTTCTACTAAATAAAGACCTTCTGGGTGTGCTGTCGGTCCAGCCAGATTTCGATCTTTTGCCGCAATGATTTCCGGGATACTATCAGCCGGGATACGACCGTTCCCGATTTTTAATAACGTCCCCACCAAAATTCGAATCATTTTGTACAAAAAACCATTCCCCCGAAAAATAAAAGTCAATTCCGTTCCCGATTCATCCAGTTCCACTTCTGCCTGATAGATTGTCCGAACTTTATCTTCAATCGAACCACCACTTGCACAAAAAGAAGTAAAATCATGAGTCCCTAATAAATCAGGCAATGCTTGACGAATCAACGTGATATCTAACGGATAAGGATAATATGCCGCATAGTAGCGACGAAACGGGCTCCGTGGTTTAGTAATTTGCACTTTGAAATGATACGTCTTCTCTACCACGTGATAGCGGGCATGGAAATCATCTGGAGCAATCTCCACGGATGAGACCGCGATATCTTCTGGTGTCTGTGTATCTAAAGCAAAACGCATTCGTTCTAATGGCCGTTCCTGCGGATAATCAAAATGGATCACTTGCCCAATTGCATGAACTCCCGCGTCAGTCCGTCCTGAACCAAAAATAGTGATTGGTTGATTATTGTTCATTTTTTGCAACGTTTTTTCAACTTCCTCTTGGACTGTTCGACCATTCGGTTGGCGTTGAAATCCATTAAACCGTGTACCATCATAAGCAACCACTGCTTTGTATCTAACCATTTTTTTCTCCTTAAACCAAAAATTAATTCTGCCGGAGTCATTATAACAGCTTTTTGACTAGAATCCAACGCGCTGTGCTGGATCCTCATCTAACTTCAATAGGCACAGCTGCTGAGAAATTTTTATTTTTATGTCCATTCAAGACGATTAAACAAAAAAAGCCTGGATCACTCCAAGCTTAACTACGTAAAAAAATCAACACGACTGTGGCTAACCCAAAAACGACGATGATACTTGTATCACGTGAAGACCACTGTAATTTTCGATATTTGCTGCGTCCTTCACCACCACGATACCCGCGGGCTTCCATGGCAGTAGCTAGATCTTCTGCTCGATTAAAACTGCTGACAAACAGTGGAATCAGTAATGGTACAATCGCTTTAACTTTTTGAACTAGATTGCCATCATTAAAATCAACCCCACGTGCCCGCTGAGCATTCATAATTTTTTCCGTTTCATCCATCAATGTCGGTACAAAGCGCAAAGCAATCGATAGCATCAGTGCGATCTCATGAACTGGCAAATGAATTCTTTTTAACGGATTCAGCAGTGATTCAATGGCATCAGACATCGATAATGGGGGAGTTGTTAATGTCAATAGTGTCGACATGAAAATAATCAAAACAAAGCGACAAAAAATGAACAATCCGTTTTGGATTCCATAGGAAGAAAGGCTAAAGACGCCCCACGACCAATACAGCGTTCCGCCACGAGTAAATAGTACCTGCAAGGCAACTGTAAAAATGATCAGCCAAATCAACGGCCGGACACCCTTTAGAAAAAAGTTTAAATTTATCTTTGATAGAAAAACGGCGATCATAGTGAATACTGCTAAAAATAAATAACTCTGCCAATTATTTGCCAAAAAGATGATTCCAATAAAGTAGAAACTGGCAACCAATTTCGCTCGTGGATCTAATCGATGAATCAGTGAATCTCCTGGAATAAAACGGCCAAAAATCAATTTATTCATCATGAGCAGGACCTCCTGCGACTTTTACGATCCAATCAGCTAATTCATTTTCGGTTAGCGGTAATTTAGAAAAATTTGCCCCTCGTGCTTGCATTTTTTCTGCGAATGCACTGGCTTGAGGAACTCCTAATTGTTTTTCTTTTAACCAAGAAACGTCAGCAAACACTGATTGAGGATCGCCGTTTTTCACTACATAGCCCTTTTCCAAAACATAGACATAATCAGCAAAATTTGCCACATCATCCATTAAATGGGTAACTAAAACGATTGTCATCTTTTTTTCTTGATGCAAACGCCAAAACATTTCCATCATTTCTTTACGACCTAAGGGATCTAAGCCTGCTGTTGGCTCGTCTAAGACTAAAACTTCCGGTTCCATTGCTAATACACCAGCAATTGCGACACGTCGCATCTGGCCTCCAGAAAGCTCAAAAGGCGAACGCTCAAGATATTCTTCCGACAAACCTACCAATTCTAAATTCTCTTTTGCCAAGGCTTGTGCAGCTTCATCACTAACACCAAAATTTTTTGGACCAAACGCGATATCTTTTGCGACTGTCTCTTCAAACAACTGCGCCTCAGGAAATTGAAAAACGATACCAACTTTTTTACGAACGGGTTTTAAATTCTTATTGTCTGTCGTTGGTGTAATTTTTCTATCTCCAATGAGTACTTGTCCATCCGTTGGTTTTAATAACGCATTCAAATGTTGCAAAAGAGTCGATTTTCCACTACCTGTATGCCCCACTAGAGCTGTATAAGATCCTTCGCGAATATTTAGGTCAATATCGTAAAGAGCACGCTGTTCAAAAGGGGTATTCGGTTGATAAACGTAGCTTACTTTTTCAAAACGGATGTCCATAACCAGTCCATCATCCCTTCCTCATCTAAATAATCCGCTGGTACAGTTACTCCACGAGCTTTTAATGCCGCTTTCAATTTCTCGGGAAACGGGAGATCTAATCCTAGCGAGACTAGTTTCGGACCAGCAGAAAAAATCTCATCCGGTGTCCCTTCTTGATACAGCTCGCCTTCTCTCATCACAAAAATCCGATTAGCACTAGCTGCTTCATCAATATCATGAGTAATCGAAATAACAGTCAATTCACTCTCTTCTTTGATTTTTCGAATCGTCGAGATAACATCATCGCGTCCTTCGGGATCTAGCATACTTGTCGCTTCATCTAAAATAATAATATCTGGGCGTAAAGCTACTACACCTGCGATTGCTACCCGTTGTTTTTGCCCACCAGATAAACGTGCCGGTTCTCGGGTCGCAAAATCCTGCATCTTGACTTTTTCTAATGCATCTTGAACCCGATGCTGCATTTCACTTCGCTCGATTCCTTGGTTTTCCAAACCAAAAGCTACATCGTCTTCCACCGTTGCACCAACGAATTGATTATCAGGATTTTGAAAAACCATCCCTACCATTCGGCGAATATCCCAAACAGATTCTTCAGATAGTTTCATCCCACCAACTGTTACTGTTCCTTTTTGTGGTAAATGAAGGCCATTGATTGTCTTGGCTAAGGTCGATTTTCCTGAGCCGTTATGCCCCACAATCGCAATCCATTCACCTTTGTTTATTGAAAAGCTGACATCTTTTAATGCAGGTGCCGCTTCTTCTTGATAACTAAATTCAATTTGATTGATCTCAATAATTGGCTCCATGGTTACACCTTTCCACTTCTTTGCAAATATGTACTAAGACTAGCAAAAAAGCCACGTTTTATCAATCCTTGTTACTCAATAAAATGCTTTTGTATACCTATCTGTCTTGACAGTATTTTTGGGTATAAAAAAACACTTTATGATGAGTGCCAGCTTCCCAGTCAATCTGGGAAGCGGCGCTGAGCTAGACTCGGAGAAAATCTCCAACATCATAACACTCTAAAAGAATCATCTATAAAGTGAAGAGTGATTATTATACAAGTTCCAAAACAACCATAGGGGCGTTGTCGCCACGACGAGGTTCAGTTTTTAAGATACGAGTGTATCCACCTTGGCGTTCAGCGTAACGAGGAGCGATGTCATTGAATAATTTTTGTAATGCAGATTCAACAACGATTGCTTCGTTTTCTTCGCGAACATCAGCGACTTCATTACGTACAAAGCTTGCAGCTTGGCGACGTGCATGAAGATCCCCGCGTTTTCCTAAGGTAATCATCTTTTCAGTAGTTGAACGAACTTCTTTCGCACGAGCTTCTGTCGTTACGATACGTTCGTTGATAATTAAGTCAGTTGTTAAGTCACGCAACATTGCTTTACGTTGGCTAGATGTGCGTCCTAATTTACGATAACTCACGTAGGTTTCCCTCCTTTGTCAACAATATTAATCGTCTTTACGTAGTCCTAACCCAAGATCATGTAATTTGGCTTTCACTTCTTCAAGTGATTTACGGCCTAGATTACGTACTTTGATCATTTCAGGTTCAGACTTATTCGTCAATTCTTGAACCGTATTAATTCCGGCACGTTTCAAACAATTATACGAACGTACAGACAAGTCTAGTTCTTCGATGGTCATCTCTAACATTTTTTCTTTTTGTGTTTCTTCTTTTTCAACCATGATTTCAGCGTTTTTCGCTTCATCAGTAAGATTTACAAAAATATCTAAATGTTCGGTTAAAATTTTCGCTGCAAGACTCAATGCTTCTTGAGCAATGATCGATCCATCAGTCCAAATCTCCATCGTTAATTTGTCGAAATCATCACGACGACCAACCCGCGTATTTTCAACTTGATAGTTTACTTTACGAACTGGTGTATAGATAGAATCAACTGGAAGGACACCGATTGGCATATCTTCCTTTTTATTTTCGTCTGCTTGAACATAGCCGCGACCAGGTTTTACTGTTAGGCGGGCATGGAATGTCGCACCTTCAGAAACAGTACAAATGTACATATCTTTATTTAAGATTTCAACGTCACTGTCAACGATAATATCGCCGGCAGTTACCGTAGCTGGTCCAGTAATATCGATCTCAAGGGTTTTTTCTTCTTCAGCGAATAATTTCAACGCTAAACCTTTAATATTCAAAATGATTTGTACAACGTCTTCTCTTACACCTTTGATGGTTGAAAATTCGTGTAGCACCCCATCGATTTGAATATTTGTAATGGCAGCGCCCGGTAAAGAAGAAAGTAGAATACGACGTAGAGAATTACCTAAAGTAGTTCCATAACCTCTTTCCAGAGGTTCAACAACGAACTTGCCATAATCTCTGTCTTCATCAATTTTTGTGATTCTTGGTTTTTCGAATTCAATCATTCTTGTTTTTTACCCCTTTCAAAACGAAAAGTGTCTTGTTCAATGACGTTCCTGTAAAACTCATAGAGTTGGGCACTCATTAAACACGACGGCGTTTTGGAGGGCGGCATCCATTATGAGGTACTGGAGTCACGTCACGAATTGCAGTTACTTCTAAACCAGTTGCTTGCAATGAACGAATCGCTGCTTCACGACCAGAACCAGGTCCTTTAACAGTTACTTCAACACTTTTCAATCCATGTTCCATTGCAGCTTTTGTTGCAGTTTCAGCAGCCATTTGAGCAGCGAAAGGAGTTGATTTTTTACTACCTTTGAACCCTAACGAACCTGCAGATGACCATGCTACGGCATTACCGCTTGCATCAGTAATCATGACGATTGTATTATTAAAAGTCGAATGAATATGAGCGATACCTGTTTCGATATTCTTCTTCACACGACGTTTACGATTGACTTTCTTTGCTACCATGAAGATTTAAACCTCCTTCACTAATTATTTTTTCTTGCCGGCAATAGCGCGAGCTGGACCTTTACGTGTACGAGCGTTGTTCTTAGTGTTTTGTCCACGTGTAGGCAAGCCACGACGATGACGGATTCCACGGTAAGAACCGATTTCCATCAAACGTTTGATGTTTAAGTTAGTTTCACGACGAAGATCGCCTTCAACTTTTAATTTATCAACTTCAGCACGGATAGCGTCTGTTTGTTCGTTCGTTAAGTCACGTACACGAACATCTTCAGAAACACCTGCATCGGCTAAAATTTGTTTCGCTGTAGTATTTCCAATACCGTAAATATAAGTAAGTGAAATTACCACGCGTTTATCACGAGGAATATCTACTCCTGCAATACGAGCCATACTTAATTACACCTCCAATTATCCTTGACGTTGTTTATGTTTTGGGTTTGCTGGGCAAATCACCATAACACGTCCATTACGACGAATTACTTTACAATGTTCACACATTGGTTTTACTGATGGTCTTACTTTCATGATTATACCTCCTGAAGTTTTACGGAGTACAACTTACTTAAAGCGATAGGTAATACGACCACGGCTCAAATCATATGGAGAAAGTTCAACTGTAACCTTGTCTCCAGGTAAGATTCGAATATAATACATCCGGATTTTACCAGATACGTGCGCAAGAACTTCGTGTCCGTTTTCCAATTCGACTTTAAACATTGCATTCGGCAAAGTTTCGACGACTGTTCCTTCGATTTCAATCATATCTTCTTTTGCCACGCAGAGTACCTCCTTGTAGTTGTTTCGCATTTTCACACGATAAAATGGCGGAAACTGCAGTTCCCACCCTAATTCTAAAGTTAACTTCCAAAAAGCTAGAAGTCAGACTGACAAATTCTATCATAAAACATCGAACTTGGCAAGATAAACTGCATCTCAAGTCGGTAGGCAAATTATTTTTCGATAATTTTTTCTACATCCGCAAATACGGCATCAATTTCACGATCTCCATCCACTGGATACAACAGACCTTCTTCATCATAATAAGCTAAAATAGGTTCACTATTTTTAACATTAACAGATAAACGATTTTTAACAGTTTCTGGCTTATCATCTTCGCGTTGGTAAAACTCATGACCCCCGCAGCGATCACAAGTTCCTTCTACTTTCGTAGGGTTGAAGATTTTATGATAAGTCGCACCACAATTGCGGCACATGAAACGTCCTGCCAAACGTTCAACTAATACTTCTTCTGCTACTTGAATGTCAATCACAGCATCAATCTTTTTGTTCAAGTCCGTCAGCATTTCAGCTAATGCTTTGGCTTGATCCAAAGTACGAGGGAATCCGTCCAATAAGAACCCTTTGTCAGTGTCTTTTTGGGCTAAGCGTTCCTTCACGATACCGTTAGTAACTTCATCTGGGACCAAATCCCCTGCATCCATATAAGATTTTGCTTTCAATCCGAGTGTTGTCTCGTTTTTGATTGCTTCTCGGAACATATCCCCCGTGCTGATATGTGGAATATTGTACGTTGCAACAATTCTTTCTGCTTGTGTTCCTTTTCCTGCCCCTGGCAGTCCCATTAAGATCAGGTTCATTGCTTTCCCTCCTAGATTATTACCAAAGAAATCATTTGTTTAAAAATAATTTCCATTTTCATTCTTTATAACTTAATCAAGTTGAAACCGATATTCAATTCATTTAAAAAGTGAGAACGGCGTTGAGGAAATCCCTCAACACACGAATCTACTCTCCATCCATGAATCCGACATAACGTCGTTTCAACATGAGTCCTTCTAATTGTTTTGCCGTTTCAAGCGCAACCCCTACTACGATCAGTAGACTTGTACCACCTAAACCAATTGATTGAGGCAAGTTCCAAACCATCTGCGCGATAATCGGGATCAAAGCGATTAGACCTAAGAAAATAGCGCCCACCACACTCAAACGCATTAAAATTGCAGAAACATATTCTTCTGTTCCTTTACCCGGTCTTACACGCAGAATATAACTTCCTTGTTTTTGTAAGTTCTCTGCCAATTTTTCAGGATTAACCTGAACAAAGGCATAGAAAAAGGTAAATGCAACAATCAGAACCGTATAAATCGCAGCACCTGGAATCGTGTTGTAACTAAATAATTTCGTTAAAACATCATACCAGCCTTCCGCACTATATTTACTAGCTAATGCTTGCAGCACCGCATTTGGTGTTGCAATAAATGAGCTGGCAAAGATAACTGGAATTACTCCGGCAGCATTGACCTTTAATGGTAGATAACTGCTTGTTGGAGCGCCCACGACTTGTTTTGTATATTGAATCGGAATTTTTCTTTCCGCTTGTTGAAAATACGTAACAAAAAAGATAATCAACACAATAGCGACAAGTAAAATTACAACAAAAATAATTGATTTCCAAAGATCACTAGGATCAATGTTCACAAAATAATCATCATAGACATCTTTGATACTTTGTGGCAATCGTGAAACGATCCCCGCAAAGATAATCATCGATACTCCATTTCCGATTCCTTTTTCAGTAATCTGTTCTCCCAGCCAAGTCACAAACATTGTACCAGCTGTAAGAATGAGACCGATTGTGACGAACGTTTGAACATTACGGTTTGGCACGAAACCAAATTGAGCGAAATAGTCAAATCCAGCAGTGATACTCACCGACTGAATGAAAGCCAAGACTAAAGTTAAATAGCGCGTTGCTTGATTTAACTTTTTACGACCGACTTCCCCTTGTTTTGACCATTCGACAAATTTAGGAACGATATCCATCTGCAACAACTGAATAACAATTGAAGCAGTGATATATGGAGAAACCCCCATTGAGAAGACCGAAAAGTTTTGCATAGCTGAGCCGCTCACCATATTCAGCATTCTGAAAAATGGCATTTCGCTCAATCCTTGCAACCCACGTGCATCTACTCCCGGTACGGTGATCTGAGCACCTAACCGAAAAACTAATAAGACTAAAACGGTAAATAAAATCCGTGATCGGATGTTCTTAACTTTGAATGCATCTTTTAAAAGTTTGAACATTAGATCACCTCGATTGAACCACCGGCAGCTTCAATTGTTTCTTGAGCATGTTTAGAGAATTTTGCTGCTTTAACGTTTAATTTTTTATCTAATGATCCGTTTCCTAGAACTTTGATTCCAGCTTTTTCGTTTTTCACGATTCCAGCTTCAACTAAAGCAACAGGTGTTACTTCTGACCCATCTTCAAAACGATTTAAGACATCTAAATTAATTACAGCATATTCTTTGCGATTCACGTTAGTAAATCCACGTTTTGGTAAACGACGGAACAAAGGAGTTTGACCACCTTCAAAACCTAAACGCACACCACCGCCTGAACGAGCTTTTTGTCCTTTTTGACCACGTCCAGCTGTTTTTCCGTTACCTGATGAAGTACCACGTCCAACGCGGTTGCGAACTTTACGTGAACCTTCAGCAGGTTGTAATTCATGAAGTTTCATTATATTGGGCACCTCCTTAGATTTAAATTAGCAAGTTGATTAAACTTCTTCTACGTCCACTAAATGAGACACTGTGTTAACCATACCTTTGATTGCTTCATTAGCAGGTTTAACTACTGTGCTGTTCATTTTTTTAAGACCCAACGCTTTAACAGTATCACGTTGGTTTTGAGGACGTCCGATAATACTGCGTTTTAAAGTAATTTTTAATTCAGCCATTTCATTCGTCCTCCTTAATTAGCTAAGTTTTCAACAGAGATGCCACGTAATGCAGCTACATCTTCTGCTTTTTTCAATTGAGTTAAACCTTCAACAGTTGCACGAACAACGTTGATTGGTGTGTTTGAACCTAAAGATTTAGAAGTTACATCGGCAACCCCAGCTAATTCCAAGACGGCACGAACTGGTCCACCAGCGGCAACTCCAGAACCTTCAACGGCTGGTTTCATTAAGATACGTCCGCCGCCGAATACACCAATAACTTCGTGAGGAAGTGTAGTTCCTACCATTGGTACTTCGACTAGGTTTTTCTTAGCGTCTTCGATTGCTTTACGAATTGCTTCAGGTACTTCTTGCGCTTTACCGGTACCAAAGCCTACATGACCGTTTTTGTCACCGACAACAACTAGGGCAGCAAAGCGTAGACGACGTCCACCTTTAACAACTTTAGTAACACGGTTGATCGCTACAACGCGGTCTTCTAATTCCAAATGTTTTGGATCGATATAAACCATGAATGGTGTTCCTCCTTCTCCTAAAATTCTAGTCCATTTTCGCGAGCTGCTTCAGCTAAAGCTGCTACACGGCCATGGTAAAGGTATCCACCACGGTCAAAGACTACTTTCTTAATACCTTTTTCTGATGCACGTTCTGCCACTAATTTCCCAACAGCTTGTGCTTGTTCAGTTTTTGTTCCACCTGAAATTTCTTTATCCAAGGCAGAGGCACTTGCTAGCGTCACACCCGCTACGTCATCAATTACTTGCGCGTAGATGTTTTTGTTAGAACGGAAAACGTTCAAGCGTGGGCACTCAGCAGTACCAGAAATTTTTCCGCGAACGCGCATATGGCGTTTTTGGCGTGTTTTATTCTTGTCTGGTTTTGTAATCACAATTGTCACCTCTTTAATTAAGCTGGCCTAAGCCGCGTGTCATTTTTCATAAGTCCGTGTCTTTCCAACTGTAAAATTTGTTTTTATGGTCCTAATCGGGCCTCGAAACAAATATATTATAATTGGTCTGATCGGACTTTGGTCAAAATGACTATTTACCAGTTTTACCTTCTTTACGACGTACGTATTCGCCAACATAGCGGATACCTTTGCCTTTATAAGGTTCTGGAGGACGAGTTCCGCGGATTTTCGCAGCTAATTCGCCTACTACTTCTTTGTTTGATCCTTTAACGACTACTTGAGTGTTAGCAGGAACTTCGATTGTAACGCCTTCTGGAGCTACGATCTCAACTGGATGTGAATAACCAACGTTCAATACAAGTTTTGATCCTTGTAATTGTGCACGGTACCCAACCCCGATTAATTCTAATGCTTTTTGGAACCCTTCTGAAACACCAACAACCATGTTATTGAAGTTTGCACGAGTTGTTCCGTGGATTGTTTTCATTTCTTTGCTGTCGTTTGGACGAGTAAATGTTACTTCGTTTCCTTCGATACTCATTTTGATATCAGAAGAAAAAGTACGAGTTAATTCACCTTTAGGTCCTTTAACAGTAACGTCGTTTCCGTTTTGAGTTACTTCAACTCCTGCAGGTAAAACGACTAATTTATTACCAATACGGCTCACTTAAAGACACCTCCTCATGGATTGTATGATCTTACCAAACGTAAGCTAGCACTTCGCCGCCGACGTTTTTACTTCTTGCTTCTTTGTCAGTTACTAAACCTTCAGAAGTAGAAATGATTGCGATACCTAAACCGTTTAATACTTTTGGCACTTCGTCAGCTTTGACATAAGCACGCAAGCCTGGTTTAGAAATACGTTTTAAGTTCGTGATAACACGTTCGTCATTTTTACCGTATTTAAGGAAAACACGGATCATGCCTTGTTTGTCATCTTCGATATATTCAACATCACGGACGAAACCTTCACGTTTAAGGATTTCCGCGATGTCACGTTTGATTTTTGAAGCAGGCACTTCTACTGTATCGTGCTTTACCATGTTGGCATTACGAATACGAGTTAGAAAATCTGCAATTGGATCTGTCATGACCATTGAACTATTTACCTCCTTTATGCGAGTTTATTTTACCAGCTAGCTTTCTTCACGCCGGGAATTTGACCTTTGTAGGCAAGTTCGCGGAAGCAAATACGGCAAAGATGAAATTTACGATAAACTGAATGTGGACGTCCGCAACGTTCGCAGCGAGTATACTCTTGCGTTGAATGTTTTGCAGGGCGTTTGTTTTTAGCAATCATTGATTTTTTAGCCAATTTTTTCGCCTCCTTGATTATTTTTGGAATGGCATTCCAAGTTGTGTTAATAATTCGCGAGATTCTTCGTCAGTTTTAGCAGTTGTAACAACAACGATATCCATACCGCGGACTTTATCAACTAAATCATAATCTACTTCAGGGAAGATCAATTGTTCTTTAACACCTAAAGTAAAGTTACCACGGCCGTCAAAGGATTTTTTGCTTACTCCGTGGAAGTCACGTACACGGGGAAGTGACACAGTCACTAATTTATCTAAGAATTCATACATTCTTTCTCCACGTAGTGTTACTTTCGCACCGATAGGCATTCCTTCACGTAAACGGAAACCAGCGATTGATTTTTTAGCTTTTGTGATGATTGGTTTTTGACCAGAAATCAAAGCCAATTCTTCAACAGCTTTATCAAGGTTTTTTGCGTTTGATACCGCATCACCAACACCCATGTTGATGACGATTTTCTCAACTTTAGGAACTTCCATAACTGAATTATAGTTAAATTTTTCCATCAAAGATGGTGTAATTTCACTTACAAATTTTTCTTTTAGGCGGTTCATCTATAAGATCCTCCTTCCTTGTTTAATTATTTATCTAGAGCTTCGCCGGTTTTTTTAGAAACGCGGACTTTTTTACCGTCAACCACTTTATAGCCAACGCGTGTCGCTTCTCCATTTGAAGGGTCAATCACCATAACATTAGAAGCGTGAATTGGTGCTTCTACCTCAACGATTCCGCCTTGAGGGGCTTCTTGAGAGGCTTTTTTATGTTTTTTCACGATATTGACGCCTTCGACAACGACTTTGTCTTGTTTAGGAAGGGCTTCTAATACAACGCCTTCTTTATTTCTGTCTTTACCAGAGATAACTTTTACTTTATCGCCTTTTTTAACGAACATTACTGTTGCGCACCTCCTTTGGTTGAATCTTTCGATTATAATACTTCCGGTGCCAATGAAACGATCTTCATGAAGTTGCCTTCGCGTAGTTCACGAGCGACAGGTCCGAAGATACGTGTTCCTCTTGGGCTCTTGTCATCACGAATGATAACAGCTGCATTTTCATCAAATTTGATATAAGAACCGTCAGAACGACGAGCGCCTGATTTAGTTCGAACGATAACGGCTTTAACGACGTCACCTTTTTTGACAACACCACCTGGCGTTGCTTGTTTAACCGTAGCAACAATCACATCACCGATATTTGCAGTTTTGCGACCAGATCCGCCAAGAACTTTAATAGTTAAAATTTCACGGGCGCCTGAGTTGTCCGCGATTTTTAAACGGCTTTCTGCTTGGATCACTTGTGTATCCTCCTTTCAGATTTAAAGAACATCTATATAGGAAAATCTCGTATGATTAGATAATCACTGCTTTTTCAACGATTTCAACCAGACGGAAACGTTTGGTAGCTGATAACGGACGAGTTTCCATGATTTTCACGATATCGCCAATTTTTGCTTCATTGTTTTCATCGTGAGCTTTGTATTTTTTAGAATATTTCATGCGTTTACCGTAGATTGGATGATTCTTTTGGGTTTCAACGACAACAGTGATCGTTTTGTCCATTTTGTCAGATACCACGCGTCCTTGATAAACTTTACGTTGATTTCTTTCTTCAGTCATACTGGAAATGGCCTCCTTCCACTATTTGTCAGCTTGTTCACGCAACACAGTTTTGATGCGTGCAATCGATTTACGTACTTCTTTAATACGTGCAGTGTTTTCTAATTGACCTGTTGCTAATTGGAATCTAAGATTGAACAATTCTTCTTTTAATTGTTTTTCTTGATCTAGCATTTCGGCAGTGGTTAATTCTCTGATTTCTTTAACCTTCATTCGATTCACCACCCATTTCCTCACGTTTTACGATCTTAGTTTTCATTGGTAATTTGTGAGAAGCAAGACGTAATGCTTCACGAGCAACTTCTTCAGGGACGCCGGCGATTTCAAACATGATCTTGCCGCGTTTAACTGGTGAAACCCAGCCTTCAGGAGCACCTTTACCAGATCCCATACGTACACCAATTGCTTTGGCAGTATAAGATTTGTGAGGGAAAATTTTAATCCATACTTTCCCACCACGTTTCATGTAACGAGTCATTGCAATACGGGCAGCTTCGATTTGGCGGTTAGTAATCCAATGTGAATCTACAGCTTGTAAGCCGAATTCTCCAAATGCGATTTCTTTACCACCCTTAGCTTCCCCACGCATTTTACCGCGGAATTCACGACGGTGTTTTACACGTTTAGGTACTAACATGATTATTTCCCTCCTTTCTCAGTGTTTTTCTTTGTAGGAAGAATTTCTCCACGATAAATCCACACTTTAACTCCTAGTTTTCCGTATGTTGTATCTGCTTCTTCCCATGCATAATCGATGTCGGCACGTAATGTATGAAGAGGAACTGTTCCTTCAGAGTATCCTTCTGAACGAGCGATATCCGCACCATTCAAACGACCAGATACTTGAGTTTTGATTCCTTTAGCGCCTGAACGCATTGTGCGTTGGATCGCTTGTTTTTGTGCACGACGGAAAGCAACACGGTTTTCTAATTGACGCGCGATTCCTTCTCCAACTAATTTTGCATCTAAATCTGGTTTTTTGATTTCAACGATGTTGATGTGAACTCGTTTACCAGTTAATTTATTTAATTCTTTTCTTAGGCTTTCAACTTCAGATCCGCCTTTACCGATAACCATACCAGGTTTGGCTGTGTGAATTGAAATGTTTACACGATTTGCAGCGCGTTCGATTTCAACCGTTGACACAGCGGCATCAGCAAGTTTAGTTGCGATGAACTTACGGATTCTCAAATCTTCGTGTAGAAATTCAGCATACTCTTTTTCGGCATACCATTTAGCATCCCACTCACGGATAATGCCTACACGCATTCCAATAGGATTTACTTTTTGACCCACTGATTATCCCTCCTTATTTTTCTGATACCACAACGGTAATATGACTTGTACGTTTGTTAATTGGTGAAGCTGAACCTTTTGCACGCGGACGGAAACGTTTCATTGTTGGTCCTTCGTTAACAAATGCTTCAGAAACTACCAAATTTTCAACATCTAAGTCAAAGTTGTTTTCTGCGTTAGCAACTGCTGACATCATAACTTTTTCGATGATTCCTGCAGATTTATTTGGTGTGAATTTCAAGATTGAAATTGCTTCTGCTACGCTTTTTCCTCTGATAAGATCGATTACTAAACGTGCTTTACGAGGAGAAGTGCGAACTGTTCTCGCAGTTGCCTTAGCTGATGTAATTTGTTCTGCCATGTTAATATCCTCCCCTCAAAATTAACGTTTTGTTTTCTTATCGTCGGCGGCATGTCCACGATAAGTTCTTGATGGTGCAAATTCACCTAATTTATGTCCTACCATGTCTTCTTGGATGTAAACTGGCACATGTTTGCGTCCGTCATAAACAGCAATTGTAAATCCTACAAAACTAGGGAAAATTGTTGAACGACGAGACCAAGTTTTAATAACTTTTTTCTTTTCAACACCTTGTTGCGCTTCAACCTTTTTCATCAAATGATCATCGACGAAAGGTCCTTTTTTCAAACTACGACCCATGGTGTACCTCCTCTCAAAATATGCGACACATAGTCAATGGTTTTATTTAGTCTTGCGACGACGTACGATAAGCTTGTCTGATGCAGCTTTCTTATTACGTGTTTTGTAACCCAATGCAGGTTGTCCCCAAGGAGATACTGGAGCTTTGCGTCCGACTGGAGCTTTACCTTCACCACCACCGTGTGGGTGATCGTTAGGGTTCATTACGCTACCACGTACAGTTGGACGTTTACGCATCCAACGAGAACGACCAGCTTTACCAATGTTGATCAATTCATGTTGTTCATTACCAACAGAACCGATAGTAGCACGGCAAGTAGCTAAGATCATACGAACTTCGCCAGAATTCAAACGAACTAATACGTATTTTCCTTCTTTACCAAGTACTTGAGCACTTGTACCAGCTGAACGGATCAATTGTCCGCCTTTGCCAGGTTTCATTTCAATGTTATGGATAACTGTACCAACTGGAATATTTTCCAATGGTAATGTGTTCCCAATTTTGATATCAGCATCTGATCCAGATACGACCGTCATGCCAACTTCTAAGCCTTTAGGGGCTAAAATGTAAGCTTTCACTCCGTCTGTATAATGAACTAATGCAATGTTTGCTGAGCGGTTTGGATCGTATTCGATCGTTTGTACTGTAGCAACCACGTTATCTTTATTACGTTTGAAGTCGATAACACGGTATTGACGTTTATGTCCGCCACCTTGATGACGTACAGTGATGCGACCGTTGTTGTTACGACCGGCGTTGTTTTTCAATGGTTGTAATAACGTCTTTTCAGGCGTTGAAGTAGTGATTTCAGCGAAATCAGAACTTGTCATATTACGACGACCATTTGAGGTAGGTTTGTACTTTTTAATCGCCACGTCTAGTTTCCCTCCTATTTACTAGTGATTTTCTAACGCTTATTCAGCGTCGAAAAGTTGGATTTCTTTTGATTCTTCAGATAAAGTCACAACAGCTTTGCGACGTTTTTTTGTGAAGCCTTGGTATTTACCCATACGTTTTGCTTTTGGTTTAGCATTCATAATGTTTACATTTTTAACTTTAACGTCAAAAGCAGATTCAACCGCTTGTTTCACTAAAGTTTTATTTGCGCGAGTGTCCACTTCGAAAGTATATTTCTTTTCGTCCATGTCTAACATAGATTTTTCAGTGATCACTGGGCGTTTGATTACGTCTAGTAAGTTCATTATGCAAGCACCTCCTCAATTTGAGTAAGAGCGGTTTGCGTTGCTAAGATTTTATCATTAGCGACTACATCTAATACAGTAACGTTGTTTGAAGTAGTTACAGTTACGTTTGATAAGTTACGAGCAGCAAGGCCTGCAACTTCGTTTTCTGTTTCTAAAACAACCAATACTTTTGAATCGATAGACAAGTTAGATAATACTTGTTTGAATTCTTTTGTTTTAGGAGCGTCAAAGCTTAAAGCGTCAACAGCAACTAAGTTATTTTCAGCAACTTTCTCTGACAATACAGATTTGATTGCTAAGCGACGAACTTTTTTAGGAAGTTTGTAGCTGTATGAACGTGGTGTAGGTCCGAAGACAATACCACCTCCACGCCATTGTGGTGAACGGATAGAACCTTGACGAGCACGTCCAGTTCCTTTTTGACGCCATGGTTTGCGGCCACCGCCACGAACTGCGCTACGATTTTTCACAGCGTGTGTTCCTTGTCTCAATGAAGCGCGTTGCATAACGATTGCATCGTAAACAACACTTTCATTTGGTTCGATTCCGAAGATTTCTTCATTTAAAGTGATGTCACCGTTTTTAGTTCCATCTTGTTTGAATAATGCTACAGTTGGCATTCCTTAGTTCCTCCTTTCCTATAACTAATTATTTAGCTTTCACAGCTGATTTGATAGTGATTAAAGATTTTTTAGCGCCAGGAACATTTCCTTTAACTAAGATAACGTTGCGGTCAGCGTCAACGCGAACAACTTCAAGATTTTGAATTGTCACACGGTTGCCACCCATACGGCCAGCTAAACGTTTATTTTTAAATACACGGTTTGGTGCAACAGGACCCATAGATCCAGGACGACGGTGGTAACGAGAACCGTGAGCCATTGGGCCGCGGCTTTGTCCGTAACGTTTGATAACGCCTTGGAATCCTTTACCTTTAGTCGTTCCGGTAACATCAATGATGTCTCCAGCTTGGAAAGTATCAACTTTCACTTCTTTACCTACTTCATAGTCTCCTAGCTCAACATCTTTGAATTCTCGAATGAAGCGCTTAGGAGCCGTGTTTGCTTTTGCAACATGACCTTTCGCAGGTTTGTTAGACAAAACTTCACGCATATCTTGGTAACCTAATTGAACAGCTTCGTAGCCATCGTTTTCCATTGTTTTCACTTGTAAAACAACGTTTGGAGTAGCTTCGATAACAGTAACTGGAATAAGTTCGCCAGATTCTGTGAAGATTTGAGTCATTCCCACTTTTTTCCCTAAGATTCCTTTGGTCATGATTACACCTCCATTTTCTTATTATAATTTGATTTCAATGTTCACACCTGATGGTAAGTCAAGCTTCATTAAAGCATCAACTGTTTTCGGTGTTGGGTTCACAATGTCAATCAGACGTTTGTGAGTACGCATTTCGAATTGTTCGCGTGAATCTTTGTATTTATGAGTCGCACGGATTACTGTGTAAAGACTGCGTTCAGTTGGTAATGGAATTGGACCAGACACGCTAGCTCCAGTTCTTTTTGCAGTTTCTACGATTTTATCCGCAGATTGATCTAAAATACCATGTTCATACGCTTTTAAACGGATACGAATTTTTTGTTTTGCCATCTTGTTCCCTCCTTCGCCTATTTTAAAAGTAGACATAGCTCCACGAAAATCTCCGTCACGCTCGTTCGTGGCAAAGCGTCCGGGCGTGTCGCAACCTCTCGTTTCAAAGCCGGTGGATTCTTTTTTGAACCCCCAGTGTTCATTTGCACTTCTGCAAACAGCACCTTTATGATTATATTACATGAGGTTAACGATTGCAAGGATTTTCTCAGTCTTTTTGGATTTTCTAGTACATTTTCAGAAAATGATTCAGATTTAACAATGATTAATTTTTTTCTTCTATATAATAAAGATATTTTTTAAATCCATATTGTTTTAAGTTTTTTTATCCATCATTACAAATAATTCGACAAAGAATATTTTAAATACTTGCTTTTTCTTAAATCAATTTCATCAAAAAAAGAGCCGCCAGATTCTGGCGGCTCTTTACGTCCGAGCATAAGTTTTTAAATGTAAAGCTTGATTAAGCTTTGATTGCTGTTACAACGCCTGAACCAACAGTACGTCCGCCTTCACGAATTGAGAAACGAGTTCCGTCTTCGATAGCGATTGGGTGGATTAATTCAACTTCCATAGTTACGTTATCACCAGGCATTACCATTTCAGTACCTTCTGGTAGATCAACTACACCAGTTACGTCAGTTGTACGGAAGTAGAACTGAGGACGGTAGTTAGTGAAGAATGGAGTATGACGTCCGCCTTCTTCTTTAGTTAAAACGTAAACTTCTGCAGAGAATTTTGTATGTGGAGTGATTGAAGCTGGTTTAGCCAATACTTGTCCACGTTGGATGTCTTCACGTGCAACACCACGTAATAATGCACCGATGTTATCGCCAGCTTCAGCGTAGTCTAACAATTTACGGAACATTTCAACACCTGTAACAGTTGTTTTAGCAGTATCTTCAGCGATACCAACGATTTCAACTTCGTCACCAACACGAACTTGTCCACGTTCAACACGTCCAGTTGCAACAGTACCACGACCAGTGATTGAGAATACGTCTTCGACTGGCATCATGAATGGTTTGTCAGTATCACGAACTGGTGTTGGGATATATTCGTCAACAGCAGCCATTAATTCTAAGATTTTTTCTTCGTATGAAGCGTCGCCTTCTAGGGCTTTCAAAGCTGAACCTGCGATAACTGGAGTGTCGTCGCCTGGGAAATCGTATTCTGTTAATAGATCACGAACTTCCATTTCAACTAATTCTAGTAATTCTTCATCATCAACCATATCCATTTTGTTTAAGAATACAACGATGTAAGGAACACCAACATTACGTGATAACAAGATGTGTTCACGTGTTTGAGGCATAGGGCCATCAGCAGCAGATACTACTAAGATAGCTCCGTCCATTTGAGCAGCACCAGTGATCATGTTTTTAACGTAGTCCGCGTGTCCTGGGCAGTCAACGTGAGCGTAGTGACGGTTTTCAGTTTCATACTCAACGTGTGAAGTATTGATTGTGATTCCGCGTTCGCGTTCTTCAGGAGCGCCATCGATTGAAGCGTAGTCCATTGCTTGCGCTCCACCTTGTTTAGCAAGTACAGTTGTAATTGCAGCTGTTAAAGTTGTTTTACCATGGTCAACGTGTCCGATAGTACCAATGTTAACATGGGGTTTTGAACGGTCAAATTTTTCTTTAGCCATTTAAAATGTTCCTCCTAGTAAATGAGATTAGTTTTTTTGATAGGTACGTACTGCAAAAGCAGCACGAGCCCATATCATCAGTTAATAATATTACATGAAATACCGTTAAAAATACAGTTCTTTTGGCAGAAATCAATCAAAATTCAATTGACTTTTAAGAATTAGTCAGCTTTGCCGCCATTTTTCTTAATGATTTCTTCTTGAACTGATTTTGGTACATCTTCATAGTGGTCAAAGACCATCATGAATGTTCCGCGTCCTTGAGTAGAAGAACGAAGTGTTGTTGCATAGCCAAACATTTCAGCCAATGGTACGATCGCGTTAACGATTTGTGAATTACCATGTGCTTCCATACCTTCAACACGACCACGACGTGCAGTTACGTGACCCATTACATCACCTAAGTAATCTTCTGGAACAGTAATCGTAACTTTCATCATTGGTTCAAGGATTGCTGGACTAGCTTTTTTCGCAGCCGCACGTAGCGCCATTGAAGCAGCTACACGGAAGGCTGTTTCATTTGAATCGACATCATGGTATGAACCATCATAAAGTTTTGCTTTGATATCAACTAATGGATAACCAGCTAACACACCATTTGCCATTGCGTCTTCTAATCCTTTTTCAACCGCTGGGATGTATTCACGAGGAACCACACCACCGACAATTGCGTTTTCGAATTCGAAGCCAGCACCTTCTTCGTTTGGAGTAAATTCGATCCATACGTGACCGTATTGACCTTTACCACCAGACTGACGTACAAACTTACCTTCTGCATTTGTCGCAGCACGGAAAGTTTCACGATAAGATACTTGTGGCGCACCGACGTTAGCGTCCACTTTAAATTCACGACGCATACGGTCAACTAAAACGTCCAAGTGAAGTTCACCCATACCAGCGATAACAGTTTCGCCTGTTTCAACATTTGTTTCAACACGGAATGAAGGATCTTCTTCAGCAAGTTTTTGTAAAGCCACACCCATTTTATCTTGGTCAGCTTTTGATTTAGGTTCAACCGCAACTTCGATAACTGGATCAGGGAATTCGATTGATTCTAGGATAACTGGTGCTTTTTCGTCACACAAAGTATCCCCAGTCGTTGTATCTTTCAAACCAACAGCTGCAGCGATATCGCCTGAGTAAACCGTTTCGATTTCTTTACGAGTATTCGCGTGCATTTGTAGGATACGTCCGATACGTTCGCGTTTCCCTTTTGATGCGTTCAAGACGTATGAACCAGAATTTAGAACACCTGAATACACACGGAAGAATGTTAGACGACCTACGAATGGGTCAGTCATAACTTTAAACGCTAGTGATGAGAATGGAGCTGAATCATCTGCTGGGCGTTCTGTTTCTTCGTCAGTTTTAGGGTTAAATCCTTGGATTGCTTTTACGTCAGTTGGTGCTGGAAGATAGTCGATGACTGCATCTAGCATCAATTGAACACCTTTATTTTTGAAGGCTGATCCACATAGAACTGGGAAGAAATCTACAGCTAAAGTAGCGTTACGAATACCAGCTTTCAATTCTTCTTCAGTGATTTCTTCACCTTCCAAGAATTTCATCATTAGGTCTTCATCAGTATCAGCAACAGCTTCTATTAATTTTTCGCGCCATTCTTCAGCTTGTTCTTTGTATTCATCAGGAATTTCAGTCTCTTGGATTTCAGTTCCTAAATCATTTGTGTAGATCTCAGCTTTCATTTTAACTAGATCGATGATACCAGTGAAGTCATCTTCTGCACCAATTGGTAATTGGATTGGATGAGCATTCGCTTGTAAACGATCATGTAATGTGCTTACTGAGTAAAGGAAGTCAGCACCGATTTTATCCATTTTGTTACAGAATACGATCCGTGGAACAGAGTATTCTGTTGCTTGACGCCAAACAGTTTCTGTTTGTGGTTCTACACCTGATTGTGAGTCCAATACAGTTACTGCACCGTCAAGAACACGCAATGAACGTTGCACTTCGATTGTGAAGTCCACGTGTCCTGGAGTATCGATGATATTTACGCGGTGACCCTTCCATTGGGCTGTTGTAGCGGCAGAAGTGATCGTGATTCCACGTTCTTGTTCTTGTTCCATCCAGTCCATTTGAGAAGCGCCTTCGTGGGTTTCACCAATTTTATGGATTTTACCAGTGTAATACAAGATACGCTCAGTTGCTGTAGTTTTACCTGCATCAACGTGGGCCATGATCCCGATATTACGAGTATTGTCTAGAGAAAATTCTCTTGCCATTTCTTTGTTTGCTCCTCTCTTAAATTAAATTCAGCATTGTTAAATCATTTTTCTGTCGGCCTTGACCAACTGAAAAAATCTTACCAACGATAATGAGCAAATGCACGGTTGGCTTCCGCCATTTTGTGTGTATCTTCGCGTTTTTTCACAGAAGCACCAGTGTTGTTAGCTGCATCCATAATTTCTTTTGCTAAGCGTTCTTCCATTGTATGTTCGCCACGTAAACGTGCGAAGTTTACAACCCAACGCAATCCCAAAGTAGTACGACGTTCTGGGCGTACTTCAACGGGAACTTGATAGTTAGAACCCCCAACACGGCGAGCTTTAACTTCTAATACAGGCATGATGTTTTCCATTGCTTGTTCGAAAACTTCCAACGGATCATTTCCTGTTGATTCTTTGATTGTGCTAAAAGCATTGTATACGATGTTTGAAGCAGTACCGCGTTTGCCGTCAACCATTACACGGTTGATTAAACGAGTTACTAACTTAGAGTTATACATAGGATCTGGCAAAACATCACGTTTTGCAATAATTCCTTTACGAGTCATACGTAACTCCTCCTTCCGAAAATATGTCTTATCTATTCGTTTGATTAAGCTTTAGGTTTTTTAGTACCGTATTTAGAACGGCTTTGTTTACGATCGTTAACGCCGGCAGTATCTAGCGCGCCACGAACGATATGGTAACGTACCCCTGGTAAATCTTTTACACGTCCACCACGTAATAGAACAACACTATGTTCTTGTAGGTTATGGCCGATACCTGGAATATAAGCTGTTACTTCGATTAAGTTTGACAAACGAACACGAGCATATTTACGTAATGCTGAGTTAGGTTTCTTAGGTGTCATAGTCCCCACACGTGTACAAACTCCACGTTTTTGTGGTGAGTTCACGTTTGTTTGAGCTTTCTTAAAGCTGTTATATCCTTTGTTCAATGCTGGTGAATTTGATTTTTCCACCTTTGATTTACGAGGTTTACGTACTAATTGGTTAATTGTAGGCATTCCTTGTTTCCTCCTTCCTCGATTCGCTTTCTAGTACCACACATCCTGGTGGTTCTTTTTTAGCGATAAAAAATAATGCATCCCTGCATTCTCTATCAAGTGTACTTCGACACAGTCAGCACGTCTCATGTGAGAGACCTGTTCACAAAGCACCTTTGATAGCATACCACGATTAGTTTTAGCTGTCAATAAACTATCTTAGAGTTTTTTCACGCTTTCATTAAAAATTATTTTTTATCACGAATGATCAAATAAGAAAAATCTTATTCTAACGAAAAAAATAAATAATTTATTGAAGGGTCGCTGATTAATCGACTTTTCCTTTTTGGTCTTTTCTACTTAAAAAGCTATCTTTTTTCTTTTTTTCCGATTACAATAGAAGCAACTTAATAAAAGGTGGGATATTTCAATGAATTTGAAAGAGTTAGTTGGGATCGAGGCGGCCAAGTTTGTCAAAGATGGGATGACCGTAGGATTAGGAACTGGTTCAACAGCATATTATTTAGTAAAGGAATTAGGACGTCGCGTAAATGAAGAAGGTTTAAAAATTACTGGTGTCGTAACTTCTTCAAAAACTGAAGAACAGGCAAAAGAACTAGGAATTCCTTTAAAAGCCATTGATGAAGTAGATTCCGTTGACCTTACGATCGATGGCGCCGATGAAATCAGTGCCGATTTCCAAGGAATCAAAGGCGGCGGCGCAGCTTTACTTTTTGAAAAAGTAGTAGCAACTTATTCAAAAGATTGTATTTGGATTGTCGACGAAAGCAAAATGGTCGATAAACTAGGAAAATTTCCTTTGCCAGTTGAAGTAGTCCCTTTCGGCGGACATAACCTCTTCCGTTTATTCGAAGCAAAAGGCTACCGACCAACTTGGCGTAAAACAGAAGCTGATGAATTATTGACAACCGATGGCGGTCACTACATCATCGATCTGCACTTAGAAGTGATTGAAGATCCTCGCGCTTTGGCAAAAGAATTGGACGATTATGTCGGTGTTGTTGAACACGGACTATTCATCGATATGATTTCCCGTGCGATCGTAGGTACACCGGAAGGACCAAAAATTTTAGAAGTTCCGGCAAAATAATTGAGTAAATGCCTCCTTAAAGCGTCTGATTTGACAAAAATCGACTCAATTTAATGGAAATCATAGTTGAAACATTGTACAATGAATCAGAAATTGAAAATTTCAGAAATTTCAAAAGGAGAGAATGATATGCCAAAATTAGTTTTTTCTCGTCACGGCTTGAGCGAATGGAACAAATTAAACCAATTCACAGGCTGGGCAGACGTTGATTTGGCTCCAGAAGGTGTCGAAGAAGCAAAAGAAGGCGGCCGTAAAATTAAAGAAGCAGGAATTGAATTTGATGTGGCTTATACATCAGTTTTAACTCGTGCAATCAAAACTTGTGACTTGATCTTAGAATATTCTGATCAACTTTGGGTACCAACTTTCAAATCTTGGCGCTTGAACGAACGTCACTACGGTAAATTACAAGGATTGAACAAAAAAGAAACTGCTGAAAAATATGGTGACGAACAAGTTCATATCTGGCGTCGTTCTTACGATGTATTGCCTCCATTGATGGAAGCAACTGACGAAGGTTCTGCAGCACAAGACCGTCGTTACGCTATGTTAGATCCTCGCGATATTCCTGGTGGAGAAAACTTAAAAGTTACTTTGGAACGTGCATTACCTTTCTGGCAAGACGAAATCGCTCCTGCTTTAAAAGATGGTAAAACTGTATTAGTCGCTGCACATGGTAACTCATTACGTGCACTAGCTAAACACATCGAAGGTATTTCTGACGAAGACATCATGGATTTAGAGATCCCAACAGGTCAACCACTTGTTTATGATCTAAATGATGATTTAACAGTCGCTAAAAAATACTACTTATAAGAATTTTCCCGGCTCATGAGTGAGTCGGGTTTTTTAAATAATATTTTCTGTTCTGTCAGAATAATTTTTTTGTGCTAGAATAAAGTATATATTTCTTGCGGTCGTGGCGGAATTGGCAGACGCGCTAGCTTCAGGCGCTAGTGGTAGCAATACCGTGGAAGTTCGAGTCTTCTCGGCCGCATAAATCAATTAATCGCCACATCGGTTAAATACAAGAAAAATATCCGAACGATCCAATGTAAAACGACTGTTTATCGCAACTTTGCGATAAGGCCCCACCGGACCACAGGCGTAATACTTCGATCATTCGGATATTTTTCTTGTCATAAGACGTATTCATTCAAGCCAATCTGGCAATAGATCAACTATTTATTTTTAATCATGATTCAAAAAACTAGCGACCTTCGTTGCAATCAAGTCGATGGCAACATGATTTTCGCCGCCTTCTGGCACGATGATGTCTGCATAACGTTTTGTCGGTTCAATAAATTGATGATACATCGGTTTTACTACAGATAAATATTGACCGATAACTGATTCTAATGTTCGGCCGCGTTCATTCATGTCGCGGTTGATTCGCCGAATAATCCGAATGTCATCATCCGTATCTACGTAAATCTTGATGTCCATCATATCGCGCAAGCGTTCATCTTCTAAGATCAAGATTCCTTCTAGGATAATGACTTCCTTAGGGGCTTGCACATAAACTTCTTCACTACGCGTATGAGCGACATAATCATAGATTGGAACTTCCACTGATTGATAGTGGGTCAATTCCTTCAAATGCTCGATCAATAGATCCGTGTCAAAGGCAAAGGGATGATCGTAATTTGTTTTTAACCGTTCTTCGAAGCTGATACCGCTTTGGTCCTTATAATAAGAATCGTGTTCCAGCATCATGATGGAATGATCGGGAAACCGATTGTAGATTGCGCGGCTGACACTTGTTTTTCCACTTCCGGAACCGCCCGTTACACCAATAATGATCGGCTTGTTTTTCATGTAAATAAAACCTCTTTCGTTTTTCATTAGTCCTATTATAGCGAAACACTGACAAATTGCTATCGAAAACTTAAAATTCTTCTAAAATCTGATAAAGGTCGGTTAATTTTCCAATCTGGAAGGTCGGTTTGATAGTTGTCGCTTCCTTTTCTTGTGGGTTCATCCAGATTGTATCGATTCCGGGAGTTTGCCCGCCTTGAATATCCGAAGTCAAAGAATCCCCAACAATCACAGTCTTTTCTTTTTCCAAATGAGGGATCTCAGCAAAAACTATATCAAAAAATTCTTTCATTGGTTTATGGACACCCATTTCCTCAGAAATAAATAGTTTCTTAAAGTAAGGCGCCAAACCCGATTTGGTCAACCGTTGATGCTGTGTTGCTGAAACACCATTGGTCACTACGTAGAGTTCTTTTTTCTGACTTAACTTCGCAACGACTTCTAAACTATCATCCGTCAGCTGATATCCTTGATTCAAATATCGCCGGTATTGCGCTTCTGTCTTTGGACCATCTACTTCATGGTCATATTGTGCAAAAAATAAACGAAAGCGATTGTCTAACAATTCTTGTCGTGACAATACGCCTGCTTCATGCTCTCGCCAAAACCCTTGATTCATCTTTTTATACTCATTTTTTACTGACAGTGTTGGTTCTATCCCCATCTCTTGAAGTAACCAACTTAAAGCTTGCTCTTCTGCCGCTTTGAAATCTAATAAGGTGTCATCAATGTCAAATAAAATCGTCTCGTAACCCATCTTCAAACCTTCTATCTAAAATATGTTTTTAATCGCTGTAATTCCTCAAGCGTCAAAGCCCGATAATCTCCTTCAGCCAGCTCTTCAGGCAGCCGCAAGGGTCCCATCGCTAAACGAGTCAAACTCGTAACTTTTTTGCCGCAAGCCAAAAACATTTTTTTGACTTGGTGAAATTTTCCTTCACTAATTGTCAATAAAACTTCGGAATATCCTGACTCTGCACGTAAAATGTTTAATTGTGCCGGCTGACAACGAATCCCACCATGAAAAACAATGCCTGTTTCAAACGCTTTTTTATCTTCAAGTGTTACTTGCTCATTAATTACAGCGTGATATGTTTTTGTGACTTGCGAATAAGGTTGTAAAAGATCGTAGCCTAATTGCCCATTATCCGTTAATAACAACAGACCCGTCGTGTCGCGATCCAAACGCCCCACCGGATACAATCCTGCCGGACGTTGCGCTTTCGCTACTAGCTCCGTTACGGTTTGAAACTGAGAATCTTTTTTAGCCGTCACGACCCCAGCTGGTTTATTCAGCAGATAATACACGTGATTCGTCAATAAATTTTTCCCATCGACAGTGATTTTATGCAGCTGACTATCAACGTTGCGTTGCGGATCATATTCGACCGCTCCATCAACGAATACTTTTTTCATCAGAAATAAGCGTTTCATTTCCTTACGCGTCGTCTGCAAATTTTGTTCGATCACTTTGTCTAACCGCATGCCAAATTCCTCCAAATATATTGGCCCTATTATACCGAACTTTCAATAAAAGACCAACTGCCCAAAGCAAGCAAAAACAGTAAAATTCATTTGGATAAATTTTTTTTATAATTTTTGCTTAAATCAAAAAGGGGTTATCCTTGCATTTTAGTCAAAGGAGTCCTACACTTAAACTATACGAGTCAGAGATTCGTATATTAAGTGAATCGACACTCCGGTGTCAAAGGTTTCTCATACACAGCGTTATGACCTGGTAGAGAAAGTTGAACTTAGACTTTTTTGGACAGTTGTGTAGACAGCTGTCTTTTTGCGTTTTTTTCGCAAAGCCATTGTGCTGAGAATAACCCATCACTTAAATAAAATCTGTCTGAACAACCACAGACAGTCACATTTTAAGGAGGAATTTGGTTATGGCAGTATCATTAAAAGTAGAAGAAAGAGCAACTCGTCCCCGTTCCATTCGTAATAAATTACGTCACGAAGGAAAAGTTCCAGCAATCGTTAATGGATATCAAGTAGAAAGTACACCTATCTCAATTGACGAACGTGAATTTTCAAGACTATTACGTGAAAATGGTGCAAACACAGTTTTTGCCATTGAAATCGGTGGAAAAAAGGTAAATACGTTATTACGTGAATCACAATTGGATACCTTCACTCGTCACTTAACCCATGTTGAATTAGTATCCGTCAACCTATCAGAAGAAACCGAAGCTGAAACAGAAATCAACTTAGTTGGTGAAGCAGCTGGTGTGAAAGCAGGCGGCGTATTAACTCAAACACTTTATACAGTAACTGTTTCTGCAACACCAGAAAAATTACCAGAAGGTATCGATGTAGATATTTCTGGATTGGAAATTGGTCAAGCTCTTGCTATCAGCGATCTACCTAAGAACACTGATTACACGATCGTTACAGATGCCGAAGAACAAATCGTGGCCATCCAAGAAGCACAAGAACTTTCTGAAGAAGAAGCAACTGAAGGCGCAGAACCAGAAGTTATTGGTCAAGCAACTGAAGAATAAGAATTTAGGCAGGCGTACCGAATTTCTTTCGGTGCGTCTTTTTTACATATGTTGATAGCCATACGTCTGATATGACAAGCTTTTGATCCATTACTTATCCTCTGACACTTTTTCTAAAAAGATTATTTTTTTATTACTAATCAAGCGCAATGAGTGGTTTTTTTTGTAAAAAAGAATTACAATAAGGCACTACAAAGCTTATTTGTACTTTAAGTAAGTGATCCCAACTAAAGGAGGAAACATCTATGTTTGAAACATTCGATTCGAAAAAAAGCCGTTATGCCTCTGTCGGTGTGGTATCCAGCTTGCCAGGCGAGCTGATTGATAGTATCTGGTATATCATTGACTTGGATTTGAAGGGATTGATTCCCTTAGACAATATCTTAAGTTTTGACTTGATTAACAACGACGGTCACGTCACGATGCACTTTTCTCAAGAAGGCAGTGAAGTTGAGATGGGAATTGATCTACCCTTTGGTTATTCCTACGATTTCCCGCAAGAAGTCTATGCTTATGATGATGGTAGTCGTCAAACCATCTTATTACCAAATGAAATTCGCCAACGCTAATTTATCAGACAGCCTTTTTTCTAAGGTTGTCTTTTTTTAACTGAAAGAGTTTTTTCAGTCATTTTTATGGTACGATCAATCAAGAAATTTTATTAGAAAGCGGGAAAAAGATGAAAGAATTAACTCATGGGAATCCGGCAAAACTGATTATTTTATTTGCTTTGCCGCTGTTTGTAGGAAATGTTTTCCAACAATTTTACAGTATGGTAGACATGGTCGTCGTCGGTCAAACATTAGGAAAAGAAGCGTTAGCGGCTGTAGGTGCTACTAGCAGCGTCAGCTTTTTGATCATCGGCTTCGCTCAAGGATTGACCGCTGGTTTGTCGATTATAACTGCCCAACGATTTGGTGCCAAAGATATCCAAGGTGTTCGACAAAGTTTTGCAACATCCATTATCATTGGATTTGGTGTAACGATTGTTTTAACGACTTTGAGTTTAGTCTTTTTGCGTCCGCTATTACTTTTGATGCAAACACCGCCTGAACTTCTGGACCAGGCTCAGGAATTTATTTCAGTTATTCTTGGCGGGATCTTCGCTTCGATGAGCTTCAATTTATTATCCAATATGGTCCGAGCGTTAGGGGATAGTCGGACACCTCTCTTTTTCTTGGCCTTTGCCGTCTTAATCAATGTAATCTTAGATTTGATCTTCATCACTCGTTTTCATATGGGCGTAGCTGGCGCCGGTTTTGCAACTGTTATCGCACAAATTTTATCCAGTCTCATGTGTATCTGGTTTATTCGACGAAAAATCCCGATGTTACAAATCAGCCGTAAACATTTTACTTTTGAAAAAAATGATTTTAGAGTTCACTTAAACGCCGCTTTACCCATGGGATTTCAATCTTCGATTATCGCAATTGGTGCCGTTATCTTACAAGCAGCCCTCAACACTTTAGGAACAGATGTAGTAGCTGCTCAAACAACAGCAAGTCGAATCGATCAATTCGCGATTCTACCGATGATGTCATTTGGTATCACAATGGCGACTTTTACTGCACAAAATTTAGGGGCAAAAGAATATGGACGTATTTTAAAAGGAGTGAAACAGTGTTTATTGATGAGTGGAGCTTTTAGTATTCTCGCCGGCATTTTAGTCACGACTTGCGGGCATTATTTTGTTGCGCTTTTTGTCAATAGCAGTGAGACTCGTGTTTTTGAGCTAGCACAGACTTATTTCACTATCAACGGCTCGTTGTATTGGGTCTTAGCTATTCTATTTATTTTACGCTACACATTGCAAGGATTAGGACAAGCAAAGATCCCAACGATCGCTGGAATTATGGAATTGGTCATGCGTTCTTTTGCGGCTATCATCTTAACTAACGCCTTTGGTTTTACCGGAGCGGCCTTTGCTTCTCCTTTGGCTTGGATAGGTTCGACTGCTGTATTACTGACTTCTTATTTCAAAGCGATGCACAACTTAAAAAACTTAGATCAAAAACAACTTCAACTAAAATAAATAAGCGAGGCTGCGCCTCGCTTATTTAAACAATTTATATTTTCCGCTCTTTAAGCCATGTTTTTCTTGTTTCGCCTACGATCAATGGTACGGTCTCATAAGTAACTTCACTGTATTCAATCCCAAACCAACGTTCCGGTGCCACTGCATGATGTTTGATCGCTAGCCGTGCTTGCATGACTTGTCGATCCCATTTATCCATACGAGTCATATTGGTTAATTCTTCTTGAATCATCACAAAACGAAAATCACCGACTTGTCGACCTGGCGTCAAAGAGTAGTGCTGCGGTTGTTCAGGTAAACGCCCTTGCTTCATAAGATCATGAATGATCTGGCGCAAGTAAACATTCACTTCTTGAGCAATCCGAAATCCTAAATACAGTTTTACTTTTACGATAAAATCCGTTCCCATCATATCCACGCTATATTCTTCAGTGTAAGGCTCGTCCGTGACTTCTACATTCACAAACCAATACGCTTTTGCTCGCTTTAATCGTTTATCCAAAATCGAATAAATAAATTGTTGTGGGATTCTATCCCCTTCTAACCGCGGGACTAAAAAGACCACATTGGTTTGATAATAAGGAATCGTGTCATCTTCATGCAATTCTCGTAATTGCGGCAAGTAATCTTTGAAATCGACGTCTTGACTAGCATCTTCTTGTACTCGATTGCTACGATGCCAAATATACATGATTCCTAATATCAATAAAGCCATCGCTACTGCTACAAAACCGCCATGGAAAAATTTCGTGACACTTGAGACAAAGAAGAATCCTTCCAGCGTACCGAAGAAGACCAGCATTAAACTTGCTAATATTCGCGGCGTCTTCTTTTGCAGCAAATAGTGATACAACAAGAAGGTCGTCATCAACATCGTGACAGTAATGGATAGTCCATATGCCGCTTCCATATGACTTGATGTTCGAAATGTTAATACAATCAACGAACAAGCTGCCCATAAAATCAAATTCACTATCGGGATATACATTTGTCCGATACTTTTTCCTGGATAGATGATGCGCATTCTTGGCAATAATTTTAATTTAATCGCCTCTGAGACCAAAGTGAACGAGCCGGAAATCAATGCTTGTGAAGCGATAACCGCTGCAATCGTTGCAAAAACAACGCCGAAAATCATCCAACCATCTGGCAGAATTTGGAAAAATGGATTCAAGTTCTCGATTCCCTCGATTGTAGGGTCACCCTTTGAGTGTAAAATCCACGCGGCTTGTCCAGCATAATTCAACATCAAACAAAACAATACATAAGGCCAACTGAAATGAATATTCTTTTTACCTACATGACCCATATCAGAATACAAAGCTTCAGCCCCAGTCGTCGCCAAGAAAATACCTCCTAAAATAAAAATCCCCATTTTATTAGTAGGATCAAACAATAGATGAATCGCATAATAAGGATTCAGCGCTTTAATTACCCCAAAATCATAAGGGATGTTTATCAGCCCCATTAAACCTAAAAAAGTGAACCATAAAAACATGATTGGGCCAAAAGCCTTACCAACAAAATCTGTTCCAAATCGTTGAATCAAAAATAAAAAAAGTAAAATCACTAATGTGACAATCACAATAATATTCTGATCATTCCCAAATCGTTGATAAAAATCAGGAATTCCTCGTAATCCTTCGATTGCTGTTGTTACCGTTACTGCGGGCGTCAACACTCCATCAGCTAACAAGGCGGCTCCACCGATCATTGCTGGGATAATCAAATATTTTCCACCTTTACGCACCAATGTATATAAAGAGAAGATTCCCCCTTCACCGTGATTATCCGCTTTTAAAGCAATCAGAACATATTTGACTGTGGTTAAAAGCATCACCGTCCAAAAAACTAACGAGACTGCCCCCAAAACAAAATTCTGCGTAACGGTGGTTATCCCACCATTTTCTTCTAAAATCGCCTTCATCACGTACAAAGGGCTTGTTCCAATATCACCGTACACAACACCTAACGTGATTAACAACCCCGCCGCCGAAAGTTTAGTATGACTTTTTTTCTTTTCCATTACACACACTCCTAAGTTAAATACTGAACCGCGTTTTTATTCCATACTAAGTTTTAAGTTGTAAACACATTCGCATGCTTTTCGTTCATGCTTCTTCTAATGAATTGCTAGTATCTTATTGCGGCAAATCAACCTAAAAAAAGACCTAAACAACAGCTCTCACTATTGTTTAGGTCTTGCAAATTATCTCTTAGACCAGTGTCTCACACTAGTTGTTGATCTAAAAGCATAGAAATCTTCTATGTTGCTACTCCCCTAAAACTTATTCGTATTATCCAGTTTATCGGGGGAATTGTCAAAGAATATCCTCAGAAATCAGATTATTTTTCTTCTTTTTTGCTTTCTTCATCTTTTAGCAATGCTTTGCGGGAAGCATTTACACGGCCTTGACGATCGATCTCTGTCACTTTGACTAGGACTTCGTCGCCTAGTTTGACTACATCTTCCACTTTGTTCACTCGTTCGTTTGCAAGTTGTGAAATGTGAACCAATGCGTCTTTGCCTTTAATTAAGTTAACAAACGCTCCAAATTTTTCAATCCGAACGACTTTACCTAAATAAACTTCGCCGACTTTAACTTCTTTAGTCAATTCTTCAATGATCTTGATTGCTTTTTTGATCATATCTGCATCAGAAGACGCGATGCTGACATTGCCGTCTTGATCGATATCGATTTTCACGCCAGTTTCTTCAATGATGCCATTGATAGTGTCGCCGCCTTTACCAATAACCGTCTTGATTTTATCTGGATCAATTTTAATCATTTCGATCTTCGGTGCATATTGGCTTAATTCTTCTCTTGGTGCTGCTAATGTATCTGTCAATACTTCAAGGATCTCCATCCGAGCTTTTTTCGCTTGCGTCAATGCTTCAGTTAAGATTTGTTCAGTGATTCCTTGAATCTTGATATCCATTTGCAAGGCAGTAATACCTTCTTTTGTTCCGGCAACTTTAAAGTCCATATCGCCTAGATGATCTTCCAATCCTTGGATATCTGTTAAGATAGTGTAATTTTCACCATCAGAAACAAGTCCCATTGCAATCCCAGCAACAGGCGCTTTAATCGGCACACCTGCATCCATCAATGCCAAAGTTCCGGCACAAATACTTGCTTGAGAAGAAGAACCATTTGATTCCAATACTTCTGCTACTAAACGGATTGTATAAGGAAAATCTTCTTCACTTGGAATAATCTGCGCTAAAGCTCGTTCGCCTAATGCACCATGACCAATCTCACGACGACCCGGTGATCCTGCCCGACCAGTTGAACCAACAGAAAATTGCGGGAAATTATAATGATGGATGAATCGTTTGCTTTCAACAGATCCTAAGCCATCGATGATTTGATGTTCCCCTAAAGGAGCCAAGGTACAAGCAGATAAAGCTTGCGTTTGTCCTCGAGTGAACAGTCCTGAACCATGAACACGCGGCAACAAACCTGTTTCAGCCGCTAGCGGACGAATCTCATCTAATTTACGACCATCTGGACGGATTTTATCAATTGTGATCAATTCGCGAACCACATCTTTTTCAAGATCTTCAGCGATTTGTTTAACTTCTTTTGTGATTTGAACTAAGTCTTCGGTCTCAACGTTCGCAAATTTTTCAGCGTACACCTCTTTGACCGTTTCTTTGACTTTTTCGATTTCATCTTCACGCGCCAATTTATCCATAGTCATAACAGCAGTCTTCATCGTTTGATAATACCCGTCGAAGATTTCTTGTTTTAATTCAGGATTGACTTGCAATAAAGCAACTGACATTTTTTCTTTGCCGACTGCCGCAACGATTTCTTCTTGAAAAGCGACCAATTCTTTGATTGCATCGAAACCAAATAATAAAGCGCCTAACATATCTTCTTCAGAAACTTCTTTCGCACCAGATTCAACCATGTTGATTGCTTGTTTTGTTCCGGCAACAGTCAAGTCAATATCTGAGTCTGCATGTTGTTCCACAGTTGGATTCAACACATATTCGCCATTTACACGACCAACATCGACACCTGCGATTGGTCCATCAAACGGGATATCTGAGATAGATAGCGCCAATGAAGAACCAAACATCGCTGCCATAGAAGGAGAACAATCTTGTTCCACACTCATTACAACATTGGTTACTTGTACTTCATTACGAAATCCATCAGCAAACATCGGACGAATTGGGCGGTCAATCAAACGAGCAGTCAATGTCGCTTCTGTACTTGGACGACCTTCACGTTTGATAAAGCCGCCAGGAATTTTACCTACTGCGTACATTTTTTCTTCATAGTTGATAGTTAATGGGAAAAAGTCGGTATCTTTCGCTTCTTTAGAAGCAACTGCCGCACTTAATACAACTGTATCCCCATAACGAACTAATACTGCGCCATTGGCTTGTTTAGCAAGTTGACCGATCTCAACTTGCAGAGGGCGTCCGCCCCAAGTGGTTTTAAAAACTTGTTTTTCTGACATAATTTCTCCTCTTCCCTTTGACCAGTGTGACGCTACTAAACAAATGGAAACAGCGAAATTTTCGCTTCTTGCATTTGGTTAGTAGAGTGACCACACGCTAATCAAAGGTTTTCTTATTTTTTCTGAGCCTGACTCAGAATCTTTATATTCAACATATACATCCACAATCTAGCCGCTCATTGGTCAAGCATGGACGAATATAAAAAATCCAAACGATGTTTGTACACCTATATCATGCGAAATAATCTGTGATCTATAACGTTGAAAATCCATAAATAACTTGCAGCTATTACTGGCTGCGAAAAGCCTAATTGGCAAAAAAAGTGAGATTCCTAGGAACCTCACTTTCATAACGGTACGAATTAACGACGTAGTCCTAGACGTTGGATTAATTCACGGTAACGTTGTACTTCGTTCTTACGTAAGTAAGCCAACAAGTTACGACGATGACCAACTTTTTTCATTAGACCGCGATATGAATGGTGGTCTTTTTTGTGGACACGTGCATGCTCATTTAGTTGATTGATTTCTTCCGTCAATACAGCGATTTGTACTTCTGGAGAACCAGTATCTCCTTCATGGCGAGCAAATTCATTGATGATTTCGTTTTTACGTTCTTTTGATAATGCCATGGTTTTCACCTCTTCCTTTTTTCTTCCTATGACTGAGTAAAGCGTTGGTGAATCGCTCAACCAAGTGATAGGCGGTGCGCTATGCACACTCTAACACTTTACTTGATTTGTTCTAAAAAATCAAGTTGTACACCAATTTAAGCCTGTTTTTTATAATCATTATATTTTTTTTAAAGAAGCTAGTCAGCAAAAATAGTTTTTTTACCTTACTTACTTTTTGTGTTAAACTAACGTGATGAAATCATGTCTGAGAGGAGACTTTTTAATGATTACAATGGATGATATTATTCGGGAAGGCCATCCAACCTTGCGGGCAGTTGCTAAAGAAGTCCCGCTTCCTCCAACTGCTGAAGAAGTAGAACTTGGAAAGGAAATGCTGCAGTTTCTTAAAAATAGTCAAGATCCTGTAAAAGCAGAAGAATTGCATTTACGCGGCGGTGTCGGTCTAGCGGCTCCCCAACTAGATATTTCAAAACGAATCATCGCAGTCCATGTCCCAAGCGTTGATCCAGAAAAACCAGAAAACGGCATCAGCACTGTGATGTATAATCCAAAAGTCTTGAGTCATTCCGTCCAAGAAGCTTGCCTAGGAGAAGGAGAAGGCTGTTTGTCCGTCGATCGTGAAGTACCTGGTTACGTTGTAAGGGCTGCACGAATCACTGTTTCTTATTTTGATGAAACGGGTGAAAAACATAAGATTCGTTTGAAAAACTATGAAGCCATCGTAGTCCAACATGAAATTGATCATATCAACGGGATTATGTTCTACGATCATATCGATGAAAAAAATCCGCTGCACTTAAAAGACGGCGTGCTAGTCATCGAGTAACGAAAAACACCATTCGCTAGGAATGGTGTTTTTCTTCATATAAAATCCCTTTTTCAGAAAGTGCTTGTTTGATTTTTGTTAGATCAGCTAATGACTCATAGGCAATCGTGTGAAGATGGATGCCTGCTGTCAATTCCGATAAAAGTGTCACATTCAGGTGCTCTGCTTCTTTTACAAAAGTATCTACGTCTTGGGCGGTTACTAAATGCAATCCTCCGACTAATTCTCCATACAACGGATGTTCCACTACTACATCGATCACTTCACCGCCATGTTCGATAATCGTATGCAATTCTTCAGCTGTCTGCTCGGGCGTGTGTTGAACCGCGAGCTTGCTAATCAACTTTTCAGATTCACGTTCTAACAAATACCCTCGTGCCGTTGCGATGATTCGCTCACCAGACGCACGTAACAACGCAACGTCCCCAACGACAATTTGCCGACTCACACCAAATTTTTTCGCAAAACTCGTTGCGCTAATCGGTTTTTCTGCTTGCTGCAAAGCAGCTAAAATATCCGTTTTTCGTTTCTCTCCATCAATCATTTGATCGCAACCGCCCTCCTTGATAATTTCGCGACTGTTTCATGATATCTTTGAACGTCTCAACGATGGTCTCACGATATTCTTCATCTTTCACTAAATGCGCCACATTCGCTAAAACAGCTTCTTCACGACTTGTATCTAACACCGCTTTTTTTGTCTGGGCTTTGTAAGCAGTGACTTCACTGACTGCCGACATCCGCTTTTCTAATAATCTCACAATTTCTCGATCAATTTGATCAATCTTTCCTCGTGCTTGTGCCAAAGCATCCTTTTCATTTTCTTCCTCGATCGTCTGGATAATCTGTGCGGGATTTCCTCCCACTACGACATTATTTGGAAATGATTTCGTCACCACTGCACCAGCTGCTACGACTACGTTATCGCCTAAAGTGACGCCAGGAACAATCACTGCTGAGCCGCCAATCCAAACATTATCACCAATTTTAATTGGTTTTCCTAATTCTAGACCGCTGTTGCGTTTTGCCGGTTCGATTGGATGACTTGCTGTGTACAGCTGGACATTGGGACCAAACATACAATTATCACCAATCGTAATCGGGCAGGTATCCAAAAAGATATTGTGGAAATTGCAATAAAAATGTTCCCCTACAAAAATATTATAGCCATAATCAAAAGAAATCGAAGGTTCCACGTAAACGTGTTTTTTTGTTCCGCCGAAAGCCGCCTTCACATATTCTTCGCGCTTGTTCTTGTCGTGTTCTTGATTGATCGCCTGTAACTTTCTGCGAGCTTCTTTGCGATCAGCTATTAATTCAGGATCACCGGCAAAATATAATTTTCCAGCGATCATTTTTTCTTTTTCAGTCAGCTCCATTACGTTCCTCCTAGTCCGCACTTTCATCTTGTCAGTAACTAATACGACTGATATTCTTATATTTGTTCAAATACTGCCACACCATTTGCTTGTACAAAATTATACGTACCAGCTAATTGAATCGGTGTTTGATTGATCACTAAGACTTTTGCATCACTGCGTTTTTCATAAATTAAATCACAAAATGGATGAACTTGGAAGCTCGTTCCAACAATTACTATCAACTCTGCCGCTTTAACTGCAGCAATTGCCTGCTGGATGACGCCTTCTTCAAATCCTTCACCATATAAAACAATATTTGGCCGAATTTGCCCCCCGCAATTTTTGTGGCGATCGTTCATTAAATAGTCGTGCCAATCCACCGCTTGCTGACACTTTTGACAATAACAATCATAAAGCGATCCATGAAAGTTTACTAGCTGCTGACTTCCAGCAATTTCATGCAATCCATCGATATTCTGTGACACTATCCATGTTTTTTTAGATTTTTCTAGTTGGGCCATTTTCTGATGAATAATATTTGGTCGCGCTTCTTTATGATATAAATGTTTAACAAATTGATAGAATTTTTCTGGTTCTCTCAGTAAACATTCACTGCTCAATAAATATTCCGGAGCTTCAAGTCCGTGATACACACCTTGCAACGAACGATAATCCGGCACTCCTGAAGGCGTCGAGACTCCTGCTCCAGTTAAAAATGTGATTGCGTTACTCTGTTGGATCATTTCTACCGCTTGATCAATTGTGATTTCCATTTTTATCACCTCAAGAACCAGTATAGTATAAATGAACAGTTAAAAAAATCCCTTCAGCCAAAGATGACTGAAGGGATTTTTTTATAAACTTTTTAGTCGTTCTAAAATTTTTGGGGTAGTTAAACCGAACTCCTCTTGTAAGAAACTTGGTGTTCCCACTTGGCCAAATCGCTCGTCAACACCAATTCGTGTTAATGGTATTGCTAATCCATTGTCTGCTAAAACTTCTGCTACCGCGCTGCCTAGCCCTCCTGTAATCGAATGATTTTCAATTGTTATAACAGCTTTCTTTCCAATAAAACGTTCATTTAATAATGTTTTATCTAACGGTTTAATGGTGAACATATCGATTACCTCAGTGGAAATGCCACTTTCTTCTAGTGCTTCTGCAACTTCTAACGCCTCTGCTACGAGTTGCCCCGCAGCAACAATCAAATAATCTTGACCTTCCCGTAACAGGTTGCCTTTACCAATTTTAAAAGTCGCACCCGGCGCATAAATATTTTTTACACCTTTTCGATTTCCACGAACATAATGAATTCCTTTTAATTTTGCAAATTCTTTGATAATCCAATCCATTTGCACTTCATCCGCTGCATCACAAATAACTACTTCCGGGATTGATCGCAACAATGCAATATCTTCCCAAGTTGTGTGCGTACCACCGTTGTGTCCTGCGGTAAAACCGGGATCGGAACCATAAATATTAAGTGTATTCTCAGCATATGCACCAGAAAGATAGATTTGATCCAATACTCTCCGTGTCGCAAACGGCCCAAAAGTATGAATAAATGGAATATATCCAGTTAAACTCAATCCAGCTGCAACTCCCACCATATTGGATTCTGCAATTCCAACATTAATAAACTGTTCTGGCGATTTTTTTGCAATATCTGTCCATTTACTAGCACCACCAAGATCAGCATCAAGTGTAACGATTCTTTCATTATTTTCTATCATGTCTTTTAGGGCGTCAACTACCGTTACTCGTAGTTCTTTCCCAATTTCATGATTGTCTGCCAATGTAAACATTATAAAACACGCCCCTTTCTTAGTTCCTTTAGGGCTTCTTCAGTGGCTTCTTGTACTGCTGCACTATTAAATTTAACTGAATGGTTCGCATCCATTTCTTCAAAGAATTTTACCCCTTGCCCTTTGATGGTATCTAAGACGATACAAACAGCTTGATCTTTAATTTTTTTACAATCTTCAATTGCTTGATCAATTGCAATCAAATCGTCTCCCTTAACCTTTTGTGTAGCAAACCCAAAAGCATCCATCTTTTCTGCTATATCAAAAGGATTTAAAATCTCTTTTGTAGTCCCATCTAATTGTTTTTTATTTTCATCAATAATCACGATACAATGATTCAATTTAAAATGTGCAATATATTGGAAGGCCTCCCAGCACTGCCCTTCATTTAGCTCACCATCACCAACGATTAGATAAACATAATTCTCACTACCTTGCATTTTTAATCCAGTAGCAATCCCAGCTGCTAATGACGTCCCCTGTCCCAAAGAACCTGTAGTAGCATCAATACCAGGCGTTTTTATTCGATCAGGATGTGATGGCAAGTTGGTTCCGCCTTCATTCAAGGTCCATAACCATTCTTCTGGGAAAAAGCCTACTGCTGATAATGTGCTGTATAAAGCAGGACCAGCATGTCCTTTTGACAATACCAATCGATCGCGTTTTTCCCATTGAGGATTTTTAGGATCGTACACCATTTGTTTTCCGTAAAGTACTGCTAATAAATCCGCAATAGAAAGTGAACCGCCGATATGCCCTGAACCAACTTTACGAATTGCCTCAATACTATTAATTCGGATTTTAGCTGCCAAATCTTCTAATTTTGTAATCAACTCTTTCTCCATTCACTTTTCTCCTCTTATTCTGAAACAGTATCTACATTTTTATTTTTAAAGAAAACAGTTAGACCTATCAATACAGCTAATACAGCGATAATACCGGAAATAACAGCAATTTGTCCTCCAGCATTCGCTAAGTTTCCTAGGAAGATTCCTACAACTCCATAATCAGTATCTGAGAAAGTTGAACCTTGGAAACCTAAGTCACCCATAACCGGCATCAAAAGAATTGGCATGAAACTAATAATAACTCCGTGTACAAAAGATCCAATTACCGCACCACGCAAACCACCAGTTGCGTTACCATATACACCTGCCGTTGCACCACAGAAGAAATGAGGAACAACACCTGGAATAATAACGGTAGTCCCCGTAAGAACCATGATAATTAAACTGAAAATCCCACCAACAAAACTAGTTAAAAATCCAATCAATACAGCATTTGGAGCATAAGGAAAAACAATCGGACAATCTAGCGCTGGAACAGAATTTGGAACCAATTTTTCTGAAATCCCTTTAAATGCCGGTACAATTTCTGCTAATATCAAACGAACACCTGCTAAAATGACAAATACTCCAGCTGCAAATGACCCTGCTTGTTGCAGTGAGTAAATAATATAGTTCGTGCCATCACTCAAATTTTTTGTGATAAAATCGTTCCCAGCAAATAGTGCAACAATTACATAGACGACTGCCATTGTTATAGTAATGCTGACCGTTGAATCACGTAAGAAAGACAGTCCCTTCGGAAAATTGATATCTTCAGTTGATTTTTCTTTATTGCCTACATATTTTCCAATTAACCCACTGAGTGCATATCCAAAGTTTCCTGTATGTCCTAGAGCAACTGTATTGTTTTTAGTAATTTGTTTTGTAAATGGCTGAGCAATTGCAGGGAAAATGGTGTTAGCTATCCCTAGCGCCAATCCTCCAAAAAATATTAGAGGAACTGTTCCCATTTTTGTCACACTCAAAATTACAGCAATCATACAAGACATATACAAAGTAGCGTGACCTGTTAAATAAATGTATTTAAAACGAGTGAAACGAGCAATTAGAATATTAAATGCCATTCCAACTAACATAATAAGTGCTGTATAGGTACCATATTTGGTTAAGGCTAATGCAACAATCGCTTCGTTGTTAGGCACAACGCCTTGCATATTAAAGGCTGCTTGAAACATTTCTCCAAAAGGGGCTAGCGAACCTTCAACTACCCCAGCTCCAGCAGTCACAACTAAGAAGCCAACAAAAGTCTTGATTCCACCCTTAACAATCGATGCAGTGTCTTTCTTCTGTAAAACATTTCCCAAAATTGCAATTAACGCAACCAACAATGCTGGTGTACTAGCAATATCAATTAATATATCTAAAATTCCGTTCATTTGTATTCCTCCCACTTAAATTAGAGTAAGCCCTTTTCTTCACAAACTGCTTGAACTTTGGTTTTTAGTTCATCCATATCGATAATACTATCTAAGACGACGACTTCACCTAGATGATGCGCACTATCCGCCAAATCTGATCCAACAAAAAAAACATCTGCTAAATCTGGTGTTGCGCTTCCCATATCATAATGTGCAACTTCTACATCATTTACTCCTAATTCTTTTAAAACGCTATTAATATTCATTTCCACCATAAAACTTGATCCCAATCCTGATCCACATACTGCTGCAAATTTCATTATTCATTCTCTCCTCTACCTAAAATAGTTATAATTTCTTCTTTTGTTGTTGCGGACAATAAATCCTCTAAATTTTCTCGATTAGATAATAACTTGGTTAAACTTGACAAAGCTCGTAAATGAGCTTCATTATCGATTGCTGCTAGACAAACGAACAATTGTATATCATGTTTTTCATCATCTAATAATAAAACTGGTTTTTCTACTTTTAACAAAGACATCCCTATCGCTTTTACGCCGTCCTCAGGTCGCGCATGAGGTAAAGCGATTCCTTTTCCAATATGGATAAATGGTCCATACTGTTTTACTTTTTCAATCATAGCTTCTGAATAGCGGCTCTCAATTTTCTGGCTATCTACCAAAGGCTGTGCCGCTAAACGAATCGCCGACTCCCAATCAGCAACTTCATCGCTGATTTGAATCATTTCTGGAGTAATAAGTTCTGTTAACATTGGACGATTGTCCTCCTTTTGTTCAATCAATCGGTTCATTTTTTTATTTAATACTTTGTACAGTTTTTCTTTTGTCACGCCTTTTTTTAAATCAATATAAGGATTCAATGCTTTGATGATCTCTTCAGCACTAGGCATTGAAAAACCGGGTACAAGTAATTCTTCCTGAACTTGGTTGATTAATTGATTTTTTTCTAATTGCGACATCAACGGTTTGACAAGATAGACACGTTTCTTACTATCATCCAAGGGTATCGTCGAAAAAACTACATCATAGTCTTCTTCAGAAACACTCTGCAGCTGATTTACTGAACTAGCTTCTTGAAAATGGATTGTTGAAAACATTTTTTTTAATTCTGTTTGCAAAATCAATGAAGAACTAATTCCACTCGGGCACACAATCAAGGCCCGTACTTCTTTTACTGCTGATTCAGCTTGCTGATTCGTGATTGCTCCACCAAATAAAATTGAGAAAAAACCAACTTCTTCAATTGGGATTTTTTGACCTACAACTTTTTCTAATGGTTTTAAGGATTTTTTCGTAAAATCGAAAATCTCTGGATAATCCATCTGGATATTTTCAATCAGAACATTGGGTAAATAAAAACCAAAACGGATACGAAAATATGCTGGAACAAGATGATAGAACAAATTCATTAGCAATTCACGAAAGTTTGAAAATTGAATTGCTGAATAGTTTTCCATCTGATGAATTATTTCAGCAGAACAACTCAATAAAAAATCTAACTGTAAATCACGAATTTCTCCTTGAACGATGGTCATGAGGACAATTGTCATGTAACCTAGTTCGTCAGCAGTTACTTTATTGAAAAAGATTTGCAAAAAGTTCTCACCAGCTTGATAAACAGTCAATGACTGTAAAACATCTAACCCAGTTAGGCTGACTAAACGTTGTTTATAAAACCGTTTAGAAGTTAAGCCAATCAATAAACTAACTTCATCAATTCGACTCGGTACAATGGTCAACCCCAATAAACTTGTTTGCTGCTGAATCACATCACGAATCTTTGCATATAGCGTTAAATCAAATTGATTTAACCAGTAAAACAATCCAAATTTACCATCAGTTTCTTGTACTAAACGAGCAACAAAATTTTGAGCAATACGACGGATTTCCAGTTCATCTCCAGTCAGAAAAAATCCCTTTTTTCGAGAATAAACTAGTTCAATGTTTTGTTTAGCTAAATATTTACGAAGTTTCTTGACATCAGTGATTGCAGTTCCTTTCGAGATCTCTAGAAAATCTTGAAAGTGAAAAAGTGACAATTCCTCAAAAGTAGAGTAACTCAGCAAATAAATTAGTGCCTGTCGCTGTTCTTCAGAGTATACAAAGTACTCTTGTGTTTCATTTACAAGTTTTTTTGTCCACTTCTCCGTTGTTATCGGAGCAATGAATATTCGTTGTTCTTCAGTATCAGTAATCGTTTCTACGGTCAAATCTAATTCTGCCAACTGAGTCGCGAGCTCTTTAGCAGAGAGACCCGTTTGTTGTGTCGCATTTTTTAATGTTACGTAACTATTAAAATTGTTGGATAGGAGATAGCTTATTTTGTAATTCACTTTCTCCTCACCTCCTGTCTAAAGTATAGGTTGTAAACGTTTTAATATCGACTATTCTTCAGTACAATCTTCATTTAAAAAAATCATTTAATTGTACCAAAACTATTTTTTGTATATGTATTACAATGGATAAACATACTAGTTTAATTATCAATTCTAACAGCTTTGTTCTATCAAAAAATATAAAAATCAATTTTTTCGTCTTTTTAACAAAATAAATTTATTTTATTTAATAAAATAGAACATTTTTTTGCTTGTTTCAGATGCTTTCCATTGACTTTTTCATTTCCAACCTTTAGACTGTGAATCATAATAACTGAATACGAGATGCCTCAGTACAATGAGGTAGAGGTCGCGAACCTTATTAACCCTATGGAGTGTAGAGACACGTTGAAATAGATCTAGGAAGTTTCGCCGAAATATACATAATTCTCTTTGTTTTGTATGTTGGGACGCAAGCAAATAACTTGCGGACTGTCTTAGCAGTGATGCTAAGTTGCGCTATGTTTTTGTAAGAGGGAACACCATCTTCTTATCATCTGCAGGCGGCCTTGTACACGAATCGGCGGCTTTTTTTGTTGCAGATTTTTAAAGACATCCACCCAATCTCGTTATTTCAAGAAAGGGAGAAATTATGAACAGAAGAAAATTTTCAGTTATCGCACTTGTCGCATTATTTATTACCTTTTTAGGCGCACCACTCACGCGAGCTGACGAAAAAACACCTGAAGGAGAATTACGAGTTGGGATGGAGGCTGGCTACGCCCCTTTCAACTGGACTCAAAAAGATGATCGAAATGGCGCTGTGCCGATTCAAGGCGACAAAGCTTATGCTGGCGGATACGACGTGCAAATGGCGAAAAAGATCGCTGACAAAATGAATCGGAAATTGGTCGTTGTCAAAACAGAATGGGATGGCTTGTTGCCGGCTTTGCAGTCAGGCAAGATCGATGCTATTATTGCCGGAATGTCTCCTACTGCTGAACGCCGTAAAGAGATCGACTTTTCTGATCCGTATTACGAATCACAACTAGTCATTGTCACACGTAAAGATACGAATTATGCAAAAGCAACTTCTATCAAGGATTTTGCTGGTGCAAAAATTACTGCTCAATTAAGTACGTTCCATTATGATGTTATTCCTCAAATCCCGGATGTGAAAAAACAAGGGGCCATGGATAATTTCCCAGCGATGCGGGTTGCTTTAGAGTCTGGGACCATCGATGGCTATGTTAGTGAACGGCCTGAAGGCGTAACTGCTGAAAGCGTCAATCCAGATTTAAAAATGGTAGAGTTTGATGAAGCGAACGGCTTCCAAACCAATCCAGAAGATGTACAAGTGTCTGTTGGAATGCGTAAAGGTGATTCTGATGTGGCACAAGTGGACCAAATCTTAGCCGAGATTCCACAATCAGACCGGGTCAATGTTATGGATCAAGCAATCAAAGATCAACCAGCGTCTGATGAGACACAAAATGCTACTGGTAAAAAAGAGAATGTCTTCATTCGTATTTTGAAACAAAACGGTTCGATGTTCTTACGTGGAACTGGCATCACTTTGCTGCTGGCCATTGTTGGGACGACTGTTGGGACATTGATTGGTCTATTAGTCGGTGTCTTTCGGGCAATTCCTGAGTCAAGTAATCGTGCCAAACGAAGTTTACAAAAAGTTTTTGGTTGGCTATTGAATGCCTATATCGAAATTTTCCGCGGAACACCAATGATTGTTCAAGCAGCTGTTATCTACTATGGGATCGCGATGGCTTTTGGAATTGATTTGAATCGAACGATAGCCGCTTTGTTCATCGTTTCTATCAATACAGGGGCGTATATGTCTGAAATCGTCCGCGGCGGGATCTTCGCTGTTGATCCAGGTCAATTTGAAGCAGCTCATGCCATTGGGATGACTCACAGCCAAACCATGCGGAAAGTCATCTTACCGCAAGTCTTGCGTAATATTTTGCCGGCAACTGGGAATGAATTGGTCATCAACATCAAAGATACTTCCGTATTGAGTATCATCTCTGTTTCTGAATTATTCTTCCAAGGGAAATCAGCGGCAGGAACAAACTACATGTTCTTCCAGACTTATTTCATCATTTGTGTGATCTACTTTATCTTGACCTTCACAGCTACCCGTATCTTGCGAGTAGTCGAAAAGAAAATGGATGGTCCTTCAGCTTATGCTCGTTTGGATGACACAGATACAGCAGTCAGTGAAGAAAAATAGTTTTAACTTTCATTTTTACCTATTAATTGCGTTGTTCCTGATTGGAATGAATAAGGAGGATCATTATGAGCAGTATCATTGAAATCGAACATTTGAAAAAAAGTTTCGGCGACAATCTCGTCTTAAAAGATATCAGTATGAAGGTCAACAAAGGAGAAGTTGTCTCGATCATCGGTGCATCAGGTTCAGGGAAATCAACATTGTTGCGCTGCATCAATCTATTAGAAACACCAACTGATGGCAAAATCATGTACCAAGGAGAAAACGTCTTAGCTCCTGGCTATAGTTTGCCAAAATATCGGACACATCTTGGCATGGTCTTTCAATCATTTAACCTTTTCAATAATATGAATGTTTTGCAAAATTGTACAAGTGGTCAAATTACTGTTTTAGGTCGAAAAGAAGACGAAGCCAAAAAGATTGCATTGGAAAATTTGGAAAAAGTTGGTATGGATCGTTTTATCGACGCGAAGCCTGCTCAACTTTCCGGCGGACAAAAACAACGGGTAGCGATTGCACGCGCACTATCCATGAACCCAGAAGTGATGTTGTTTGACGAACCGACCTCTGCACTAGATCCAGAGATGGTAGGCGATGTATTGCAGATCATGAACAAATTGGCAGAAAGTGGACTGACGATGGTCGTTGTCACACATGAAATGGATTTTGCTAAAGAAGTATCTGACCGAGTAATCTTTATGGACAAAGGTGTCATCGCTGAAGAAGGCAGCTCAGAAGATATTTTTGTTCACCCGAAAGAGGCTCGAACCAAAGAATTCTTACATCGCGTCTTGCATCCAAGATCGTAATAAAAACGCGCAGCAGAAGGATAAATCTTCTGTTGCGCATTTTTGTTATTTTGGTTGTTTGTCTCACCTTTCAAGGACAAGATGAACATTTATTCTGTTCTTTCTTAAAATGCGATGAAATTAGTTCATTCTATCCAATTTTACTCACTATTTATCAGTTATTAACTGACAGGTTTATGTAAATACAGTACAATATAGAGGAATATGCTTAAAAAAATTCAGATTAATAACCTAATTTAATAAAGGAGGAAAACAGATGTTATATGAGGAACTTATGTTTGACACGTCGCTCCTCTTACGTTTTAATATCTTTAAATACTTAAACCAATCTACGAAAAAAATCCTGGCGATCAGCCAATTGTCAGAAGATTTAGATTTAAATTATCAACAAAGTGTCATCGAATTAAATGAGATCGACCAAGAATTGGCAGAGATCCGTCCAAACCATGAGACGATCATGATGCGCGCGGGCAAAGTGAATCTGGAAAATTTGAATGCTTCCATTGACGAGTACCGCTACCACTTGTTACAGCAAGCCGTACCGTTCCAATTTATTTTATACTTTTTAAATGAACAAGAACCGACCATTGAACAATTTTGTGAAAGCTATTTTGTCAGTCGCTCCACTGTTTCTCGTAAAATCGATAAATTGAAAAAATACTTGAAACGTTTCAACATTCGCTTCACCTATACAGAAGCGGGTATGTCGGGAGACGAACGCTTGATTCGCTTAGCTTTATTCGATCTTTTGTGGCTGGGAACTCGTGGCATCGAATGCCCACTGAATGTTGAGCCGCATCAATTGAATCGTTTAGTCGATACTTACAAAGATTACTTCCCATTGTCACGAACTTATTTTGGAACACAAGAAATCAGATTGTTCACGTCAATTAGTCTGATTCGTATCAATAATAAGAAGTTTGTTAAATACGATCCACGGTACAATTTCTTGATGAAAGACAATCCGTATTACGACTTTACTTCATTGCGTGAGTTGATCGATGTCTCAATGACGACGCGCCAGTTAAAAGGGGAATCTAGTTTCATTTATTTCTTGGCGCATTATTCGCCGTTTTACACGATTCGTGACGACCAAAGTTTAAAACAGACGCTTTATGATTTTGATGCACGCCCAAATCCAGTCAACGATTTTGTTACAGAATTTCGCAATTTTGCCAAAAAAGCCTTATTCCCTGATCGAACAGAAATAATGGATGATCCTTTAGTCGTTGCAAATATGTTGAATATCACTTTCGGCTACTTTATTTTTCGGCAGCCGTTTCCTAACATCGTTGATTTAGTAATGGACCCAAATGAGAAACAAACTCGCGGTGAATATATTTTATTCCAAAATATCCAAAATTTTATGCAGATGGCCAAAGATAATCCCTCTTACAGCTTTATCAACTCTGCTCATCCACTGATTACGCGAGCCTTTAAACGTTTGTTATTGCCTTATTTCGATCAGTTCCCTTATGCACATAATCTAAAAATCGGAATCGCGTTGGAACATAATGCAATCTTTGTCCGCGAATTGTATCGCTTCTTAGAGGACTTACGTTTTATCGATGCTGAACCCTATGACGTCTCTTTGAAAGACGATTATGATTTGATCATCAGCTCCTCTTCATTATTGAAAAAAGAAAGACCAAATATTCACTTATATCAACTCGATTTTCCTTATACGAAGAATGAACTCATTCCTTTATATTTGGAATTGCGAAACATTTACGACAAGAAAAATCGAGTCTACGAATAAAAACTCAGGAGCGTATCGCTCCTGAGTTTTTAGCATTTGTTTTAAGTTTATTTTTAACTGCTCTCATTTTTTTAAAATTAATAGTTTCGCTAGTCTTTCATCACATTTTATTCATAACTCGTTGCTATTGTATAAACATACCAACAAACAACCCTAACACTTTTTCATTTTTTAACTCCTTTGCTCATCGGCCACCCACCGATGAGCTCTTTTTTTAGCACATTAATTTTCATTTCCTTTAATTTTTTTTTACTTTTTTGCTAAACTTCATTCACAAATAATTCACATCTCACTGCTATTATATAAGCATACCAACAAACAACCCTAACACTTTTTCATTTTTTAACTCCTTTGCTCATCGGCCACCCACCGATGAGCTCTTTTTTTCGTTACACTTCTAACATTTTTTCAACGATCTGCGCTATTGATGGAATAATGAAAATCCCCATTCATTAAACTGCTGATTCAAACACCGATCAAACTAAACCGCTGATTTTTCCCACCATCAGTTTAAAAAATAGAGCGATCTATAAAATCCCATAGCCAAGCTGGTCCATTCTTTTTTGCATGATACCCTCCCCAGTAATAGTTTCTCTTTATTAGCATATCAGAAGGCAATCATTAAGAAATCGGTTTTATATTTTTGACGAGGATAGTTAAAAGACAAAAAACTAGGTACTCTATAGATAGAGTACCTAGTAGATAAAACTATTTTTTAGGTGTTTCAAACAATGGGCTGACAGGTTTATTTTCATGGATACGTTTGATTGCATCTCCCATTAATTCACCCACACTGATTTCATCAATCTTATCAATTTTGCGTTCGTCAGATAAATAGATTGAATCAGTCACAACTAGATGTTCGATTGCTGAATCTTGAATCCGTTGCATTGCTGGACCAGATAAAACAGGATGTGTACATGAAGCATAGACTTGTTTCGCACCGGCTTCTTTCAAAGCATTTGCAGCTAAGGTAATTGTCCCTGCTGTATCGATCATATCATCGATAATGACACATGTTTTGCCGTCGACTTTTCCGATAATATTCATTACTTCAGCCACATTTGCTTTTGGACGACGTTTGTCGATAATCGCAATCGGAGCTTTCAAAAATTCTGCCAATTTACGTGCGCGTGTTACGCCACCATGGTCAGGAGATACGACAACAACATCATCGCCGTGGATTCCTTTTTCCAAGAAATAATTAGCAATTAATGGGGCACCCATTAAATGATCCACCGGGATATCAAAAAATCCTTGGATTTGAGAAGCATGTAGATCTAAAGTCAATAGACGTGTTGCGCCAGCTTTTTCAATCATGTTGGCAACAAGTTTAGCGGTAATTGGTTCCCGTGCACGTGCTTTGCGATCCTGACGGGCATACCCGTAGTAAGGCATCACAACGTTGATTGTTTTGGCACTCGCCCGTTTTAAGGCATCAATCATAATCAAAAGTTCCATTAGATTATCATTTACTGGACTACTTGTTGACTGAACCACATAGACATGACAGCCACGAATACTTTCTTCAATGTTTACTTGAATTTCACCATCACTAAATTGGTTAACTGAACTTTTTCCTAGCTCAACACCAACCTCTTCAGCGATTTTTTCAGCTAAGTGACGATTAGAATTCAAAGCAAAAATTTTCAATCTTGGATCAAAATAATGTTTCGACATGGGGACCTCCACTTTCTTTTTAAACATACGTTATCGATTATATACCATTTCAAATAAAATACTAGTCATTTCCATTTAAGAAATCAAGAGATTTCCCTTAAAACGGCAAACGGCTTGCGTAACCGGCCTTATTAATTTGCCGCGCACGAGCGATCCCCATATCACCTGCATCAATATCTTCGGTGATTGTTGAGCCTGCTGCTGTGACACTATTATCGGCGATTACAACTGGTGCAATAATATTGGTACCTGAACCAATGAAAACATGATCCCCTACGGTAGTATGATGTTTATTTTTCCCATCATAATTGACAAATACTACGCCGCAACCGATATTATTATCTTTTCCTAGCGTCGCATCTCCAACATACGTCAAGTGACCTACTTTGGTATTTTCACCAATCGTTGCTTTTTTGATTTCTACATAATTGCCGATATGGGCATGTTCGCCAATCTCTGCTTGTGGACGCAAATGTGCATTCGGACCAACGTCTGCATACTTGCGCACGACACATTCTTCTAAAACAGAAGACTTAATCTCAACATTCTCTTCAATCGTACTGTCGACGATTTTTGAATGTGCACCGATGATACAATCTGAACCAATCACTGTACGGCCTTGGATTTGCACTCCCGGTTCGATTACTGTGTCTGAGCCAATCACAACACCTGCATCGATATAAGTCGTTGCTGGATCAATGAAGGTCACGCCATTGATCATGTGTTGCCGATTGATACGACGACGCATGCTTTCATTCGCATTCGCTAAAGCGATTCGATCATTAACTCCTAATGATTCTTCAAAATCCTCGGTTTGATAGGCTGCGACTGTCTGTCCTTCATTTTTCAAAATCTCAACGATATCCGTTAAATAATACTCTCCTTGAGCATTATTCGTCCCGATTTTTTCTAAGGCTGCAAATAATTGCTCATTGTCAAAACAATAAGTTCCGGTATTGATTTCTTGTGTTCGCGCTTCTTCTGGTGTCGCATCTTTTTGTTCGACAATTTTTTCTACGATACCAACATGATCCCGTAAGATTCGGCCGTAACCAGTTGGATCTTCGGCGTGAGCAGTCAAGATTGTTGCACTTGCTTTTTTCCCTTGGTGATAATCAAATAAATTATTCAAGGTCTGCGTGGTCAGTAATGGAGTGTCGCCACTGATAACTAAAGTGGTTCCTTTTTTTCCTTTTAAAAATTCAGCCGCTTGCATGACTGCATGACCGGTCCCTAATTGTTCTGCTTGCAACGCATATTTACTACGCTCGCCTAATTGTCCTTTGACCATTTCTGCGCCGTGGCCAACGATTGTTACAATCTCAGTCGGTTGCGTCTCTACTACTCGCTCAATGATGTGTTCTACCATCGGTTTACCTGCAACTGGATGCAAGACTTTATATAACTTTGATTTCATACGGGTTCCTTTCCCCGCTGCTAAAATAATCGCATAACGATTTTCCAAAAGAAGTCACTCCTCGATTCAAATTGATGCGATTGCTAAAAAATCGCAATTCTCATATTTTTTCTACTCACAAATTAAAGCAAACGTGACGTTTCATTTATTCAAGAAAACGATCAGCTTGATTTAGATTCACAAAATTATTTATTTTCGCTCCCTTACCATTTTACTAGCTGGACGCAAAAAAGGCTAGCCTATCAGACTCTCGTTAAATAGAGAGCCTAACTAGCTTAGCATTTTCAGTTATTTATCAAAACAGTTCCCCGGTACGACTGTAATCGTTTTTGTACTCGTATCGACATCTTGTACGAACAATAACGAATTGTAGTCATCGATCGCGCGCTCACCTTTAAACTTAGATTCCGCAAAGACCGTAATTCCGACAAGTTCTGCTTCAAATTCTTCGATCAGGCTCTTCATGCCGTTGACGGTCCCGCCGCCTTTCATGAAGTCATCCACGATCAAGACTTTTGAACCGCGTTTCAAACTGCGTTTTGATAATTCCATTTTTTCGATTCGTTCAGAGGAACCAGAAACATAATTCACACTAACAGTAGAACCTTCTGTAATTTTAGAATCGCGTCGAACAATTACAAAGGGTGCGTTTAAGTAATATGAAACGGCTTGAGCGATCGGCACGCCTTTCGTTGCAACCGTCATGACTGCATCAACTTTTTTATCTAAATACTGTGCTGCAATAATTCGACCCACTTTGCGTAATAAATCGGGTTGTCCCAACATATCAGATAAGTACACATACCCACCTGGCAATAATCGATCTTCTTCTGATAGACGTTCAGCTAAAGATTCGATATATTCTCGTGCCTCTTCATCAGTGATACTCGGTGTAAAGACAACACCGCCAGCAGCACCAGGGATTGTTTCTAAAATACCTGTCCCACGCTCTTTAAATGTTTTCTTAACAATGGCTAAGTCTTCACTGATTGAAGATTTTGCCGAATCATATCTGGCTGCAAAAAAGGTCAATGGGATCAAATCATGGGGATGATCCAACAAATATTGTGTCATGTCGATTAATCGTTCACTTCGACGCACTTTCACGTAATTCACTCCTATTTCATTTTAGTCTAACTATTTTCCACACGAAAAATAATTTTGATTTTCATCGGATGTCTGGCTCAGCTCAACACACAACTAAGTCACGGACAGCACATTCTGATTGATCGTTTCCCATTATAAGGGTTTAGTTGATAAAATTCGAGCATTTTCTCATTTTAAAGTTGAAAAGTTCGGAATTTATTAATTATTCTACAAAAAAAGAGGAAAAGCTTTCGCTTTCCTCTATTTTTGTGCTTGTTTTCGTTGAATCCTTATCCGTAATTGCCGAATTCCATTGAGAAGTAAAAACAATAAGATAAATCCAAGTGTAATTGTCGCTCCTGGCGGTGTATCTAAATAATAAGAGCTCGTCAAACCACCGATCATTCCGACAAAGCCTACTAGAACACTGATCAAAATCACGATATTAAAACTTTTTCCTACCCGCATCCCGATGGCTGCAGGCAACACCATAATTGCTGAGATTAATAATGCTCCTGCGATTGGGATCATAATCGCGATTGCGATCCCTGTCACGACATTGAAAATCATCGACATCATGCGAATAGGCAAACCATCAACAGCTGCGATATCTTCGTCAAAAGTTAATACATACATTGGACGTTTAAATAAGAAAAATAAAATACCGACTAAAACAAATAAGATTCCTAAAAAGACGACTTGTTGCCATGTGATTGTTACAATCGAACCAAATAAATAAGATTGGATGCTGACAGCAGAACTTCCTGGTGCTAAGCTCATCAGTACCAACGCTACAGCTAAACCAGCCGCCATCAAAATTGCTATGGAAATCTCAGAATAAGAACTATACATATTTTGCAAATATTCCATGATGATTGCTGCAATCACAACGACTAGCAGCGTGGTTCCGGTAGGATTCAAATTCAAGAAAAAGCCTAATGCAACTCCAGCTAACGAGACATGAGACAGAGTATCGGCCATCAAAGATTGCCGACGAATAACTAGAAAGACCCCTAACATCGGTGCGATACCGGCAATAAAAATCGCCGCTAGAAAGGCTCGTCTCATGAACTCATATGAAAGCAACGCCATTTAGAATTCTCCTTTCGCACCAATCGAATATGACGATCGATATATTTTTTGGTATCTTCATGATCGTGTGTGATCATTAAAATACTTTTATCATGAGCATGCGCACTATGTCGCAGCAACTCATAAAAATCATTTCGCGATTTTTCATCCATTCCAGTCGTTGGTTCATCTAGAATCAATAGATCTGGATCTTTGGCAAACAATCGAGCCAAACTAATCCGCTGTTTTTGCCCACCAGATAGTTCTCCAACTTTTTTATGGCGCATGTTCCACATGTCTACTGACTCCAAGGCTTTTTGAACATGTTCATGGTCTCGCGGAGATAATTTTTTAAACCATTTTCCTTGAGGATAGCGTCCAGATTCCACTAATTCCAAAACAGTGCTGGGAAATCCAGCATTGAATGAGGCGACTTGTTGTGGAATGTAGCCGATACTCAATTTTTTTCCTTGATTGTTTTTCTTAGCGATTGTTACTTTTCCACTGCTTGGTTTCAATAAACCTAATGTCGCTTTGATCAATGTCGATTTTGCGGCACCGTTTTCTCCAGTCAAAATGACAAATTCCCCCGGGTCCACATGATAGGATACATTTTCTAAAACCGGTTCGTTGTCATAATAAAACGAGAGGTCTTCCACCTCGATATACGACATTTTCGTCTCTCCTTTTTCCTACTAATGAATAACTTTCTTCAATGCTGTCAAGTTTTCACGCATAACAGTCAAGTAATCCTCCCCATCTTCGATCTGTTTTTTTGTCAGACTCTCTAGTGGATTCAATACGGCCAATTCCACACCCGTTTCTTTAGAGAGGGTTTCAGCAACTTTTGATGACGCATTTTCTTCAAAATAAATCACCTCTACTTGATGATCATCCACATAATGTTTCAATTCGCTCAAGCGACTTGGTGAAGGTTCTTGATCTGGTGAGATTCCAGCAATCGCTTCTTGCGTCAATCCATATTGTTTCGCTAAATAACCAAAAGCGGCATGTTGCGTCACGAAGGCTTTGTTCTTCGCGTCTTTAAAAGCTGTTTGGTAATCAGCATCTAACGTTTTTAATTCTGAGATATAACTTGCAGCATTTTTTTCAAATTGTGCTTGATAATCTGGGTATTTTTTTATCAACTGATCTCGGATGGTCTCGACTTCAGTAATCGCCAAAACGGGGTCTAGCCAGACATGGGGGTCCAATTCATGATCGTGAGCATGTTCTTCGTCATATTCATGTGCGTCCTCATGCTCGTGGGCTTCGCCATCCATTAATTGGATTTCTTTTGAAGCTTGAATAATCATTGTCTTTTTCGTATCAATCGTATCCGTCAGATTTTCCGTCCATGTCTCCAGTTCTGGACTATTGTAAACAAAAACATCAGAATCCGAAATTTTTGCCAAATCTTTGGCAGAAGGTTCAAAATCATGCGGTTCAGTCCCTGCCGGAATCAACAATTCCACAGTTCCAGTATCACCTATTACTTGTTTAGTGAATTCATACATTGGATAAAATGTCGTCATCACTTGGATTGCATCGTTAGAAGAAGCTTCTTCTTTTTCTTGACCGCCGCAAGCAGTCAGTAAAATTGATAGTACCACAGTTCCAAATAAAAGTAGTCCTTTTTGCATTTTCATTTATCTAAACACCTTCTCTTCTCTTTTTAAGACAAGATTTAATTTAACAGATGTTTTTCTATCCGTCAACACAAAGCGTAAAATTTACGATTTACATTCAAATAATCGTGATAAACCGTAAAATAAATGACATTCTATTCATATGTAAAACGGAACCTGTATGCGCTTCATTATTTTGTTTATGTTATTTAATAATTAGCAGAACAAAAAATAACCAACGTTTCCCAACGAATAGTCTCTCGATTATTTGTTCTTGGCAAGCAGTATTAAAAAAGTAGACCCCGCAGGATCTACTTCAACGTACGAACAAGATAGACTTCCTCACAAAAGCCTTTCAACGCATTAAATACATGCTTGGCTCGCGAATATTTGTGACACAAAGCATAGACCGTCGGACCGCTGCCACTCATCATCGCAGCATCTGCACCGTATTTCAACATGCGATCTTTTAATTGCTGGATAATCGGATGTTTCTTGATTGTTACGACTTCCATAGAATTGCCTAAGTTCGCCGTCATCTTTTGGTAATCATTTTCTTCAATAGCAGAGACAAGCGCCGCAATATCAGGATGGTACAACTCTTCCATCACGATTTTAGCAAAAATCGTTCGTGTCGATACACTCATACGGGGCTTGACTACGACAACCCAACACTGAGGCATCGGTGCGATTGGTGTTACCTTTTCGCCAAATCCTTCCACTAAAGAAGTCTGTCCATAGACACAATAAGGAACATCCGAACCAATTTCTGCACCAAGTCGAGCCAATTCTTCTAAAGATAATCCTAAGTTCCACAAGCGGTTAACCGCTCGCAAAGCTGCTGCTGAATCCGTCGAGCCTCCGCCTAAGCCGGCTGCGACTGGAATCTCTTTATGGATTTTGACTTGTAGGCCTTTTTTTATATCAAAGCGTTCTTTGATTAATTCCAACGCTTCATAGACGTGATTTTTTTTATCCGTGGGCAAAAAAGCCTTGTTCGTCTCAATGATAATTTTATCTTCAGGAATCTCTTCTAAGTACAAACGATCTGCTAGATCGATGCTCGCCATGACCATCGCCAACTCATGCAAACCATCCGGTCGCTTGCCTAAAATATCAAGGCCTAAATTAATTTTCGCTGGGGCTTTTTCCATAATTTCCATTTTCTCACCCGTTCAAATTTTTCACTAGACGATTCTAACATAGCCCATAATAAATGTATAGATAATTCATTTTAGCATAGCCGACTGCAAATAAGTTGAATATTTTTACCGAAGATTTTACTATTAAAATATGAGTTCTTTCTCTATGTTCCATATCCTTTTTTGTTGTCGTTTTAGTAAGTCGGAAAACAATTATAATTTAGGAGGAATGATGTATGAATCTATTACCAAAAAATGAGTGGCTAGATGGCGAAGATTTAGTTGGAAAATTGATGAATACCTTTTGGGATGATCGGAAAATGAGTGTCGATATTCGAGACTTAGATGATTACTACGAAGTAAAAGCGGATCTGCCGGGATTTGAGAAAGAAGAGATTTCTGTTCATTACAGCAATGACCTTCTTTCAATCGATGCTGAACACACAGCTGAAAATGAGGTCAAAGACGATGGCCGTTTTGTCCGTAGAGAACGTTCTAGTAGTGCCTATCGTCGACAATTTGTCGTAAAAAATATTATTGAAGAAAAAATCAGTGCGAAATTCGAAAACGGCGTTCTTACGCTGCAACTGCCTAAAGCTGATGATGAAGAGAAAAAAAGCAAAGCGATTACGATTGATTAAAAAAGACGAGCCAATTACGGCTCGTCTTTTTTAAACTTCGATCATTTCTTCAGAAATTGTTACGCCTTTATTTTTTCCTCGACCGATTAGCAACAACAATTGCAACGCAGAGAACAAGAAACTACTGTCTTTCATATAAGCAAAGTATCTCGGCCGCCAGCGGTCAACATACATCGTTTTTTCTTCGGTAACTTGCTGAAAAGCATAGATCGAATGACCATATTTATAAATCAAATTCATGATCCGCTCCCCTAAGAACGCAAAAGAAGTCTCACCAACTTTAGCTAGTGGTGCCATTCCTTGATAAACTTCATGATATCCTTGGTCTTTCAGCTCATCCATCAAATGCAGTTTCAAAAATGTCGGCAATTCATTAGGGACCTCGCTGCGAAAACGCAAAAGATCAAATGATGCTTTTTCTTGATTGATCGGCTGTTCAGTAATAAAACCAACGATTCGATTTTGCGGATCACGTGCAATCCCAATATTACTCGTTTCAATATAAGCTCGATCAAAACGTCCTACGGAAAAGCATTTTTCTTTTTCACCATTCAGCCATTCATCGGAAATCTCTTCCAATTCTTCAAAAACCTCTTCTGGTAATTTTTCAAAATAGATAAATTGGTAGCCTTCATTGGTCAATCGTTTGAATTCGAATCGATCTGAAAAAACATCGTGCTCATGTCGTGTGAAATCAGTAACACCAGTCTCACCGATCTTATCAAAATGAAAGCCCAGATCATGTAAAAGCAAGACATACTTTTCTGATATTTTATAAAATGCCAGCTGATAGCCTAGTTTATCTGCATACTCCATAAAAGCAAACGTAGCTTCCTGCCATTTTTCTGGATTTCCCACGGGATCACCTAATACAAAACACTTATTTGCCCGTGTCTGGAAGCCAAAAACAATTTGATCGTTCCCGTTTTCCTGATAATAAAAATAATGATAGCCTGAGACACGCAAATAATGACTGGCTGGTGCCCCGCCATAACGATTAATCAAATAGTTGAATCGTTTCTCATCCCAAGCAATACCGATTTTGCTCTCACTTTGGGTCAAGTATTGATACAGAATTGCCAAACACAAAATCGATAAAATCAACCCAACTAAACCTGAGAACCAAATCTCACCTGAAGGAAAAGCAAAGTATCTTGTTGATAAGCGTTCGGTGCTCCAAATCTGACCACTGTGATACCCGGCTACTGCGTAGAAAATAAAGAGTAAGCCAAACAAGATTCCATCAAAAACTAACGCTCCCCAAGAATAAACAAAACGTTCCCGATAAAATTCTCGCCGTGACAGCCAAACGATCAACAAAATCACTAAGTAAACAACAATCAAACGAATCGAAGCTGTTCTGGCTACCGTATTAACAATCCCGAAAATCAATAATACAATGGTCGGCCAAAATGCCCGCTTCACTTTTTGTGAAATCCCTCGTGCAAATCCCAGCAATAAAAAACCGATCAATAAATTCAGTGTCTGATCCAAGAAGTCAAATGAAAAGGGCAATAATACTTGGAACAAGCGGCTGATATTCGACAAATTAGTCAATGTGGACAACAAGATCATCATGATTCCGGCAAAATAAACTGCACTGACCATAATCACATGAGCAACTTTTTGCGAAAGCACTCGCGGTAAGTTATCAAAATAACGATTCATTTTCACACTAGTATTTGTCAAAAAGATTACGATTCCAGTGACAAAGGGAATCAGATAGTAAAAGATTCGATAGAACAAGATCCAGACCACAGCCGTACTTTGATCTAAACCGAGATGTCCTAATCCTAAAATCATCATGACATCAAAAGTCCCCGCACCTCCTGGGACCATCGTCAGCATCCCTAATCCAGTCGCGATGACAAACATCGGATAAACTTCTCCGATAGTTAGTTTCACGCCCATTAGATAACCGACAATCAAAAAGACAGTCAATGCACCTAACCATTGACCCAATGAGGCTAAATACAATTCAAAGATTTGTTTCAATCGAAATTCTTTAAAAATCGTGCGGCGGCGTCCGTAAACTAAACAAAATAATAACGGTGCAAAGGCTCCGCCAGCTAATAGCCAAAATCGATAACGAACAAATGAATTCTCCGTTCGAAAAAATAGCAGATCTAAAGAGGTAATAAATGCCATGATTGAAAGTCCTGCCAACATGAACAGAGCAATCTTGGAAATTACAGCCAACACCTTTTTCTTTTCCATTCCTTTACCATAAAAACTTGAACGCAAACTTACACCAACTACACCACCAAATCCAGCTAAATTATTGATAGTATTTGTAGTCCAAGCAGAAACGAACCACTCTTTTCGATCCATCCGCGGTCGTCCCGCTGATTCAAGTATGGTGATTGCTACATGATCATATAAAAGCATCGGCAAAACACCGCACAGCCCAATTCCAAACATGCTTAGAAGTGTTACTTGATCTTGTTGTTTGATTGTTTGCCAAACTGTCTGCCAGCTCATTCCATGGGCAATATTTTTCACTTGATTGGCAACGAAAAATAAGACAATTCCGAAGAATATAATTTTGAGCAAGGTGGCATAACGTTTAAACCAGCGACTGATAGTCGTCATCCTTCTACTCCTATTCTTTCTTTTCTTATAGTCTATTCTAAATGAATTTTGATTTTGAAGCTATTCTTTTAATTGATAACAGCTCAAAGATAGCAAAAAAAGGCTGTGACTTCAATTTGTCACAGCCTTTCAACTACAAATGAATCATTGTTTATTTAGCATAATCCGTTGCTCGTGTCTCCCGAATAACGACCACTTTGATATGTCCTGGGTAATCTAATTCATCTTCGATTCTTCGACGAATGTCACGAACTAAACGAACCGCATCCAAATCAGAAATCTCTTCTGGTTTTACCATGACACGAACTTCACGACCTGCTTGAACAGCGAAACTTGAGTCTACTCCATCAAAACTATTTGAAATATTTTCTAAGTTCTCTAAACGACGGATATAGTTTTCTAGCGATTCACTCCGTGCACCTGGTCTAGCAGCAGAGACTGCATCTGCAGCGGCTACTAAAACAGAGATAACTGACGTTGCCTCTGTATCTCCATGGTGAGAGGCGATCGCATTGATTACAACTGGATTTTCACGATATTTTGCGGCAAGTTCAGCGCCAATCTCAACGTGAGAACCTTCGATTTCATGATCTAATGCTTTCCCAATGTCATGAAGCAATCCGGCACGTTGCGCTAATTGAACATCTTCTCCTAATTCTGCGGCTAAGACACCCGTTAATTTCGCAACTTCTACTGAATGATTCAATACATTTTGACCATAGCTGGTACGGAAATGCAATCGACCCAAAATCTTAATCAAATCTGGATGTAAAGTGTGGGCGCCTACTTCAAAGGCTGCTTGTTCCCCGTATTCACGAATACGTTCATCCATTTCTTTGCGAGATTTTTCAACCATTTCTTCAATCCGAGCCGGATGAATCCGACCATCTTGGATTAATTTTTCCAATGTCATACGGGCGATTTCCCGTCTGATTGGATCAAAACCGGATAAAACAACTGCTTCTGGTGTGTCATCGATAATCAAATCGATTCCTGTCAGTGTTTCTAATGTCCGAATATTACGGCCTTCACGACCAATGATGCGACCTTTCATCTCATCATTTGGCAAAGTGACTACCGAAACCGTCGTCTCAGAAACAGCATCCGCACCACAACGTTGGATTGCCATTGCCAAAAGGTTTTTCGCTTTACGATCTGCCTCTTCTTTAGCGCGTTGTTCAGATTCCTTGACCATAACTGTTAACTCATGGTTCAATTCCTCTTCCGTCGTCTTCATGATAACTTCTTTTGCTTCATCTTTTGTTAAAGCAGCGACTTGTTCCAATTTTGTTTGTTGTTCTTCAATTAGTTGTTCTACATCTTTTTCTCGCTCGTCAATTAATTGCTGTCTAGCACTGATTTTTGTTTCTTTTTCTTCCAGTGAGTGCTCACGCTTCTCGAGAGAGTCGTCTTTACGATCTAAAGTCTGTTCTCTTTGAAGCAAGCGACTTTCTTGTGATTTTAATTCTTGTCTGCTTTCTTTCAACTCACTTTCAACTTGTGCGCGATACTGCTGGTTTTCTTCTTTGGCTTCCAACAAAGCTTCTTTCTTCAAGGTCTCCGCTTCTTTATTTGCATGCGTAATGATTCCTCTAGCTGTGTTTTGTGCCCCATCAATTTCCTTTTCATGACGTGCTTTTGCTGCCACGAAACCCAAACCAAGACCGACAATTAAACCGATGATAGCGAGGAGAATAGGAACTAACATTAAATCCACCTCCGTACTATCTTATTTACCTATCTGTAGTTTTTTGATAAACGAATGTCAAATTATCAATATGCCTACTTGCATATGTGTGTTTATCACACAAGTTTATTCTAATGTTTGTCTGATAGCGTGTCAACTTTATTTCTCTTTTGCCGTCTATCGTGTCGTTATCGCTTTCATTTGGTGCTATTCATAAAAAAAACACTAATGACCGTGGTATACACTGAGTCATTAGTGCCATTTTTTATTCTTCTAAAGGTAATTCTTCCTGACCAGCATCTTCTGTCTCATTTGGTGCCAAATCATCACCGATACCATAAGCTGCTCGTACACGCGTTGCCACTTCTGCCATCATTTCTGGGTGATCTGCCAAATATTTCTTCGCATTCTCACGACCTTGGCCGATTCGATCTTCTTTATAGCCGTACCAAGCACCACTTTTATCGATAATGTCTTGCTCAACAGCCATGTCTAATAACTCACCTTCTTGTGAGATTCCTAGTCCATACATAATATCGACTTCTGCAACTTTGAACGGCGGTGCTACTTTATTTTTTACAACTTTGATCTTAGTACGGTTCCCAACGATGTCTGTCCCGTTTTTCAATTGTTCAGCACGACGCACTTCTAAGCGAACCGTTGCATAAAACTTCAATGCTCGTCCACCCGGTGTAATCTCTGGATTACCAAACATGACACCGACTTTTTCACGAATTTGGTTGATAAAGACTGCAATCGTCTTTGTTTTATTGATTGAACCAGATAATTTACGCAATGCTTGTGACATTAATCGGGCTTGCAAACCAACGTGTGAGTCACCCATTTCACCATCAATCTCAGCACGTGGTACCAATGCTGCTACAGAGTCAATAACGATGATATCGATAGCCCCACTAGAAACTAAGGCATCCGCAATTTCCAACCCTTGTTCCCCTGTATCTGGTTGTGACAGCAATAGATCATCAATATTCACACCTAGACGTTGTGCATATTGTGGATCTAAAGCATGTTCAGCATCAATAAAAGCTGCAGTTCCGCCGTGTTTTTGCACTTCCGCAATAGCATGCAGCGCTACGGTCGTTTTACCAGAACTTTCTGGACCATATACTTCAATGATCCGTCCGCGTGGATAGCCGCCTACACCTAGCGCAACATCCAATGCCAAAGAGCCGCTTGGGATTGTTGAAATTTGTTGATCGACCTTTTCCCCTAATTTCATGATCGAGCCTTTTCCGTAATTCTTTTCAATCTTTTTCATTGCAGCATCTAAAGCCGCTTTACGATCATTAGCCAATAGCTGATCCTCCTATTTTTATTAATGTAGTTATTTTTTCTATCGGAAAAAATAATTTTGATGTTCTTGCTGCATACGTGCCTTCTGTGCCATAAAAAGTAAAAAGAACGCAGCTGCTGACTTCTATAATAATTGTGCTTTCACATCATTCGTACTTTTTCAATATCCTTAGTTTATCGGTTTAAAATTAAAAAATCAAGCAAAAAACGAACAAACATTCGCTTTTTTAGTTTTTATTTAGAATTGATCGCCGCACCATATCTAGCCCTTTCATTACTGCGCTATGACGAATATATGAACGGTCGCGAGTAAAGTGGTTTTCAGTGACAATTGTTGCTTTTCCTTTTTGAGCTAATCCGATATAAACCGTTCCTTTTGCCTTGTCTTCTAATTTATCTGGACCTGCTACACCGGTAAAAGATACAGCGTAATCTGTCTCTGCACGTTGTAACGCTGCTTCTGCCATTAATTTCGCACATTCCTCGCTGACTACCCCGACATGATCAAATAGTGTTGAATCAATCCCTAAAAAATTCGCCTTAGTAGCAGCTGAATACGTGACAAAACCTCCTGGAAAAACTTCAGAAACTCCTGGGACTGTCCCTAAAGTGGCTTGGAATTCACCGGCTGTCAAACTTTCTGCAGCAGTGATACTCAATTGATTTTCTTTTAACAGGCTAACTACTACTTCAACTAAACTATTCTCTTCGCCGTATCCATAGAAAAACTCGCCAACTTTTGCCATGATCTCTGCTTCAGTTTGATCCAATAAGGCATTGGCTGAGATCTCGTCTTCTGTTTTTGCTGTGATCCGTAAAGTTACTTCATTCGGTTTTGCATAAGGAGCAATCGTTGGGTTAGACTGTTGTTCGATCATTTCTGCTAGTTCGGTCACCAATCTTGATTCGCCAATCCCGAAGAAGCGTAAAACCCGTGATGTCAGTCTTTCCGTTGTTGGAAACTCTTTTTCCAATAATGGACGAGCTTGTTCTAGGAACATTGGTTTTAATTCACTTGGGGGTCCAGGTAATAATAGATAATTATTCTTTTCGTTTTTATATAAACAACCAATGGCCAAACCTGTCCGATTTGGTAATGGAAGACCGCCTTGTAAGGTCTCAATTTGTCGCAGATTATTCGGCGTCATCGTACTTTGACGTTGTTCAAAAAAAGCCTTCAATGCTACTAATCCTTCTTGATTTTGGACTAGCGGCACACCAACATGATCTGCTAAAACATTTTTTGTTAAATCGTCATCTGTCGGTCCTAAGCCGCCACACAAAACAATTAATTCACTGCGTGTATCTGCCAATTGAAGCAACTCTTCCAAGCGCTTAGGATTGTCTCCTACCACTGTATGAAAATATACCTCAATCCCCATATCTGCCAATTTTTCTGATAAAAATGTGGCATTCGTATTCACGACTTGTCCTAATAAAAGTTCTGTACCTACTGCAATAATTTCCGCTCTCATTTATTTCTCTTCTTTCTAAGATACGCCATTTTTCCTCAACTATAACAGAAAAAACGATCAGAACGATAGATTTTCACATCGTACTGATCGTTTTTCTTACATTGAGCCTTTGAAAAGAGCTGTATTTTTAGCAAAATAATCATAACCTGAATAGACTGTAAAGAATAAACAGATGTACAACATGATTTGATCCATCGGGATACCGATAAAATTAAATGGAACATTGTTTAAATAAAGCAACACGATTCCAACCATTTGTGTCGCCGTTTTGATTTTACCAGGCATCGCTGCTGCCATGACGCCGCCGCCTTGTTCTACAATCAATAAACGTAGACCCGTTACTGCTAATTCTCGACAAACAATAATCGCGATCACCCATGAAGGAGCTCTTCCTTGTTCCACTAAAATAATAAAGGCAGTCATCACCAACATTTTATCTGCCAATGGATCAGCAAATTTTCCGAAATTAGTAACTAATCCGCGGGCACGCGCAATTTTACCATCTAAATGATCCGTATAACTAGCGATTGCAAAAATAATCGCGCCTACTAATTGTGTTACCGCGAGGCTCGTATCTCCAACTTGCAGTGTCCCCCAACCCCATGGGGCTAAAACAATGACCATAAACAATGGAATCATAAAGATTCGTATGACGGTCAATTTATTGGGTAAATTCATGGTACTTCCTCCTAATTTCTACTGATTTACTTTTCAACAAAAACATATGCGCCAAACTAATTCTTTAGTTTAACACATTGCTCGTGAAGCAGTCGTTATTAAGCCGCATAAGCGATATTTAACGTCACATTTTTTTGTGACAATGATTCACCTGGTTGAAAATCCAATGCTTGATCATTGACTTTGATCTCTGCATACTTTGCCATACCCACAGTGATCACCGCTTGTGCTGCATCAGCAGGCAGTTCGGTTGTTTGTGATTCTCCCACCTGCAACGTGTACTGATACGTCAATGCCCCATTAATCTGTACACCGACCCACACCCGCTGTTTGCCAGTGAATGTGATTTTTAACGGCTTTTCCGCATGTTCGATTTTCATCGTTGCTGCGTTTGGTGTGTTTGCTTCCATCGCAACTGCCATTTGAGGTTTTTCTGGTTTTTTGGACGATTCTGTCGCTTGTTCCGGTTGAGAGGAGGAAATTTTTTCTGCTGAAGAGACCCCTGAACGTTCCACTTGGACAGAACTATTTTCCGGAATGATTGCTGTTTCTTGATGATCCAGCCAAGTCACATAACCCACTACCGCGATAATGGCCAATGCTACAAGTCCTAAAGAGATCATCGGCAACGTTGCTTTAAATCGCGCATGTGTAGGATTTTCTGCGTGTTTATTTTTTCTCAGTCCATCAACTGTTTCCAACTCAGGATATGTTGGCAACGGTCGATCCTTGCCGTCTAATACATCGATCAAATAATCACCGTCAAGTTTTACCTCATCAGCATATTGTCGAATAAACGTCCGCAAATAATACTCGCTAGGCAATGCTTGAAAATCATTTTCTTCGATTGCCAACAAATAGCGCTTTTGAATTTTTGTGCGCTGCTGTAACTCATCTAAACTTATTTTTTTATCGATACGGGCTTTGCGTAACGTTTCTCCAATATTTATACTAGCCACTTGATTTTCTACTCCTATTTCGTAATAATGAACTATTTTTTAAGGAAAAATTATTTCCGCTTTTTAGTACATACTTGCTCATTTCTCAAACTTTGAAAAAGAGCTTCGGTCAGTTGCTACGTCATCCAGCCACCAGCGACCGGCAAAATAATCCCGGTAGTATAACTGGCTTCTTGGGAAAACAGATAACTGCAAGCCGCAGCGATTTCGCTTGGTTTTGCTAAGCGTCCTAAGGGAATCGCTGATTTTAAATCAACCAACTCTTGTAAATCCCAATTGTCATTCATCCTCGTTTGTACTGCTCCAGGAGCTACGACATTAACGGTGATTCCTAAAGTTGCGACTTCTTTCGCATAGGCTTTTACAAAAGCTTCTTGGGCTCCTTTAACAGCACTATAAACAGTTTCCATGCTGCTTCCACGATGACCATAGACTGAACCAATAAAAACGACACGTCCATTACTATTTTTAGCTAACTTTCCTTGCAATTCTTGTAACAAAAGTAACGGCGTCTTCAAATGGACCTGCCATAAGGCCTCCATTTGGTCTGCTTTTGTCTCAGGCAGTAATTCATAGAAAGTAAATCCTGAGGCAAAAACGATCCCATCAACTTGGAATAATTGTGCTAAAAAACTAGGGATTTCCGCTTCTTTTAACATGTCTAAGGATACCATAAAAAAATCTTGCTGAGGATAACGTTTCTGTAAGTCTGAAACGAAATTTAAAACTTTTTCTTTTTGTTGATTATAGTGGCAATACAAAGACCAGCCTTGTTCAGCTAATTTTTCGCAAACGGCCTGTCCGATATCACCGCTAGCTCCCATTACTAACGCGTAAGGCATCATGCATCCCCTTCATTTTTTCCTAGCCTGTAAATATTTCATTTTTAACTACTGAATACTAATTAGAAGCGGCAGTATGCGTGTCTTTTTCCATATAAAATCGTGTGAATGCTTCTTCATGAATGAATAATTCACCGGCGGCTAAGATATCGGTCAATTTGATTTCTTGAATGATTTCCGGCATATCAAACAATGTCCACTCGCCAAACAGAGATTGAGTAAATTGATTGGCGACATATTCTAGCGAGTTCAATGATTGGAAATATTTTCCTAACATTTTTTTCTTTAATAAGGCTAGATTTTTTTCGTTCACTTCAGGATCGTTGGCAAACTGTAACAAGATCTCTGTTAACCGCTCTGCTAATTTTTCTGGTTTTTCACTGTCTCCGCCAAAATCTGCAAAATAAAAACTACGATCTAGTGAAAATTCAAAACCAAAACTGTCATCTAATAATCCTTCATTGTACATATGCAAATAATTTTTCGAAGTTGGCCCGAGCAATAATTGGAATAGCAGATCCATTGAGATTTTGAAGATCAACCGCTGTTTATCATCTTGGGGCAATTCTGCCAGCCCTTTGATACCAACGATTGCTTTGGGTACTGTAATCGACATTTGTTCTTTGCTGAATTTGACGATCTCATCCGACGTCTCTTCTGGAAAACGTCGTTGGATTGGTTCAGGCATATCAAACGTTTTGGCTGCTTGATTTTCACGAATGAATGCCATCAAAGTTTCTGGTTCCAATTTCCCTACAACAAATAATGTCATATTACTAGGATGATAGAAAGTATTGTAACAAGTATACAGATCTTCGGCAGTGATATCTGCAATCGAATCAATCGTACCAGCAATATCGATGTGCAGCGGATGTTTAGGATACATATTTTTCAAAATAGCAAAAAATTGTTGCCAACTTGGATCATCTTGATACATTTGGATTTCTTGACCGATGATGCCTTGTTCTTTTTGAACAGATTCTTCCGTAAAATACGGTGCTTGAACAAAATCGATTAATGTTGCTAGATTCAATTCCAATTGATCTGTAGTAGAAAATAAATAACTAGTTCGAGTGAAACTGGTGAATGCATTAGCAGAAGCTCCTTGTTCACCAAATTTTTGAAAAACATCACCGTCTTCTTTTTCAAACATTTTATGCTCTAAAAAATGAGCGATGCCATCAGGGACCTTGACATAGTCTGTCCCACCCCGTGGAATGAACTCGTTATCGATTGAACCGTAATTAGTACTAAATAATCCATACGTCTTATGATACCCCGCTTTAGGCAATAAATAGACTGTCAAGCCATTAGGCAAAATCTCTTTATACAAGGTTTCATTGATTTTTTGATAAGTCACTTTATCCATTTTATTGTCCTCCATCTAAAAAGAAGATTGCTTGCAGACGGATTTTTTTTGCGACATGTTGAACATCTTCTGGTGTCACAGCTGCCAAGCGTCTCAACCATTCCTCGTCTGTCAGTTTACTTTTTGGCAACCATTGTGCCAAATACGTTGTCTCGATTGTATTTTGCATACTGTCCAGCCCCAACAAATAATGATTTTTCAACATCGCCTTTGTTTGTTGGAACGCCAATTCTGTAAAATCACCGGCTTGTAATTCAATCAATTGTTCATTGATCAAATGCAGCACTTTTTCTCGGTTAGCACTGTTGATCCCTGTCTGGACTTGTAAATATCCACGAAAAGTATCAAATGAACTTGAAGCATAATACGCCAAACTCGCTTTCTCTCGTACATTCATGAATAATTTTGAATGAGGGAATCCACCAAATAATCCGTTAAAAACTAGTAATGCAAAACGATCACTATCTTCATAATACACATCTGTCGCATAAGCTAGATTCAATTTCCCTTGGACCACAGCTTCTTGCACTTGTTGCTCACGAATCACATTATCCTTGGTCTGATAGTAATAGATTGCTGGAAAATCTTCTTCTCGTTCTGCAAAAGGCAATTGCTGGAACAGCTCTGCAACTTCTTTTTCCTCTATATCACCTATAACAAACAAATCTACTTGATCTTTAGTAATCATCGTATGATAATACGCCGCTAATGACTCACTGGTTTCATTTGCTAAATCAGCTACTGTACCAAAGCTTGGTAATTTTTGGGCTTCATCCGTAAAGTACGTTTCCTTGATTTTCAAAGAAGCCAACGTTTGTTTATCTTCTTGTAACGTTTCGATATAGCTTTGCAAGTTTTCCTTTTCTAATTGGAACGTCTGTTCATCAAATTTTCCATTATGAATATTAGGATAAAACAGTACTTCTTGTAAAAAATCTACTGCTTCAGATAAAAGCTTTGGATCATCGACATACTTTCCGTTAACGACACCTAAACCAACATCCAGCCAATGCAGATTGCCTTTACGTCCGACATTCAATCCAAAACTAGCACCGTATAATTCTGCTAATCGGCCGCTTAATTTGGTTTGGTCAGGATAATGCAAAGAGTTGGTCTCCAATAAATTCGCTAACAATGCTCGTTTCGTCATAATTTCTTTCGTTAAACGAGTAGTAAAACGTCCATAGACTTGAATCGTTTTATATTTTTTGGTTGTGATGACATGTAGGCGCACGCCTTTTTTTAATTCGATCATTACAAAGCTCCTTATTAACTATATTTTTGATAAAAAAATCTGGTTGTTCCTTCTCATTTTTGTTTTTTCATTAAGGTCAATTATAGCACAGGCATAAGCGAAGAACCGAGTCTGGCATTGGCTGGCAATCACTTTTATTTCAAATTTTTTCTTCTTTCGTTATACTGAAAATGAAAAGAAAAAGAGGAGTGACAAAATGTTTAAAGAATTTAAAGAATTTTTGATGCGCGGCAACGTCATCGACCTTGCCGTTGGTGTGGTAATCGGGACTGCTTTTACCGCGATCGTCACGAATGTCGTCAATGGATTGATCACACCGCTAGTCGGATTGATTGTTTCATTATTTACTAAAGGAAAAGATCTAAACGAAGCCATGTCTGTCTTAGATTGGACACCTGTCAAAGGGGTGACTTTTGCTTTTGGCGATGTCGTTAGTGCTTTGATCACATTTGTTATTACTGGTTTTGTATTGTTCTTAATCGTTAAAGCCGCAAACAAAGCTCGTGACACTGCTGCTAAAAAAGAAGCTGTCGTTCCTGAAGTTCAAATTCCAACAGCCGAAGATTACTTAGCAGATATTCGTGATCTTTTAGTTGAACAAAAAAAAGCCTCAACTAAGGACAAATAAAAACCATGGAGCAATCGCTCCATGGTTTTTAAATTGCTTCTGTTAGAAATTCGATTTCTACTGTGCGAGTCAATACATCGGAATAGCTGTATGAAACACGTTCGAAAGAATTTTCCTCTGGGTCCAAATCTACTACAAACACGGAAGGGTATGTCTCAGTTAAGATCCCTTTGCGTTGCGTTTGACGCTTGCGCCCGGTTTGAGCTACGAGCATGATTGGCGCACCAATACGATCTTCCAAATTTTTCTTGATAGACGCTAAAGTTGTTGGCATACAGTTCACCTCAATATACATTATAGCACAAATCCAAAACTTTACAATGTTATCATAAGATAAAAAGATTTGCAACTTTCTATCTGTCCATCAGAAAATCATTGGTTTCCATTATATTTTTATAGTAGTTAGTTTCTTTTTTATTTTATTTTTCGCACGGTTCAGTGCATTATGAATCGCTTTTTCAGATTCATCCAAGCGCTGTGCGATCATAGCTGGGTCTTCTCCTTTTAAATAATAGTACAATGAACAATTTTCTAAAGAAGAAAGTGTCACTTCTCCAGCTAATAACATTTCACTGATATAGATATTCTCTTCCATACACTCATGGTAATGAAATTGTTCGCTGAAGGCCTCTAATCCAACTTTTTCAATCGACACAGCTTGTTGTTGTGCGAAGCGGTTTTGGGCCTGCTGCCGCCGCAAAAGAGAACGGATGCGATTTTCAAAAATCATCTTGTAATAAAGGCCAAACGTCGTCCCACGTCCCAAGCGATAACTTTGCAAGGCATCATTTAACGCGATTCGTCCTTCTTGCAGCCAATCATCGTAATCGAAATCACGAATGAGGTACCGTGACTGCATACTGTATACGATTGGCAAATACTGACTGAACATTTTTTCAAAAGCAGCACCATCGATTGTTTCCAAATGCGTTGTTTCTTCCATTTTCTCCACTCCTCTCAACCACTTCAAGCATACACGTTGAGTAAAGAAGAGGGAGGGATTGTTCATCGATTTATTTTTTTTGGCTCAATTCGTCCAATTTTTGTGACAATTTTTGTAATTGTTCATTATTCCATGGAGAATTACGACGAAAATTTTTAAAATGCGTATCTTCAGTATCACCTGTGATCAACGCCTCAGTTTGTTGCAGCGTTTTATACAATTCTCGTGCAGATGTCCGAAGAGCCCCTTGTGAAAAAATCGTCCATTGTTCAGCCAAATCACTCGTTGCTACGGTCACTTGTGTCAACCGATCATTCAACTCGCCGGCGATCCGTTCGATGTAACTATCGGCGGTTTCGTCTTCTTTTGTAAAAACTACTGTCAGCTGATATTTTTTATAACTTTGTGTAATTCCTGGAACAAATTGCGCATCAAAAACAACGATTGTTTCCAATCCTTGATATTTCGCGAAGTTAGAAAGACGAAATAATAGTGCCTCTCGCGCTTCTTCTAATCGATCTTGATTTTTCAAGGCAGTCAATTCAGGCCAAGCCCCGATCATATTATATCCGTCAACGATCAGTAATTGTTTTTTCATTACGATTCACTTCGCTTTCGGAAGACTTCGTACATCAATAGCCCCGCAGCAACTCCTGCATTCAAACTTTGAACATGCCCAGTCATCGGAATCGTCAGCATCTCGTCGACTTCCTTTTTCAAACCAGCACTCATCCCTTTGCCTTCATTGCCGATAATCAAAGCAATCGGTCCAGCAACTTTCCATTGACGATAATCAGTCCCGTCCATATCAGTTCCAAAAATCCAATAACCAGCTTCTTTTAATTGCTTGATACTTTGTGACAGGTTCGTTACTCGTGCAATCGGCACGTATTCTACCGCACCTGTCGATGCTTTGGTCACAACTGGTGTAATCCCAACGGAGCGATGTTTTGGAATGATCACTCCAGATACGCCGCTGGCATCAACTGTTCGTAAAATCGATCCAAAATTATGAGGATCTTCTAAACTATCTAAAATAAGTAGAAAAGGGGCTTCCTCTGAGGAAACCTTTGTCAATAAATCTTCTAACGTTAAATATTCATACGGAGTAATCCCTAAAACGACTCCTTGATGAACACCACCATCACTTAATGTATCTAATTTTTGTTTTGGTACCCATTTTACCGGGACTGCTTGTTCTTTAGCTAGTTTTTTTAATAGATCAATCTTGTCTCCGTGAGCATCTTCTTGTAAAAATAATTTATTCCCTCGACCAGCTTGTAATGCTTCTACGCTGGCATGATGGCCAAAGGCAAAATTATTTTCTTCTGACTCTGCTACCTCAACTTGTTCTTTACGCTGTCTCTTAGAGCGGTCATTTTTTTGCTGAGTGCGTCGGTCATTTCCTCGGTATTGTTTTTTATCCTTCATTTGCTTCACCTGCTTTCTCTAAACACCATGTGATTAATTCTTCTAATCGTTCTTGCCGTTTCAATAAATGTAGATATCCCATCAATGCTTCAAAACCTGTGGACATACGATAAGTCATGATCGTAGTATTTTTGGCGGAAGTATAACTTTTGGCATTTCGTCCTCGGCGATAGATTCCCTGTTCTTCTTCTGACAACATATCTTCATCCAACATTTTTTGAATCAACATTGCTTGAGCTTTAGCCGAAACATAATGTGTCGCTAAATGGTGTAGTTTATTAGGACGGGGCTGGCCATTTTGCACAAGATGGTCTCGGACATATGTTTCATAGATTGCATCGCCTACATACGCCAGTGCTAGTGCATTCAATTGTTTATAATCTGTCATTATGCTCGTCTCCAACGGACACCTTGTGGCGTGTCTTCTAAAATAATTCCTTGTTCTTTTAATTGATCGCGGATCTCATCACTGCGAGCAAAATTTTTATCTTTTCTTGCTTGATTCCGTTCTTCGATCAATTGATCAATTTCTGCATCTAATAATCCGGCTGCTTGAAATTCGATACCAAAAACGGTCAACATTTGTAAAAATTCATCCAATGCCGCTGATAGAATAGCTGTTGATACTTGTTTTTGTTCACTGTAATGGTTCAACCATTTTGCTACTTCATAAACAACTGTAATCCCATTTGCTGCATTAAAATCATCATCCATCTCTTCGATGAAGCGACCTTTCAATTCCTGCAATTCAACTAACTTTTCTTGATCATCTGACAAAGAGACTTCTGCTGTCGTTTGTCGGAACGTTGCATTTTCAAAAGTCGTCCGTAATTTTTGCAGATTGGCTTGAGCATCTTTTATTGTTGCCTGACTGTAACGAATCGGACGACGATACTGTGTCGTTGCCATAAAGAAACGCAACACTTGCGGATCGATTTCTTTAACTAAGTCATGAACAGTCACAAAATTGCCAAGTGATTTGCTCATTTTCACATCATCTTCACCGATTGTTACATACCCATTATGCATCCAATAATTGGCAAATCGTTTACCGGTCTTTGCTTCACTTTGAGCAATCTCATTTTCGTGATGGGGAAATTCTAAATCTTGTCCGCCACCATGAATGTCGATTGTATCACCTAAGTGTTTTGTCGCCATCACAGAACACTCGATGTGCCAACCAGGACGACCTTCACCCCAAGGAGACGTCCAAGAGATCTCGTCGGGTTTTGCGCTTTTCCATAAAGCAAAGTCTAAAGGATCTTCTTTGATCGCTTGTTCTGCACCAGTACGTTGACTAGCACCAACTTCTAATTCATCGATCGATTGATCACTTAATTCACCATAGTGGGCAAATTTACGTGTCCGATAATAAATGTCTCCTTGCGCTTCATAAGCATAGCCTTTCTCAATCAATATCTCGATAAATGCAATGATATCTGGAATGTGATTGATTACTCGCGGATGCAAAGTCGCAGGTTTGACGTTCAATGCCGCAGTGTCTTTTTCAAAAGCCGCAATAAAACGATCAGCAACTTCAGGAGCGGTGATTGCTAATTCCTTTGCTGCTTTGATGATTTTATCGTCTACATCAGTAAAATTCGATACATAGTTCACTTCATAGCCGCGATATTCAAAATATCGTCGTATCACGTCAAAAGCGATTGTACTACGAGCATTTCCGATATGGATATAGTTATAAACAGTCGGTCCGCAGATATACATTCGGACTTTATTTTCTTCGATGGGTTTAAAAAGTTCTTTTTCTCGTGTCAACGTATTGTGTATTTTAATCATGTTGAACCCTCTTTCCTTTTATTTTTACTACTTTTGCCGGTACCCCTACAGCAGTTGTATCCGCTGGTATACTTTTTAAAACGACAGCACCTGCACCAATTTTAGCATTTGCCCCAATTTCAACCGGACCTAAGATCTGGACATTGGCCGAAATAAACGCTCCTTGACGTACAGTTGGATGACGTTTTCCGGTATCTTTTCCTGTTCCGCCTAATGTCACTCCATGAAACAAAACTACATCTCGTTCGATTTCAGCTGTTTCACCGATTACCACACTCATTCCATGGTCAATAAAAACTCCAGGGGCAATCTGTGCACCAGGATGGATTTCGATTCCTGTCCAAAAACGCCAAATTTGCGAATGGATTCGTGCCAATAGAAAGCGTCGATGCCGATAAAGAAGATGTGAAAATCTATGAAAAAATAATGCATGGACTCCCGGATAAGTGAGAACCACTTCCAACCCCGACTTGACTGCCGGATCATTTTTTTTTGCTGCTGTGATTGCTTCTTGCCACCACCCCATTTACTTCAACTCCTCGTGTTCATTTGTTTTTTCTAAAAAATCCCATTTTATGAATCTGCTGTCGTCCAACAAAATAAATTTACTGACATTTAAGGCAATTATTTTCTGTAATACGTTCTATATTGTTCAATTAGTTATGTTCTCACGTAAAAAATATTTCTTTACTGAGAGTCGTTGTTTTCACTCAACATTGCGTTGTTATGTATCTTAGTGAATAAAAAAAACGTCCTTTGAGTTTCCTCAAAAGACGCTTTTACGTGGTTCCACTTTTGTTTGCAGTTATGCCTTGAAACAGGTAACGTCTGTGAACCGTCCTTAGCTACATATCGCTAAGACCACTCCGAGATGCATTTCGCAAACATTGATTTGATCACTCTCACCAGCCGTGGTCTCTCTGAAAAATCGTTGTTTGCTACTTCTTCTCTTCATTATGTTTAGAGTACTTGATTTAAATGTGCTAAAGCTTTTTCTTTACCTAATAATTCAACCGTTTCTGGCAATTCAGGACCATGTACCATTCCGCTAACTGCTACTCGAATCGGCATCCAAAGATTTTTCCCTTTTACACCCGTCTCTTTTTGTACAGCTTTGATTGCTGCTAAAACGCTTGGTGCATCCACTGTTTCCAATGCTTCTAATTGTGCTTTGAACGCATTCAATACGGTCGAAACATCCTCACCTGCTAAAACTTCTTTAGCAGCCTCATCTAGTTCAAGCTGATCTTGGAAAAACAAACTAGAAATTTCGGTAATCTCAGCAGTGTAACTCATTTGTGGTTGGTATAAGCTGACTACGCGTTTCACCCAAGCTTTGCGTTCTGGTGTCGGATTTTCTTCGACTTTACCAGCCTTGATTAAATAAGGCAAGCATAATTCAGTTAATTTATCCAAGTCAAGTGCTTTAATGTAATGGTTGTTGACCCATTCTAATTTTTTCTGATCAAATGCAGCAGGAGATTTGCTTAATCGTTTTGTATCAAAAAGCTTGATCAATTCTTCTTGTGAGAAAATCTCGTCTTCTCCAACTGGTGACCAGCCCAAAAGCGTGATAAAGTTGAACATTGCTTCTGGCAAATAGCCCAATTCACGATACTGTTCAATAAATTGTAAAATGCTTTCATCGCGTTTACTTAATTTTTTACCAGTCTCGGTATTGATGATTAATGTCATATGACCAAATGTTGGACGCGGCCAACCAAAAGCATCATAGATCATCAATTGTTTTGGCGTATTGGCAATATGATCGTCACCACGCAAAACATGAGTGATTTTCATCAAATGATCATCTACCGCTACCGCAAAGTTATATGTTGGCATCCCATCACGTTTTTGGATGATAAAGTCGCCGCCGATGTTGTCAGATTCAAAACTAATCTCACCTTTGACCATATCTTCAAAAGCAAAGCTAGTGTTGCGAGGAACACGAAAACGGATTACTGCTTCTAAGCCTTCTGCTTCTTTTTCGGCTTGTTCTTCTGGTGTCAAATGTGCACATTTTCCTGAATAGTGAGGCATCTCGCCGCGGGCACGTTGCGCTTCGCGTTCTTCTTCTAACTCTTCAGATGTACAGTAGCATTTGTAAGCTAAATTGCTAGCTAGTAATTGATCGATTAATGGTTGATAAATCTCACGTCGTTCAGATTGACGATATGGACCATATTCACCAGGATTTTCTGGCGATTCATCCCAATTGATTCCCAGCCAAGCTAAATTTTCTAATTGGCTTTTCTCGCCGCCTTCGATATTTCTTTTTAAATCCGTATCCTCGATTCGAATAATGAAATCTCCATCATTGTGGCGCGCAAATAAGTAATTGAACAACGCAGTTCGTGCATTTCCGATGTGTAAGTGTCCGGTTGGACTGGGTGCGTAACGCACACGAATTTTCGACATATTTTAGTTCCTCTTTCCCGCTTATTTAGCAAATCAAAATCATTTACTACTCAACACAAATTGTACAATCAATCGACTGTTTAGTAAAGCTGCACTGCTATTTTGCCGCTTTTTCATTGGTGTAATCTAATTTTTTTTCTGGCGATTCATCCTTGATGTTACGGCTTGAATGCGCTGGTTTAGCAAAAATCATCCGTCCAGCAGCCGTTTGTAAGGCACTTGTTACCACAACTTCGATTCGCTCATTCATGTAATGCTGGCCATCTTCTACGACGACCATCGTACCATCATCTAGATAAGCAACCCCTTGTTGCCGTTCAGTCCCGGCTTTTACAACTAAAACATTCATATTTTCACCAGGGATCACAACTGGCTTCACTGCATTTGCTAACGCATTGATATTTAAAACAGCGACATTTTGGAATTCAGAAACTTTGTTTAAGTTGTAATCGTTCGTTACGATTACACCATCCAATAATTTAGCTAATTTGATTAACTTGCTATCTACTTCGCTGATGTCTTCAAAATCACCATCGTACATTTCAACAGCGATTCCTTCTTCTTTTTGCAATGCGTTCAAAATGTCTAATCCGCGACGGCCTCGGACACGTTTCAAGCTGTCACCTGAATCGGCGATGTATTGCAATTCATACAACACAAAATTAGGAATCATCAATACTCCTTCTAAAAATCCGGTCTTTGCAATATCATAGATCCGACCATCAATAATGACACTCGTATCTAAGATTTTGTATTTATGAAAGTGATCATCGGCTTTGCGTTCAAGCACTTCCCCTTCATTTGTCTCGGCTTTTTTGTTTCGACTGCTGAAAAATTTCTTCAATTCATCAATCCGAGTCGTTCCCATTCGAAAACCTAGATACCCTAACAATAACATGATTAAAATCGGTAATGCGTTATTGATGAATGGAATCGGAATCTGATACAAAGGGGTCGTCCCGACCAATCCTAAAGTCAATCCTAAGATTGCACCGACCACTCCAAATAAGATATAAGTTAAGCTGAATTCATTTAATCGTTTTTCAATTCTTTTCACTCCAACCGAGATTGGTTCTACGATCGCCAAAGAAATAAAATAAAAAATAATTGCACCAATTAGGCCATCTGTAAGTGAATTATTCAGCCATATGTTGTCTGCATAGCCAATCGCTGTCCATGCTGCTGGTAAGAATGTGATTCCCAAACTAACTCCAACCAGTAAAACCATTACTGTCAACACACGTTTTTGCATGCCATCCCTCCTAAATTCTATTGATATTTTCATAATAAATTGTTTTGAATCGATGTGCCAGAAATCCATTCTGGCACCACTCAATTTATTAACGAAAGACTTTTCTTAATGTTTCTGCTAAAGTCGCCACCGGGATCAATTCGATTCCTTTAGGTGGTTTCCAATCGCCCATATTGTTCCTAGATAGATAGATTTTTTTAAAACCTAACTTAGCTGCTTCTTTGATTCGTTGTTCGACACTGCTGACTCGGCGAATCTCACCCGTTAGACCAATTTCACCAATAAAGCATTCAGTCGCTTCAGTCCCTTTTTCTTTGTAACTAGAAGCAATCGCCACTGCAACAGCTAAATCGATAGCTGGTTCATTCAGCTTTACACCACCGGCAGCTTTTAAGTAGGCATCTTGATTTTGGAGCAATAAACCCGCACGTTTTTCTAAGACTGCCATAATCAAAGATACCCGATTGAAATCTAGTCCTGTCGTCGTTCGTTTGGCATTACCAAAAACAGTCGGTGTCACCAAAGCTTGCACCTCAACTAAAATCGGCCGACTGCCTTCCATCGCTACGACGATGGCCGATCCTGTCGCTCCTTCTAAACGTTCTTCTAAAAAAACTTGCGAAGGATTGGCGACTTCGACTAACCCCTGTTCGCGCATTTCGAAGATGCCTAACTCATTCGTAGAACCAAAACGGTTTTTTACAGCCCGTAAAATTCGAAAACTGTGGTGTTTTTCTCCTTCAAAATATAAAACAGTATCAACCATATGTTCTAGCATACGCGGTCCAGCGATATTTCCTTCTTTTGTTACATGACCGACAATGAAAATTGCGATACCATTCGTTTTTGCCAGCTTCAATAATTCTGCAGTCGTTTCCCGAACTTGGCTGACCGAACCAGCAACACTAGAAATATCCGGCTGCGTCATCGTTTGGATTGAATCAATAATCACATAATCTGGCTTTAGATTTTCGATTGTCCGACTGATTTCACCCATATCTGTTTCTGCGTATAAATAAAAATCAGTCTCACTAGAACCTAACCGCTCTGCTCGCAATTTTATTTGCTGAGCACTTTCTTCCCCGGAAACATATAAAACTGTACCGCCAGTTGCGGCTAATTGATGGGATACTTGCAACAACAGCGTAGATTTTCCGATACCAGGATCGCCGCCGATCAGTACCAATGAACCTGGAACTACACCGCCGCCTAAAACTCGATTTAATTCGACCAGTTCCGTTTGAACACGTGTTTCTTTTTTAAAGACGACATCTTTTAATTTAGTCGGCTGTGCCCGTTCACCAGTCAAACTAACCCGATTCCGCCGATCTTCTGTATTTTGTTCAACTTCTTCCACCATTGTATTCCAATTGCCACAGTTAGGGCATCGGCCTAAATACTTAGGCGAAACATAACCGCATTCTTGGCAGATAAATTGTGTCTTGGTTTTTTTAGCCAAAACATTCGCCTCACTTGTTTGAATAATTTTTTATTGCTTATCTGAAGAACCAAAGCCACCAGTTCGCTCAATCACGGCTTCATCGTTATCGGCTTTTAAAAACGGCAAAAAGACCCCTTGACCGATCCGTTCGCCTTTTTTGATTTGAATATCGGTCAAACCAAAGTTTGAAAATTGAAACATGATGTGGCCTTCATTATCCGCATTATTATAATAATCGCTATCAATCACACCTACACCATTACTCAAGGTCAAAAAACGCTTCAGCGGATTGCTTGAACGATTGGCTAGCTGCAAGTATTCCTCCTGACCCATATACGCTTTAATTCCTGTAGGAACTAAAACCGGTTTGACGATTTTTTCAGCCACTGCTGAATTTTTTGAAAAATGTTGGATGATTTGTTTCCAAACTGCTGGAATTACGATATCTTCTGCAGCTTCAAAATCATAACCTGCCGCATTTTTCGTTGCTCTTTTTGGCAAATGGATTGCCTTATCTTGATAAGCTGTAATTACTTCAAAACCTCGTTTTTTCATCTTAAACTCCTTTGTGAAATATATTGCTATTCTACCATAGAGCAAGCAGCACTTCGAAAATCTTTTACGAAAACTCTATGGAAATTTAATGAATTTTCTGCGGGTAAAATTATTTCTCACTGATTCGTTCATCCAGTGACGGTAAACGATTGATATAAATATCGATTCGTTTGGCATAAGAAGGATTATCCTTATATGTTCTGATTTGTTTTTGCAACGTTTTAAGATCATCCGTCACGATGCCGTTGACATTCAGCGATACCATTCGATCCATCGCATCTGCATTGTTGACTGTCCAAGCATAGACATCTTTTTTCCCCTGATGGGCGCGTTGGACAAAATCTCCTGTCAAAGTTGTCTCTTCCATCGTATATCCATTGGCCGATGTTTGGGGGAAGACTAAATTATACGGCAAGATATAGCTGACATACAATTTAGGTGCTTTTTGTTTTAATCCAGTCACAACTTCATAATCCAACGAGTGAATCCGATGATGATGAGTCAAGATAGTTTGCTGGTACTTCTTGATAAATCGATCCAACATCTGCTTAGAATCGGCAGAAGTTGTTTTAATCTCGATCAATAACTTTTGTTGGTGTTTATTGGCAAAAGCCAAATAATCATCAAAACTTGCAATCGGCGCAACATGTCCATTTTCAACTGCTTGAATCGATTGCAGCTGACTTAATGTCAGATCATGAGTAGTTTTATCTTCTCCTGTTAATTTTTTTAAGTTCTCATCGTGAAAAACAACAAATTGATGATCTTTGGTTTCTTGAACATCCATTTCGATATAATCAGGTTTTTCTTGGATCGTTGCAGCCATTGCAGGAATCGTATTTTGTACACCATTACCATTGTCCACACCGCGATGAGAAATAGTTAGCGGGATGGAATCATTTAATCCAGATAAATAAAGAACATTGTTAAACAGCAACGAACCACCAAAGAAAATACACAAAATGACCGCGGCTATTCGTGTCCATAAACTAGGGCGAATCATTTGTAACGGACGCTCGCCACTAATTACTAGAGGATAAAATTTTTGAACTAAGATACTAAAATACAACACCGTCGCCCAAGCTAGCGTCAATTGACTAAAAAATTGGATACCCGTCAGTGTTACCATTGCACCGACTGCAGGAAACGGACGAGGCAGCAGATCCAAAACAGCTTGTAATACAAAACTTACCCCATAACCTATATAAGAAACTACGGTTAAAAAGATCGTTAAGATAAAGATCCGCCAAGCATAATGCCAAAAACGATGATACGTCAGTGCCAAACTTTTAGCGACCGCTTGTTTAGGAGATTGATCAGAAAAAATCATCAAGGGGAGGACAAATAATAGTCGAATCCCGATATAGGTGACTACTAATGACGCAAACAATAACAATAGCAGAAACAATAGATTCTCACTTAGATAGTCTAAAATAAAGACCGGAATTGTGACTTTACTCAGCAATGGTGTGCGAAAGATTGCATTAGCAAACGGCAGGATCAATAAAAAATAAAATAGAAAGAAAAAGAACGTTCCAGGACGTAAGTGCCGCATGTGATACAAAGACTGCTTAAAAAGCTCCCACAACGAACGATCTTCTTTCGTTTGAATACTTTTGATCCCAAACAATTGAAACGTGAATTGCAAAAAAATCAGTGTCAACACTAAGGCTAACAGCAACAATAAAGCCGCTAGAACAGCAGGATGCCGGGTGAAAATCATTAAGATATTCGTATTTGAAACATAAGGGATATCCCCTTGTTTTAAAATAAATGCGATCAAAAACTGAACACAAGGAATAACTACCATTTCTAAAACAATATTCGTGCCAACAATCAAAAGAATGTAACTTCCCCAATGGCGTAAAAACTCTCTTGAATAGGTAAAGAAAAAACGTAGTGAAGACATCTCTTGTCCCTCCTTGTATATTAGAGTTAGGGTTTTAACCTTCCGGTTTTAATTGGATAACCCTATGAACCATCGTTATTTTAATTTGGTATTAACTCATTCATTTTGAGATAATATATTTATTGGAT
>NZ_JARPZC010000008.1:0-107763 GCF_031927985.1 Enterococcus dongliensis
TATTATTGGGAATCCCAGATTAAATCATAGATACCGTAAGGGATTTTATTCTTTATTTAAAACTTTGCAACAGAACCATCAAAAGTATACCGAATGGTATAACGAAATACTTCCAAACTCAATCACGAAGTGCGAACATGTTGAAACAATGACTAAGAAAGTAAATAGTAGACAAAGGATTTTTGTACCTCCAGCTTAATGCTTCAGCCGAAACACAATCTGTCGGACAAGACAATATAGGGTACATTGTTAATTCTTTAGTAGACTTCTATTCGCTGTCTTTATCAGAGGATTACGAAGGAGGCGTTCTTTGTATAGATGAAGTAGATGCTTCGCTTCATCCAAGTGCTCAAGTCAATTTATTTAATTTGCTTAATCGACTTAGCAATGAATTGAATTTACAAATATTTCTTACCTCTCATTCATTGACCATCCTTAAAGAGATAATTTCTTTAAAGGAAAAAAATGCTGATCAATATCAATTGGTCTATTTCAAGGGAGTAAGTACACCTTCGATTATGAAATTCAATTCTTATCGACTTTTGAAAGCTGATTTATTCCAAGAACTCACGTTTAAAAAACCTGAAACAAAAGTTTATTGTGAAGATAAAATGACTAAAGATGTCTTTGAATTGTTAGTCAATGCCGCCGAATTGCTAGATTTAAATTTCAAATTACCTCCATATAAAATTATTCCCATTTTTTTGGGAGCTGACCAATTAACAAAATTGCCAAAAAGCGATACCCATTTTAGCAATGTCGCAATTATTTTAGACGGGGATGCAAACTCGAAAAAGAAGATAAAAATTGAAGAGTATATGAAAGATTCCACAATTGTTAAGTCACTAACCCCAAGAGAATTATCTAAAAATTTCGTAAGCTTACCTGAATATCTCTCTCCTGAAGGCTATTTATACTCTATTATTTATGAATTAGTTGAAAATGATAGAGATCACTATAAATTTTGGCGAACATTAGATGAAGATCCGGAAACGGCTTTATACTCTAGCGATAAAATTAAAGAAAGGCTAATTATTAAAGATTCAGAACTGTGTTTAGATGCACTAAAAGCAGAAAGTAGTGATTTATTGACCTTTTCCTCTGAATCGAATATGTTGAGCTATTATTACTCTACAAAACAAGAAGACTTACTTCGTTGGATTAAAAGAACGCAAGCTGTGTTTGAACATGTCTCTAACAGACTTATGGCAAGTCGTATTTAATTTCTGGCCAATATTTCGAGGTTTTGCTAATATAGACTTGAGGTGATAATATGCCACACACAAAATCTCCACTCAGATATCCTGGAGGAAAAACTCAACTATGGAAATTTGTTAAATCCACAATTGAATTAAACAAAATCAGTAACCCTGTTTACTGTGAACCATTTGCAGGCGGATCTGGAGTTACTATTGAGTTACTTTTGGGAAACCACGTTAATGAAGTAATTATCAACGATTTCGATCCTGCAATCTATTCATTTTGGAATATGAGCATAAATCACTCTGAAGAATTCATTAGCCTGATTGAGAAAACTCCTATAACTTTAGAGGAATGGTATAATCAGAAAAAGATTTACCTTAAGCATGGAAAAGATCCGAATTCAATACTAGGTGCTTTTTCAACCTTCTTTCTAAATAGAACCAATATAAGTGGTATCATTTCTGGAGGCCCCATTGGAGGGCAAGAGCAATCCGGAAAATATAAAATAGATTGTCGTTTTACGAAAGAAACTTCTATAAAAAAAATAAGAAAAATCGCAGACCAGAAAGATAGAATTCATTTATTTAATGAGGACGCAGTAAATCTCGTAGATATACTAAAAAAAAGATATCAAAAAGAGAACTTATTTACCTTTTTTGACCCACCTTATTATGAACAAGGTCAGTCACTATATTTATCTTTTTATAGTAAAGATCAACATGAAATTATGAGAAATAAAATTGCAGAAATGGATGATTATTATTGGATATTAACATATGATAAAACGCCACAAATAGCTGATCTTTATTCTTCTTTAGAACAGTCTTATGAGTATCTACTTCAATATTCAGCAAATAAAAAAAGAATGGCATCAGAATTTTTATTTGCCAGCCCAATAACTAAATTAGAATCAGCAGATAAAGTTACACTTCAAATTTACTAAGAACAGCCTTCAGGCTTTTCTTTTTAGCACAAAAACGAACATACGTTTGAATTTAATGGGCAAAATCAGATATAAACGGATATACCATCATTTTTATCAATCTATTTTAACTTTTAAACTGATTATTAAAATACAAATCAGAAAGGATGAATTTTTTGCTGATCAAAAAATGATCAAAAAAGGCAAATGGAAACTGCGAACACGCTATAAAGACCCTCTCACGAATGAATGGAGTGAAAAAACTTTACCGGTTCTACTCGTGCTGAAGTCAAAGAAAAAGAAACTGATTTTCTATCAAGATTAATGAACGGCGAAAACATGAAGAAAGTCAGACTCGTTGCTTTTTTTAATCAATACATCGATACATTTAAGCGTGGGAAAATAAGTCCTGGTCGAATTGCAAAATACGAACTAGCGGCGAAGTATGTTGAAGAATATTTTGGAAAGAAAAAGACATTGAATAATCTATCGAAATACAATTATCAAAGCTATCTCAATTGGTTAGCTTCTGCAGACGGTCCAAATAAACAAGGTTTATCTAAAACTACGGTAGCTGATCAACATACGATTTTTAAGACAGCGATCCTCGAGGCTATTGATATGGGACAAATGAACCCTACCAGAAATGTGAAAATAACCGGTCATCAAGCGACTCATTCAACCGAAACGACACTTTCCCAAGAAGATGCTGAAAAGCTCAAGAATACTATTTTAGAGGCTACAGATACAGTCGCGAAATATTTCTGCTTGGTCCAGTTTTACACCGGCGTGCGCTATCAAGAAGTTACTACATTAAAATGGGATTCTGATATTGACGAAGAAAATGAGCAAATCATTATTGATGAAGCGTTCAAATACGACGGCGGAATTTATCGTTTTGGATCAACAAAGACTAATGCTGGATATCGGAAAATCGATGTTCATAAACATCTCTTTAAATATTTGAAAAAATGGAAAGCTAGCCAAGCTCAAGATGTTCTATCGGGGAAACTATTGAATCCACACAACTTACTATTCGTAACGAACAACACCTACCCTATTTCCAATTCAGCGGTCAACAAGTATTTGAAATACTGGTGTGAAAAAGCAGAAGTTTCAAGAATCCGAAGTCATAGTTTTCGACATGTCCGATCAGACTTCTTCACTCTTCCTGAAACTGATTCGATTTATATCAAAGACCAATTGGGATATGCAAGCATTCAACAGTCGTATGAATATGCAAGTGCGACTGAAGAGAGACGTCAAAAAAACAATCAAAAATTCGAGTCATTTTTCGAAGAAATTCTTTGAGAAAAAACTTTTCGTGGTTTTTCGTGGTAAAAACTAAAAAACAGCCTACAAACACCGTTATATCAATGTTTGTAGACTGAAACTGTATGCGGCGAATGGGATTTGAACCCACACGGGATTTCTCCCACATGACCCTCAATCATGCTTGTCTACCAATTCCAACACCACCGCGCAAAACTTCTTTTATGATAGCGAGCAAAAATTAAAAAGTCAATAGTCTACACAATAGTTGTATCATAAACATAGATGATATTTCCTTTTAATCCTGCTATTCCTCGGAAAAATTTCTTGTCTTCTTGTGTTCCCCATGCCTCACGAAACAAAAAGAACTCTTCGCGAGTCACTTCGATTTTATCAATCTCACCTGCACGTAATTGGTGGATTTTTTCTTCAAATGGATTCATCTTTGCTTCCCCCTTTCATCAATCTAAAATCAAAGGGGGCTATAGCCTCCTTTGATTTTAGTCGTGAAAATATTTACTATTTTCAATACTTGAAGTCTCTTCTTGTAAGATTCCTCGTAAAGAACGATCTAACCGTTGGCGTGATTTTTTTCGTTCATCTGGTTGTTTTTCTTCTGACGCAAACAGGATATATGATTGGCGGGGTTTTTCCATCCGTTGCATCAATTCTCTTGGTGAAATTGCATCTGCTGGTTCATCTGGAATCAATGAAGAAGGCACATATTTAGGCGCAAAAGGCGTAGCACTGCGGGTAGTTCGTGCATTGAACGTCGTTTTTGGCTTCGTCATATCTTTCGGTTTGCGTTCTTCAAACAGCTTTACTTTCTTTGATTCTTTTCGATCGCCGTCATACATTGGCAGATTGGCTTTGTGACGGGCTAATTCTTTATGGGGCTCTTCGTTTAACTGTACATGTCGCGTCCGTTTAGTTTTTGGCAGGGGACGTTCGAAAATATCTTTCGCTTCTAACTGATAATTTGTAATCAAGTCATCTTGTCCATCAAACAAGACACGTTGATTTGACTGTAATAACTTTACACCTGCTTCATCATCAAAGGCAGGAAAACGGCTTTTTTTTCTGCTGTAAGTTTGCATAAAATCATCCTTATTGTTCTGATATAGCATAGTTTAGCATAAATACATAAAAAATGCTGTCAAATATCCAGCAACAGATGATTACTTCGTCTCATAAGCAAAGAAACTGTCTTTTGGTGCGAGGTGCTTGTTCTCCATGATTCGATTTAAAACAGCATAATCCCCTCGATAAGCACGTGGACTGATCAACTCACTAACTTTTAGGCTTTGCTCTTGCTCAGAAAGATTGATTGCATAAATCACATAGGCTTCTTCTAAATAGCGAATGATTCCAAAAATTTGTTGTTTTTGTGAATAAAACGGAAAAAATTCTCCTTGTTTCAGCACGTCAAATGTCTTTCTGCGTGTGATCCATTTTCGACAATTTTCAAAGATTGCAGGATCAATCGCCTGCCAAGGGAAAAATTTCCGATTTTCAGGATCTTTTCCGCCTGTCAGACCGGCTTCATCGCCATAATAGACACAAGGAATTCCTGGCATCATAAACATCAATCCCCAAGCTTGATCCAATGCTTCGATGGATCCATCTAACATGGTCAAAATACGTTCGGTATCGTGGGTCCCAATATTATTTAACTGATTATAATAAAAATCGGTGGGATAATTCTCTTGATAACGAATCATCTCTTCGCAAATGTCTTTTAAAGAGCGTGACTGTTTCAAAATAGCTAAAATTTGCTGACGTAAAGGATAATTCATGACACCTTGCAGATGATCGCCAAAAACATATTTTCGGCGGGTATCATACGCTATCTTATTTGAAGCATCTTCCCAAACTTCACCAATCAAAATTTTTTCTTGGTAAGAAGCTAACTGTTTGCGGATACCGGATATAAATTCATCGGGCAATTCATCGGCTACATCTAGACGCCAACCATCTACACCCATTGTGGTCCATTTTGATAAAACACTATCTAAATCGCCATAAATAAATTCTTGATAGCTGGGATTTTCTTTCCGTACTTCTGGGAGATCCGTCACCCCCCACCAAGCTTTATAATCATCTGGATAGTGGTTGAAAGTAAACCACTCATAATAAGGACTCTGCGGATTACGAGCAGCTCCGGTGGATTTCCCATAAAGACCGGACAGATTAAAGTAGCGGCTGTTTTTACCTACATGGGAAAATACACCGTCTAATACCACCGCAATTCCAGCTTCATGCAAGGCGGCGATCAATTCACGAAAATCCTCTTCCGTTCCTAAAACTCCATCAACCTTAAAATAATCATTGGTGTCATATCGATGATTGGAACTTGCTTCAAAAATCGGATTTAAATACACTGCTGTGATTCCTAGCCCCTGAAAATAAGGAATCTTTGCTTGTATTCCCTTGAAGTTTCCACCAAAAAAATCCCAGCGCGCAATTTCATTTTGCTGATTTTTGATATAAAAAGGCGTGTCTTCTTCGGTCGCATAGATAAAGGAATCCTTTTTCGGTTGATTAATCTTCCGATCCGGATTGCCGTTTGCAAAGCGATCAGGAAAAATTTGATAAAAAACCGCGTCACGGTACCAGCTCGGTGCAATTTCTGGTTTTTGATAACAGGTCAATTGATAAGGAATGACTTCCCGTTCTGACCCATAAATTTTCCCTTCTCCTCCTTGACCGTGGAAGCCGTAATATTGAGTGATCTTATAGCCTTCTGATTCATGGATAATCTTAAAATAGTAAAAATACAATCCCCATCCTTGATCCATGGTCGCTCGAAAGTGAAAACGATCTTCTGCAACAGCATTCATCGCAAATATTTTTTGACCAGTGGTGCTGCCTTCTTTGTGAACAACCAAGAACACTTCAATGTTTTGTTGCTCTAAAACAGATAACCAAATATTGACCTCCGTCTTTTCTTGTACAGCACCAAAAGGCTGCTTATAACGTTCTAACCAAGGATTAAAGTAAATAGGAGTCATGTTCTACACCTCGATCATTTTTATGAGCAAAAACAGGTTCTATTTGCCAGATGTCCTCTGCATATCGCTGGACCGTATCATCTGAAGAAAATCGTCCTGCATGAGCAATATTGCGTAAACTTATTTGGCTCCAGTGACGTTTATTTTGATAGGCTTTGTTCACAGATTCTTGTGCCAAACAATAGTCCTCAAAATCACGCAAAACAAAAAATTCATCGTTGTATTTGATCAGTGAATCAAAGATCTCATACCCTTCTGCGACGATATTTGGAATCGTTCCATCGATCAATGTTTTGACCACACGTTGTACGATCGGACTATCTTGGTAAATACTCAGCGACGAATAATTTTTGTTTTCATAATATTGATAGACTTCTGTTTCTGTTAGACCAAAAATAGCGATGTTTTCTTCACCAACAGCATCACGAATCTCGATATTGGCACCATCTAATGTTGCAATCGTCACCGCTCCATTTAACATCAATTTCATATTTGAAGTCCCAGATGCTTCTTTTGAAGCCAATGAGATTTGTTCGCTGACATCAGCTGCCGGAATGATTCTTTCAGCTAAACTGACATTATAGTTTTCTAAAAAGACCACTTTTAATTTATCTTTGATCGTCGGATCATGATTGATTAGATTTGCTGCTTCATTGATTACTTTAATAATTGATTTTGCATAATGATAACTTGGAGCTGCTTTAGCACCGAAGATGAATACTCGTGGTTCCATCGGTAAATCTGGATTTTCTTTTAGATCTAAATAGAGTTTCATGATGTGTAAAAGGTTCAACAATTGCCGTTTATACGCGTGCAAACGTTTGATTTGAACATCAAAGATTGCTTGAGGATTCACCTTGATCCCACAATGCTCGTGGATATAAGTTGATAAATGCTTTTTATTTTCTAGTTTTGCCTCTGCCAAAGCGGCTAACACCCGATCGTCTTCTACATAATTTAACAATAAGCGCAGATCATTTGGCTGTTCCCGCCATAAATGACCAATCGTTTTATCCAAGACGTTGCTTAATGCCGGATTGGCTAACTGTGACCAGCGCCGCATCGCTATCCCATTTGTTTTATTATTAAAACGAGTCGGATAAAGCAAATAAAAATCATGCAAAACGACAGATTTTAAAAGATCTGAATGTAGTTTTGCGACCCCATTAGTCGAATGAGAACCGATAATCGCAAGATGGGCCATATGGACTTGTCCATCTTGAATGATCCGAGTTCGTTGAATCAAATCAAAATCATGAACTCCAGTCATCTCTTCAACAAAACGACGATCAATTTCTTCAATAATTTGATAGATTCTAGGACAAACACTTTCCATCATACTGATTGACCACTTTTCTAATGCTTCCGCCATGATTGTATGATTGGTGTAACTCATTACCTCTTTAGTTAAATTCCACGCTCGTTCCCAACTTAATTGCTCGTCATCGACTAATAAGCGCATGAATTCAGCCACACACATGGCAGGATGCGTATCATTGATATGGATAGCAATGAATCGATTGATGGTATCAATCGATCGATTTAATTGTTTGTAATACCGTAAAATGCTTTGTACACCTGCAGAGACAAAAAAATATTCCTGAGAAAGTCGCAACTTTCTGCCATCTTCACTCGTGTCATCTGGATAGAGCACTGATGTCAGATCTTCTACTGTACGTCGATCTTCGATACTTCGATAATTTTCCTCTTCTTCTGGCGGAATTTCTACTGACCATAATCGCATCGTATTGACAATAGCATTTTGATAGCCCACCATCCCTGTATCATAAGGGACAGCACGTAAGACTACCCCACCTTGATAATTTGTTGGTATCAAATTACCAGAATCATTGTCACTCATAAAAACTTTACCGCCGAGTCGGACATCTACAGCTTTGCTTTCTTTGCGTATTTCCCATAGATTCCCTTTTTGCAGCCATTTATCTGGCAATTCTACCTGGTAATTATCAACAAAATGCTGTTTGAATAAACCATACTCATAGCGAATTCCATTGCCATTTCCAGGCAGCCCCATTGAGGCAATCGAATCCATAAAACAAGAAGCCAGGCGGCCGAGTCCGCCATTGCCTAAAGCCATGTCTGGTTCAACTTCTGCTAAATCGTCTAGATTGATCCCTAATTCAGCAAGACCTTCTGTTACCATATCTAACCATCCCATATTTAAAAGGTTGCTCTTTAACAATTTTCCTGGCAAGAATTCGATGGAAAAATAATAGACTTGTTTTTGTTCGACTTCTCGATAGTCTGTCCATGTCTGCTGCCAATCTTGTGAGTATGTCGAGGTCATCAATGAACCCAGTGTTTGATAAAGTTCGTTTGGTGAGGCGTCCGCGACTCCCATAGCAAATTTTTCAGCTAAACGTTGGCTGAAAGATTGTTTAAATTCTGTTTTGTTCATTTTCTCATCTCCAACTATACTTTAAGTTACAACTCTTTGCTTATTGAGGTGTGATAAGTTAAAAAGCCAAAATCCACAGCCGATGACTCTAGATTTTGGCTTTTCGAATGCTACATTAATTTGTATAAATCCAAATACTGCTGACTAGAGACATTCCAGCTGAAATCACGCGACATTGCTTCTATCATCAATTTACGCCAATCAGCTTGATGATTGTGATAAAGTTCGACTGCTTGTTTTAATGCATTCATTAGATAGAAAGGCTCAAAAAGATCAAAACCAAAACCAGTTCCTTCATTCGTAAGCGGATTGTATGACTGAACAGTGTCTTTCAAACCACCGATTTCATGCACAATTGGCAAGGTTCCATAGCGCATAGAAATCATTTGTGACAACCCACAAGGTTCAAACGCAGAGGGCATCAAAAACATATCCGCACCCGCATAGATTCTTTGCGCTAAATTCACATCAAAAGTATTTTGAATGCTTGTTTTATGCGGATATTTCTGACCGAAGTATTGGAAACCTTCTTCAAAATCAGGATCTCCAGTCCCAAGTACAATCAACTGGACATCAAATTGCATCAAATTCTCCATTTCTTGTAACAGCAAATGAAATCCTTTTTGATAAGTCAAGCGGCTAACGATACCAATCACTGGAACCTCTGGGCGAACAGGCAAAGCCAAACTTTTTTGTAATTGAACTTTATTTTCTATTTTCTTATCAAGGTGCGTTTTATCATAATTGGTAAAAATCGCTGGATCACTGGCTGGATCAAATGCATCATAATCGATTCCATTTAAAATCCCGTAAAGCTTTCCACTTTCCATTCGCAAAATTGGATCTAAACCTGCACCAAAAGCAGGCGTTTTGATTTCTTCGGCATAAGCTGGACTGACCGTCGTCACACGATCAGCGTAAAGAATGCCTGCTTTCATGAAATTCACACAATCATTAAAACGTATGGTCCCATCATCATAACGCTCACAGCCCATACCAAATAGATCAGGCAAGATTTCGCGGTCGTATTGTCCCTGAAATTCGATATTATGAATGGTCAAAACTGTATGGATGTGACTAAACTTCTGTATCCAATGATATTTTTCTTTTAATAAAAAAGGAATAAAGGAAGTATGATAGTCATTTAAGTGCATGATTTCTGGAATGAAATCGATTTTTTCCATCAGTTCGATAACAGCTTGTTGATAAAAAGCAAAACGTTCACCATCATCGTAATAACCATACAACTCTGGGCGATTGAAATAATAAAGATTATCTAAAAAATAATAATCGATTTCATTTATCCGTAGATACTTCACTCCACAGTATTGTCTGCGCCAGCCGACTTGAACTTCATAAGAGAATAAATCTTGTAATTGGTTCTTATACTGCTGCGCCATTTTGGTAAAAAATGGCAATACCACTTTAATCTCCGCTCCCTTTGCTTGCAAAGCCTTGGGTAAAGCACCAGCCACATCTCCTAATCCACCAGTTTTAAAAAAAGGCGCACATTCTGCTGCTACAAATAATGTTTTCACGTTTATTCGCCTCCGTAAACATCATTGAGTACATGCATATTTTTCTTGATCACAATTGGTCGATTAGCTGAACCAATAATTTTGATACCCGGTTCTACGACGACATTTTTATCCAAAATTGCATACTTAATGACTGCTTGTTCACCAATACGGCAGTTGGCCATAATGATCGAACCCTCAACGACTGCCTCTTTTTCAATGACAACACTCCGCGAAAAAAGAGAATCAGAAGCTTTTCCGTCAACCAAACATCCAGTCGCAAACTGGCTGTTTTTCACTTCAGATATTGGCGAATAATACGTAGCTACTTCATTTTTTAATTTTGTGTAGATTTTTTGTTTAGCATACAATAAGACGGAAAATTTTTGGGGATCCAACATTGCCATATTCGCATCATAATAAGATTTGATATCAAAAATATTTCTTAAAAAACCGGTATATTCATAAGCAGAAGTTTTTACTTTGCCCATAGCTAAATTTAAAAAGTCTAATAATGCTACTGGACTGCCCAGATTTTGCCCTTCTTGTAGTGCATTGATCAACCATTCTGTTGAACAAATAAAGATCTTCATACCAAGGTTAAATAATACATCCTCTGATTTATCTTCTAAAAAATTATGATGACCTTGAACAATGCCCTGTTCATCAACTTCTAAAATCTCATCTTGCCGATAAATCTGTTCTTTTGGCATTTTTTTATAGACGACTGTTATCGTACTATCACTTTGTTGATGACTTTTTAAAACGGCTTCCAGATCAATATTGCACAACATCCGATTCCCCATAAAGACGGTATATTCCGATTTTGATTTATTAAGGTAATCGATGATCGATTCAAAATAAGGTCGGCCTTCTGTTTTCTTTTTCAAAAAATCTTGATAAAAATGAATAAAATGACGACTATCTACACTGTCTAAATGCCATTCACGACCACCACCGATATGATCAAAAACTGATTTTGTCGTCCCTTGATTGAAAATCATATAAACAGACTTGATATTAGCATTGATTGCATTAGATAAATCAAAATCAATCAGTCGATATTTACAATCAAAAGGCAATGTAGCTAACGGTCGTTTTTCAGTCAAAGGTAATAATTCTGGGCATTCATACACATTACCCAAAATCGCACACATTTTATTCGCTCTCACTTGTCAACACTCCAATCACTTCTGAATAGCCCACAACGGCGATTTCTTCGGAACCATCAATTACAGCATTATCTCCAATGATGGCATTTTCACCAATGATCGCTCTTGTAATTTGAACATTCTTTCCAATTGTTGCACCCGGCATGATCACACTATCAATAATTTTGGCCCCATCTTTGACTTGAACATCATTGGATAAAATGCTGTGTTCAACTCGACCTGCGACATAACAACCATCGACGACCAAGGAATTTTTTACCTCTGCGTTTGCTGTTAAAAAATGCGGGGGAGAAACGGTATTTTTTGCCAAGATTCGCCAGCTTTTATCACGAATGTCCAAGCTGTGTCTTGGATCGATAAATTCCATACTCGCTTCCCATAACGATTCGATTGTACCAACATCTTTCCAATACCCATCAAAACGATACGCAAAAACATTTTCTCCACTTTCTAAGTACGCAGGAATTACATGCTTGCCAAAATCCAGCATTTGATCATCTTTTTTATAACTGTTCAACAAGACACTACGTAAGCGGCTCCAATTAAAGATATAGATTCCCATGGACGCTAGGTTACTCTTTGGCATTTCTGGTTTTTCTTCAAATTCAATGATTCGATCATGTTCATCGGTATTCATGATCCCAAATCGCGATGCTTCTTTGATAGGGACTTCACTTACTGCTACCGTTAATGACGCATTGTTTTCTTTATGTTTTTCCAGCATCGCTTCATAATCCATCTTATAGATGTGATCGCCAGACAATACCAATACATACTCTGGATCCATTTGATCAATGTAATCCATATTTTGATACAGCGCATGAGCAGTCCCTTCAAACCACTTGCTGCCATCATTACTAGAATAAGGCTGTAAGATTGTTACTCCTGCATTCAACCCGTCAAATCCCCAACTTGAACCATTACCAATATGGTTATTTAGCGCTAATGGTTGGTATTGTGTCACAACACCGACATTGTTGATTCCCGAATTGATACAGTTACTCAGTGTAAAATCGATAATTCGATAGCGACCGCCAAAAGGGACAGCAGGTTTTGCGATTTTTTGAGTTAGTTTTCCCAGACGTGAACCTTTTCCGCCGGCTAAAATCATTGCTAATATCTCTGTTTTCATTTTAGTTGATGAAGGACTTTCCTCCATCGACCTCCCCTCTATCTCTTACGTGTATTGATGGTTTCTGGCTTTAAAATGATCGCACCCAATGCAGGAACGGTCGTTGTGATTACTTGACTGTACTCTTTAAATTTGGTCGATTGACTTTGACAAACTTCATTATGACGTGTCCAAGTACCGCCAAATTCTTGTATCTCAGTATTCCAAACTTCTTGATATGTTCCTGGATAGGGCACACCAATTGAAAAATCACGACGTTCAATTGGTGTCATATTCAAGATGACGATTAAAAAATCTTTTTTTCGTTTTCCTTTTCGTATAAAAGACAAAACAGATTCTTCTGTATTATCTGCATCGATAATCTCAATTGTGTCGTAAGAATCTTCCATCTCCCATAAAGCTGGCTGATTTTTATAAAAATCATTTAATCGAGTCGTGAACATCTGCATGGCATGATTCAACGGATCATTTAAATCGCCCCACTCAAGTCCCTCATCGAATTTCCATTCCAAAAATTGCCCCCATTCACTACCCATGAACAATAATTTTTTCCCTGGATGTACCATAAGATACGTATACAGATTTCTCAGCTGAGCAAATTGTTTATAACGATCGCCCCACATCTTATGCATCAGACTTTTTTTTCCATGAACGACTTCATCATGGGACAAAGGCAAAATAAAATTTTCTTGCATCATATACATGAAAGAAAACGTAAGCAAATTGAAATGATCTTTTCGATAAATCGGATCCATTTCATAAAAACGTAAAACATCATTCATCCATCCCATGTTCCATTTGAAGTCAAAGCCTAATGACCCGTTTTCGATCAAACCAGTCACGGGGGTTTCAGAAGAACTTTCTTCTGCGATCATCAAAACTTCTGGATGTGCCAACTTAATCACTGCATTTAATTTTTGTAGAAAATAATATCCTTCAAAGTTGCGGTTTCCGCCTTCATGATTAGGCGTCCACGGACCGTCATCATAATCTCGATAAATCATACTCGAAACAGCATCTACCCGGATACCATCGATGTGGAACATCTCAATCCAAAACATCGCGCTAGAGATCAAAAAACTCTGAACTTGTGGTTTACCTAGATCAAAATTAATGGAACCCCAGCGATTATTTTTTGCTCGATCAGGATCGATATACTCAAATTGAGGACTGCCGTCATAGTAAGGCAGTGTGTCTTCATTGATGCAATAATGACCTGGGACCCAGTCAACAAATACACCAATATTGTTTAAATGACATGCTTCAACAAAATCTTGAAATTGTGCTGGCGTACCATAATAAGAACTCAGAGCAAAATAACCAATCAATTGATAGCCCCATGAACGGTCTAATGGATGTTCCATTAACGGCATAAATTCAACATGTGTATATTTTTTTTCGACTAAATAGGGGATCAATTCCTCCGTTAGATCAGCTAAACTATAGGGCGATCCATCTTCATTATGTTTCCATGAGCTTGCGTGGATTTCGTAGATATTTATCGGTCGTTTGAATGGATTGGAACGCTTGGTGCGTCCACGCCACAAACCATCTCGCCACTTTTTTTCTGGGAACTGATACAATTTTGCTGCATTACCAGGGCGTTTTTCAAATCGTATAGCAAAAGGATCAATTTTTAAGAGCTCTCGTCCATCGGCTTGTCGTACTTTAAACTTATAAAGATCGCCCTCTTTTGCATCCTTGGTAGTTATTTGCCAAACCCCACTCACTTCATCCTTTTCCATTGGTAAAGTATCTTGCCAATCATTAAAGTCGCCGACTAATGATACCGCCAACGCATTTGGTGCCCATACGCGAAATACATACCCTTCTTCCATTCGATGAGCACCTAAAAAATGGTGTGCATAAAAATTTTCTCCTGATAAAAATGTTTTCTTCGCATCAGCCACTTTTCGTGTTGCATCTTGTTTACTGTTTTTCATGAGAACCACCTTTTTAACGCAGAGCGCCCTTCTATTACAATTTGATGTGTAAAATTTAATAATAAAAATAGATTCCGTTCTATTAAAACAACGAAAATATTTAATAAATAACATTCCAAATATTTTTATCGCTATTTTAACAGCGCTAAACTCCTCTTCATTTAATATTATATTATAACAATAATTAAAATAGAAGGTATTTTTTTTAAAATTATTGAATCAATTGTTTTTTTATATTAAAATAACTTATTTTATTTATATATTTTTCCTTCTATTTGCCTTTTAGCAAAATAATCGTTAGGCTAATAACTATAAGATACGTCAATTGTTCGAAACAATAGAAAACGAAAAGATTGGGGGTCGTGTAATGATCGATATAAAAATGTTGGCGATGATTTTTTTTATTAATTTTGCCTATGTCACACTGAATACACTTCGTTTTATGCTCACGATGAAAGGCTATCGCATTTTAGCTCCATTAATGAGTATGGTAGAGATCACGATTTATATTCTAGGTCTTTCAATGGTCTTGGACCGTTTAGACAATCCTATCAATCTACTGACTTATGCATTAGGTTATGCGATTGGGATTAGTGTTGGGATAAAAATTGAAGACAAATTAGCTCTTGGATACATTATGGTCACTGTTATCTTGCCAACAAATACTGATCAAGAAGCTAGTTTGCCACGAGTTTTACGAAAAAACGGGTACGGAGTCACACAATCTTACGGGGAAGGATTGGAAGGAGAGCGGATGGTATTAGAGATTTTATCCCCTCGCAATACGGAACGAACCTTATACGCATTGATTAAAGAGATCGAAGAGCGTGCCTTCATTATTTCCTATGAACCAAAATATATTTCTGGCGGATTTTGGACCAAAAAAGTTCATAGACGACAAAAAAACAGCGCAAAGCCTTAGCTTTACGCTGTTTTTTCCCAGAGAAAACGAATCAATGCATTTTCTAATTCAGCACTTTTAGTAATATTCGAATGACTGCCACTTTTTTCAGTAACGAGTAATTCTTGATAACTGGCAGCATGCTCTTGCAACAAATAGCGCAATGCAAACGCACTATGAATCGAAACAGAACCATCGCTGTCTGATCCATCCTTTAAATCACCCGCTACATCAAGGACTTGCAAATTCTTTGGTAATCGATTCATCGCTTTGTCAAAGTATTGATAAATCGGTGTCTCTCCTTTAGGTCCTTCTTTAGTCATCTCATAAGCAAAAATCTCTTTAGTTTCTTCAGCAATCTCTAAATCGTTAAACGGTGCCGCGATGGCGACAAATCGTTCCGTCGTCGGTGTTTTTTTGCGGCTATCTTCTAATAAATAGCGCAGCGCTGAGACTCCACCCATCGAATGGCTGACTAAATTGATCCGTGTGATTTTTTGTCGATAAAGATAGTGCATTACGTGGGCTATCCATTTACTTTGTGTCGTCTCATCGGCCACGTCTTTTGCAAAAAGGACCATAATGGTTGGATTGTCATTATTTTTGTTGATTTTTCCTTCTACAGTCAATGTTCCATCTGCTTGAACTATGATTGTCATCTCACGTTTCGCGACATTTTCTTTTTCTAATCTGTGCAAAAGCGGGCCAAACGAAAAAGAACTTCCTTCGTAACCGTGAATAAATACAGTTGGAACGTTGGAATAATGAATCCCCTTTTGTTTGACTAACATTCCTGGACTAAAATAGCGGATTTTCATATAATAGCTCCCAATAAGAAGCAAAAACAAACTCAGCAGCAACAAGATTCCTTTAATTATTCGTTGCACGTATTCATTCCTTCTTTTTTATCAGATACGTATAACTCGCTTTACTTCCTAATAGCCGATCTGCTAACTGACGTTCAAATAGAAAGCGGGTCTGATCATCCATCGACAGTGAGTGGTCAAGTACAGACTCTTCTTCAAAACATGGGATAACAAATTGCCAAGTAGGTTCAGCTTCAAGCACTTGACTAGCAACCAAACTTGTCAAAAAAATTGATTCTCTTCGAGGGGCTTTCCCTGCTGCTATCCGTTCGATCAGTAAGCCTATCTGATTATTGAAAAACTCACGATTGACATCACCAAGGAGTTCAGCTAGTTTTGGAAATAGTTCTGGTTGTTCGATCTTATTAAAATAATTAGGCAGTGTCTCTGTTAACGTCCCACTGTGATTAATGGTGACTAGATCAAAATTTTTATGTTCCAAGCGAGTACAAGTCGCTGTTGGAAAATCGATTGCCAGTGTCTCAGTCAAATTTTCACTCCAAAATCTTTCACTCAACCAAACTAATAATTGTTCATTGGAATATCCAGTCATTTCTGTCAAGAAATGCTCAACGATTTCTGTCGTTGGATACTCATCTATTACTGAAAGACGAAGAGAATACCGACGATCTTGCCGAGTGATGATTTTGTGATTGATCAAAAAATCTAGGTTTTTATCTAAATGCTTTTGTTTTGGGAAAGCTTGTCGTAGTTCGCGCAAAATTACGGGATTTTCTAATTTGTTAAAATAGCACAACAATTCAGCCATTTCTGGTCTTTTTACTAACTGTTCCGTCTTTTTATCATTCATATAGATATACATGGTTGTTTCCTTTCTTAATGGAAGGAATAATTTATAGTATCCCATTAATTCATTAAAGTATAGGTGATAAGTACCCATAGATTATCTTCAAATAGTCATTTTTTCTACAAAAAAGTGGACTTTCAAAAGTCCACTCATCTTATCAATTATTTTTCAAACGCTGCTGTTAGTTGCGGAACAACTTGTTTTTTCCGTGAGACAACGCCTGGTAAGAAGGCCCGATCATTTTTCAGTTGTACATTGAAGGCTTCGGTTACCATTTCTCTTGGTTCCCCAGCTACTAACAGTTCTGAATCCGAATTTAATATATTTGTTACGAGTAATAAGAATAAATCATACCCATTTTTAGTATTTTCGGTCAGCATCGCATTCCGCAAAGCATCTTGGCGAGCAAATACTTCATCAAGATCGACTGTATTGACTTGAGCGATCCGAACTGTTTTATTTGCCATTGGAAATGACTTAGCATCTAAATCTAATAATTCTGCTTCAGATTTATTGCCTAAATTTGTCCCTGCTTTTAATAAATCAAGTCCATAACTGTTTCCATCTACACCAGCAATTTGAGCCAATTCATTTGCTGCATCAACGTCTTCTTGAGTACAAGTAGGTGATTTGAATAATAATGTATCAGAAACGATTGCTGAAAACATCATGCCTGCAATTTTTGCTGGAACCGCAATGTTGTTTTCTTTATAAAGCTTCAATACGATGGTCGATGTACAACCAACTGGTTCTGCTCGATAATATAGCGGATTAGCTGTTTGGAAATTAGCGATTCGGTGATGATCAACGACCGCTAAAATATTTAATTCCTCAATATCTGCTACACTTTGTTGGAATTCATTATGATCGACTAACATTACATCGCTTGTTTCAGCAGCGATTTTTTCTACCACACGTGGAGCTGTCAAACCGAAATGATCCAAAGCAAATTGTGTTTCTTCATTTGGTGTTCCAAGTGCTACTGCCTCTGCATCTACGCCCAATTCTTTTTGTAAATTAGCAAAGGCGATCGCTGCTCCGATTGCATCTGTATCAGGATTTTGATGCCCAAAAATTAAAACTTTTCCCATAGTTGATTCGCTCCTTTAAATAAGTTCCTCTTTATCATATCAAAAAAAAGTAAAAGAGCAACAACATGCCTCTTTTTTCTAACATAAAACAGTAATTCTTTCTAAATAAACAGCTTCAGCTAAGATTTGCTACTTTTATCAAAAAAGAGGCTGCGACGATCAAACGTCCACAGCCTTCTTCTTAATTGACACGTTCTAAGTAGCCTTTGTAATCTTCTGTATGCAATAATTTCTTTGCATTTTCTACTCGATCATCGGTTGGTGGTTCGATACCTTCTAAAGGATAATCCATATCCATCTCGATCCACTTATATTTACCCATCGTGTGATAAGGTAAAATCTCCACTTTATCGACATTATTTAAACTCTTAATAAATTTATCTAATCGAATTAAAAATTCGTCATAGTCACTTCTAAAAGGTACCAATACATGGCGGATCCAAACAGGTTTATTGATATCTGAAAGGTATTTTGCCATCGCTAAGATATTATCATTACTTTGTCCAGTCAGTTCTTTATGTTTTTGGTTATCAATTTGTTTAATATCAAATAATACTAGATCCGTATATTTCATTAATTCTTCAAATTTAGAGAAAAATGGTTCATCAAAAGTAAATGGATTTCCACAGCTGTCTAAAGTCGTGTTGACTCCCATTGCTTTTGCTTTTTTGAATAGATCAATCAAGAAGTCGATTTGTAACAATGGTTCACCACCACTTACAGTAATTCCACCCTTTTTACCCCAATAGCTTTGATAATTTAACGCTTCTTTTAAAACATCTTCAGCCGTTCTTTTTTTCGCTTTAGGATCATTGATCTTCCAAGTATCTGGATTGTGACAAAATTGGCAACGCATCCGACAGCCTTGCATAAAGACGATAAAACGTACACCAGGTCCGTCAACGGATCCAAAGCTTTCAATTGAATGGACATTTCCGAAAATCGGTTGTTCAGCCACAGTAGACATAAACAGTCCCCCTCTTTTATATGTAAAAACCTCCACGGAGATTTTTAAAGTTTGCTTTTCATAAACTTTAAAAAAGTAAGGCGAATAGACCTCCGTCCATCCGCCCTAAACTTTTTTATCTGCTTATTGTATTTTTATTACATTTTTGCGTGGAATGTACGGCTGATTACATCTTCTTGTTGTTCACGAGTCAAGTCGATGAATTTAACTGCATAACCAGAAACACGAATTGTAAAGTTTGCATATTCTTCTTTTTCTGGATGTTCCATAGCGTCGATTAATTTTTCTTTGCCGAATACGTTCACGTTCAAGTGGTGAGCGCCTTGGTCAAAGTAACCATTTAAAACGTTAGTCAAGTTTTCGATTCGTTCATCTTCATCATGACCTAATGCATCTGGATTGATACTTTGAGTATTTGAAATACCATCTAATGCGTATTCGTAAGGTAATTTTGTCAATGAATTCAATGAAGCCAACAAGCCATTTTGTTCAGCACCATAAGATGGGTTTGCCCCTGGAGCTAATGGTTCGCCCGCTTTACGGCCATCAGGCATTGTACCTGTTGCTTTACCGTAAACAACGTTTGAAGTGATTGTTAAGATTGATGTTGTTGGTTCTGAATTACGGTAAGTATGATAATGTTCTAATTTTTCCATAAATGTCTTCAACAACCATACAGCAATGTCATCTGCACGAGCATCATCATTACCATATTTAGGGAATTCGCCTTCAGTCTTGAAGTCTGTTACGATACCATCTTCATCACGGACTGGGAATACTTTTGCGTATTTGATTGCTGCTAATGAATCTACTACGTGAGAAAATCCAGCAATACCAGTAGCAAATGTACGTTTCAAGTTTGTATCCATCAATGCTAATTCTGCTGCTTCATAATAATATTTATCATGCATGTAGTGGATGGCATTCAATGTATTGACATACATACCAGCTAACCATTCTAACATGTCATCGTATTTAGCCATAACATCGTCAAAATCTAGCGCATCATCTGAATCGATTGGACGGAAATCAGGTCCAACTTGAACTTTAGATTTTTCATCAACACCACCGTTGATCGCATATAACAACGCTTTTGCTAAGTTAGCACGAGCACCGAAGAATTGCATTTCTTTACCAGTTTGTGTTGCAGATACACAACAGCAGATTGCATAATCATCTAACCAGATTGGACGCATAACATCGTCATTTTCATATTGAATTGATGATGTATCGATTGAAATTTTTGCTGCATATTCTTTGAATCCTTGTGGTAAACGAGAAGAATATAAAACAGTCAAGTTTGGTTCTGGTGATGGTCCCATGTTTTCTAATGTGTGTAAGAAACGGAAATCATTTTTCGTTACCAATGTACGTCCGTCCATACCCATACCAGCAATTGATAATGTTGCCCAAACAGGATCGCCTGAGAACAATTCATTGTATGAAGGGATACGTGCAAATTTAACCATGCGTAGTTTCATAACTAGATGGTCGATTAATTCTTGAGCGCCATCTTCTGTCAATAGACCATTTTGAATATCACGTTGGATATAAATATCTAAGAAAGTAGAAACACGGCCGATTGACATTGCAGCACCGTTTTGTTCTTTGATTGCAGCTAGGTAGCCAAAGTACGTCCATTGAACAGCTTCTTGAGCATTTTCTGCTGGGCGAGAAATATCAAAGCCATAAGCAGCTGCCATTTCTTTGATGCGTTTCAACGCATTGTATTGATTTGTGATTTCTTCGCGTAAACGAATGTCTTCATCAGTAAATTGACCATGTCCACAATTTTCATGATCTTTGAATTTTTGTTCCATCAAATAATCGATTCCATATAAAGCTACACGACGATAATCGCCTACGATTCTTCCGCGTCCGTACGTATCAGGTAAACCAGTAATGATCTTGTTACGACGCGCTGCACGGATTTCTGGTGTGTATACATCGAAGACCGCTTGGTTATGTGTTTTATGATAATCATTGAAGATTTCAGTGAATTTAGGATTTGGTTCATATCCATAACTTGTCAATGCTTCTTCAGCCATGCGAATCCCACCATAAGGCATGAATGCACGTTTTAAAGGTTTGTCCGTTTGAATACCAACGATGGCTTCTTTGTCTTTCATCTTTTCATCGATGTAACCAGCGCCATAAGCATTTGCAGCAGAAACAATATCTGCTTCCATGTCTAATACGCCACCATTTTCACGTTCTTGTTTTTGTAATCCTTGTAATTTGCCCCATAATTCGTTTGTTGCATCAGTTGGTTCAGCTAAGAAATCTGCGCCGCCTTCATAAGGTGTGTAGTTCGCTTGGATAAAGTCACGTGTGTTGATTTCACTTTTCCACAGATCGCCTTTGAAGCCTTTCCATGCAGATTTTTCTGTGTTCTTCATTTTTTCTAGTTCATTTGTTGCAGTTCCCATTTTAAAAGGACCTCCTTAGAATAAAAACTTAATTGCTACAGCTTTATGACCAAAGTATAACACATAATCTTCTTTATGCAAGCCTTTCCTTGTGAAAGATTAATTAGAAAACGAAATATTTTTGTAATCATTTACAAAACATTGATATAAAAGGATTTTCAGCAATATTATTCTTTATTTTTTTACGTAGATACACACCTATTTAAATGCTTTTGTGATAGAACAAACGGGCAACTGTATTAATACAGTTGCCCGTTTTTATTATAATTATATAGTACAGAAAAGTTAATCTTCAACCAATTTTTGGATGTTTTGAACAGAGAAAAGTTCACCATCTTGTTTTTCATTGATGACAAATGTGCCATTTGTCATCCGATCACTAATCGCAATCTCGGCAATCTCGATTTCTGTTTCAATCCCTTTTTTCGTTGTCAAGGCAAGGGTTCCTTCTGTCTCGGTTGTCATATACGCTAGGCGATGTGGATTTTTTTTCAATTCACGGAAAATCATCAATCCACGTTTTGCTCTGCCAAGTTGCGGCAACTCTTGCGCTAACATTCGTTTAGCTGCTCCTCGTTGACTGAGTAATAAAATTGGCGAATCCCCTTCAGAAGGAACCAACGCACCAGCTACTACATAATCGTCTTCTTTCAAATTGATGGCTTTAACACCCGCTGCTTTTGCACCGACCACTGGGACTTCTTCTAAAGGATAACGCAATCCAAATGCACGATGTGAAGCAATGAGCACGTCCATATTGTGTGTTTCATTAGTTAAAAAGACTGATACGATTTGATCAGTATCATTTTTTAATTTCATCGCTGTTGTCGGACGACTGCGATAAGTCCGCCATGGTGAAAATTCGGTCATCCGTGTTTGTTTAATCATGCCTTCTTTACTCATAAAAATAAAGAGTTTGTTGGCATCGATCTCCTTGTAAGGAAATGCTGCAATGATCTCTTCTGTCACAGACAGATTGGTGATGGTTTGTGAGATATGTTCTCCGACATCTTTCCATTTTAATTCAGTAATCTCATGGACCGGGCGATAAATCATATTTCCATGATTGGTTAATATCAATAAATGATCCAACGTATTTAATTTATCGATGAAGATGATCGTATCGCCGTCTTTCATCCCATGCTCTTCTAAACGTGAAGCATTGTACGAACGTAAGCTACTGCGTTTGAGATACCCTTCTTTTGTCAAAGTCACAATGACATCTTCTTGAGCGATCAATACTTCTGTTTCAATCTTGATTTCGCTAATCTCATCTTCAATTGGTGTCAAACGGTCATTTCCGTAGTTCTTTTTGATTTGACGCCATTCATGTTTCATTACTTTATGCAGCTCTTTTTCACTGTTTAAGATCAAATGCAATTCATCGATCTGAGCAGCTAGTTCAGCAGCTTCTTTTTCCAATTGAGTAATATCTGTATTAGTCAAACGATAGAGTTGTAAAGTTACGATGGCTTCTGCTTGTTCTTCACTAAATGCAAAGCGTGCAACTAGGTTATTTTTGGCATCTTTTTTATCTTTACTGTTGCGGATTTCTGTGATTACTTCATCCAAGATAGATAGAGCTTTCATCAATCCTTCAACAATATGCTGACGTTTTTTTGCTTTTGCAAGTTCATATTGACTGCGTTTAGTGATTACAGATTTACGGTGTTCAATATAGCTGCTTAAAATATGTTTCAATCCCACTTGTTGAGGAGTCATATTATCAATAGCTACCATATTGAAGTTATAATTGATTTGAAGATCGGTATTCTTAAATAAATAATTTAAGATTCCTTCAGCATTAGCATTTTTTTTCAGTTCCACTACTACTTGTAATCCCGTCCGGTCAGATTCATCACGAACTTCAGCAATGCCGTCGATTTTTTTATTCAAACGGATCTCATCCATTTTTTTAACTAAGACAGCTTTGTTTACTTCATAGGGGATCTCATGAATGACAATCTGTTGTTTTCCACCTTTTAGCGGCTCGATTGAGGTTTTCGAACGAAGGATGACTTTGCCTTTTCCTGTTTCGTAAGCTTTTTTTATTTCGGCTTTTCCTTGTAAGATTCCGCCAGTCGGAAAATCTGGTCCGGGGATGTATTCCATGATTTTTTCTAATGATGCATTAGGATGGTCCACTAAATAAATAGCTCCATCAATCACTTCAGATAAATTATGAGTAGGAATCTCTGTTGCATAGCCTGCTGAGATACCTGTTGAACCATTGACTAATAAGTTCGGATACGCTGCTGGTAATACAGTCGGTTCTTTTTCGGTATCGTCGAAATTCCACACAAAATCGACCGTTTCTTTTTCAATATCTCTTAGCATCTCTCCGCTTAATTGCGACAGACGTGCTTCAGTATAACGCATCGCAGCTGGTGGATCCCCATCCATCGACCCGTTATTTCCGTGCATTTCAATCAAAACTTGGCGCAATTTCCAATCTTGACTCATTCGCACCATCGCTTCATAAATCGAACTGTCGCCATGAGGATGATAATTCCCCATGATGTTTCCGACCGATTTTGCAGATTTTCGAAAGCCTTTATCGTAAGTGTTCCCATCTTTATTCATTGCAAATAAAATGCGTCGTTGAACTGGTTTCAACCCATCACGAATATCTGGCAATGCCCGCTCTTGGATAATATATTTTGAATAGCGGCCAAAACGGTCACCCATAACTTCTTCCAATGTTAATTCTTGAATTGAATGTTTTCCATCCATTTTTTGACCACCTCCTACTCATCAAACAGACCGATTGATTTTACATCGTCAGTCGTTTCTTTCATTTCATTTTGATTTGTTGTTGAAGCAGTTGGTACTTCTTCTTTATTGTCTAATAAACTGCCCTCTTCTTCTAACGTGAATTGGACATGGTTTTCAATCCATTTTCGTCTTGGTTCCACTTTATCACCCATCAAAGTCGTCACACGTCGTTCTGCTTGAGCTGCATCATCGATTCTTACACGGACAAGTGTCCGATACTCAGGATCCATCGTTGTTTCCCATAATTGTTCTGCATTCATTTCGCCAAGACCTTTATAACGTTGCAACATATAGCCTTTACCAACTTTGTCGATCACAGCTTGTAATTCATCATCTGTCCATGCATACTCGACAATTTGTTTGCGTCCTGTTCCTTTTGAGACTTTGTATAACGGCGGCAATGCGATATAGACTTTGCCTGCTTCAATCAAGGGTTTCATATAACGATAGAAAAAAGTCAATAACAAGACTTGGATGTGAGCACCATCTGTATCTGCATCGGTCATGATGATCACTTTGTCATAATTACAATCTTCAATAGAAAATTCCGGTCCTACGCCGGCGCCAATAGTGTAGATCATTGTATTGATTTCTTCATTTTTTAAAATATCTTGCATTTTTGCTTTTTCCGTATTGATGACTTTTCCTCGCAATGGCAAGATTGCTTGGAATTTTCGATCTCGGCCTTGTTTGGCTGAACCGCCGGCTGAATCACCTTCGACTAAAAATAATTCATTTTTTGCCGCATTACGGGACTGAGCAGGGGTTAACTTTCCTGAAAGTAATGACTCGCCTTTTTTACGTTTCTTTCCATTGCGGCTTTCTTCACGAGCTTTACGCGCAGCTTCACGAGCTTCACGGGCTTTGATTGCTTTACGAATCAACATTTGGCTATTTTCACTATTTTCTTGTAAATAAAAGCCCATTTGTTCGCCGATCACTGCATCTACTGCTCCACGTGCTGCCGGAGTCCCTAATTTTTCTTTTGTTTGTCCTTCAAATTGCAAAAGGTCCTCTGGGATTCGAACTGATAAAACCGCAGAAAGACCTTCTCGAAAATCAGAGCCTTCTAAATTTTTATCTTTTTCTTTCAATAACCCTAGTTTGCGCGCGTACTCATTGAAGGCTTTGGTCATGGACGTCTTCATCCCTGATTCATGGGTCCCGCCATCTTTTGTACGAACATTATTGACAAATGATAACAAGTTTTCTGAATAACCATCGTTGTATTGATAAGAAAATTCTACTTCGATTCCTTCACGTTCCCCAGAAAAATAAACAACCGGTGTCAATGTATCCTTGTCTTCATTTAAATATTCGACAAATTCTTTGATTCCTTCTTCAAAATGGAATACTTCTGTAACTTTTTCTTCGCCACGCAGATCCGTTAACGTAATCTTTACACCACGTAATAAAAATGCCGATTCTCGTAACCGTTCAGATAATGTCTCGTAAGAAAAATTCAAAACTGAAAAAATTTCTTTATCAGGTAAAAAATGGACCGTGGTACCATTTGGTTTTTTGGTCTTGCCAATTTTTTTCAACGTTCCTTGGGGCTTACCGCCATCTTTAAATTCTTCGCGGTATTCTACACCTTCTCGAACAATCGTTACTGTCAGCCATTTTGATAAAGCATTTACTACACTGGCACCTACTCCGTGTAAGCCGCCAGAAGTTTTATAACCTCCTTGGCCAAATTTTCCGCCAGCATGTAAGATCGTAAAGATTACTTCAACAGTCGGAATTCCTGAAGCATGCATCCCAACGGGCATCCCACGTCCTTTGTCGCTTACTTCTACACTATTGTCATGATGAAGGGTAACTTCAATCTCATTCCCATAGCCTGACAATGCTTCATCTACTGCATTATCAACAATTTCATAAACCAAATGATGCAGGCCTCGACTGTCTGTCGAGCCGATATACATCCCCGGGCGTTTTCTAACCGCTTCTAATCCTTCTAACACTTGGATCGAAGCGTCATTGTATTCGTTGTTTATCTTAGCCAATCCTACAGCTCCTTACTTCTAATAACGTAATCATTTATCTTAGTGAAAAATGATTGTGTTGTTTGTACCTTTACTAACGTACATCATTTGTATGATACGCTAAAAAAGTCCAAAAAAAAAGCCTCTCCTGTTTCTGAAAAGGCATTTTAAGCTTTTTTTTTAAGAAAAGCAACTCAAGAATTATGCTCTTTTGTTTAATTCAATCTTTACGCAGCGATCCATGACAATATCATTACGACCATGCTCTTGTAAGATTTCTGCTGCTTTTTCGCTGCTTAACCCAAGTTGGGCCCAAAAAACTTTAGCATCTGTTTTTAAAAATTCTTCGGCTATTTCTGGTAAAAACTCACTGCGTCTAAAGATATCCACGATATCGATCGTCTCTGGTACAGCAGCTAGATTTTCTACAACTGGGATGTCATTGACTGTTTGACCAGCTAACTTGGGATTTACACCGTATAATTTATAGCCGTGAGCTTTTAGAACAGCTGCAATTTTATAGCTCGTTTTATCGGGATTTGCACTAAGACCCACTACTGCGATGACTTTTGCTTCATCCAAGTATTGAAAAATTTTTTCCTGACTAGGATTTTGAAAACTCATTTGAATACCTCCGCTCACTTTGATTATTTACGATAACCAGTATATCATGGGATTAGAATTTGTTCACTCATTTGAAATCTGCTAAAATGACCTTACTACTCGAAGAAATGAGGACACATATGAAAACCGCCATACTTTTAGTCTTAGCTTATCTTTTAGGCTCTATCCCTTCTGGAATTTGGATTGGGAAACTTTTTTTCAAAAAAGACATACGTGAATTTGGCAGCGGAAATTCTGGTACTACCAATACGTTTCGTGTATTAGGAAAAGCAGCCGGACTTATTGTTTTTGCCATGGATTTATTAAAAGGTACACTAGCAACTTGTTTGCCTATAATCTTTCATTTAGATATCAATCCATTATGGTTTGGTTTAGTAGCAGTCATTGGTCACACATTACCTATTTTTGCTGGCTTCAAAGGCGGCAAGGCTGTCGCTACTAGTGCTGGAATGTTGTTAGGCTTTGCTCCTTTATTTTTTTGTTATTCAGTGGTTTTCTTCCTGATTATTTTGTACATCACCAGTATGGTCAGTGCAGCTAGTATCACTTCAGCTATTTTTGTTACTCTATCTTCAATTTTTCTGCCTTACATTTGGCCAACAATCTTGCCTACCCAAAATTGGCTGCTGACATTGGTGTGTTTTCTTTTAACTTGTTACATCACTTATCGTCATAAAGAAAATATTTTGCGGATTAAAAATGGCACAGAAAATCGGGTTCCTTTTGGTTTGAATAAGAAGGAGAAATAGATGGACGAACAACTATTGGATTGGGCAATCGAACTTCAAGCAATTGCTCAAGCTGGGCTGACTTACACAAAAGATCCATTCGATCAAGAACGTTTTGAGCGAATCCGAACAATCGCAACAGAACTACTTGCATTACAATCACCCCTTCCTGTATTAAAAGTAAAAGAACTTTTTGCCAAAGAAACAGGCTATCCAACACCAAAATTAGATACACGGGCAGCGGTATTCAATGAAGGTAAGATCCTACTTGTCCAGGAAAAAAATGAACTTTGGTCGTTACCAGGCGGTTGGGTCGATTTTGATCAATCAATCAAAGAAAATACGGTGAAAGAAACACTAGAAGAAACCGGGTTACAGGTAAAACCTATAAAAGTGATTGCTATTCACGAACGTAACAAACACAATCATCCTCGTTATGCCTATAGTGTTTGTAAAATATTTGTGGAGTGCTGTTTACTCGGTGGAAAGTTTAAAGAAAATATTGAAACAATCCAGATTGCCTGGTTTTCTTTAAAGGATCTACCACCATTAGCAGAAGCAAAAAATACGAAAGAACAAATCAAACTTTGTTTTGAGGCTCATCACAACAATGAGTGGCGTGTTCCTTTCGACTAAAAAATCTTCTAATCAATGAATAAACAGGCTGCGCCGAATTTAGCGCAGCCTGTTTATTCTCTATAATTCTCATTAGATTAGCCAACTGTTGTTATCAACTGACGGTAATCGAAAATTCTGTCTTAAACTGTTCGTTTGCTGCCAATCGATTCATACCTTCTTTATCTTCCAGACGCCCGGTACTATCGATGGTATCTGCAAATCCCCACCATGGTTCGATGCAAACAAATGGTGCTTCAGCAGGATAAGGTGACCATAGACCGACATAAGGAACATTGTTGTAAGCCACTCTTACACGATGAGAGGATTCTTCGCTGCCTAATGTATAAGCATTTAATCCTCGTGTTTCATAAATCAATGCATCTTCTTTGAACAAATCTCGGCTTAATTGAATGTTTGTATTTGTTTGACCAATCGTTTTTTGATCTAAATTTGTGAATGGCCCTTCTAAAGGAATTTTCACCCGTGATTTTTGAGGAGAAAAAGCAATAAAATAATCCTCAAATTTCAATTCTTCTGTCAATGGAATATTAAAAGCTGGATGTCCACCCAAAGCAAAAATCATTTCTTCAGTCCCGGTATTTTCTACATTAAAACGAATCCGAACGCCTTCACCCCAAATTTCATAACTAACAGTGAGCGCGAAATCAAATGGGTAAACTGCCTTAGTTTCTTCATCGCTTTCAAGTAAAAAAGTGACTTTATCTTTTGTTTGTTCGACTACTGAAAATAGTTTGTCCCGTGCAAATCCATGTTGACCCATAGAATACGTTTTTCCTTGATACGTATATTGATCGTCTTTCAAACGTCCTACAAATGGAAAAAGCAACGGTGCATGGCGTCCCCAATATTTTGGATCTGCTTGCCAGATATATTCAATCTCATTGGCACGCAAGCTGGCGAGTTCTGCGCCTTGTTCATTGATTGTTGCTTCCAAAAAATCATTACTGATTGTCACTGACATAAGTCTTTCACTCCTCATTTCTATCTCGCTTTTCATTGTACAGTCTGAACTTTATGAACAGTTCTTTTTATTGAACCAAAAAAACGAGTATTTTTTCTATTTGTGACGGACTAATTCTTCTTTGAATAATGGATTCAAAACTTTCAAATAAGTCCCTTTCATTCCAAGAGAACGAGATTCGATGATACCAGCAGACTCTAATTTTCGTAGAGCATTCACAATCACAGAACGTGTGATACCGATTTTATCCGCAATATTTGAGGCCGTCAATCGACCTTCATCCCCTTCTAGTGCTTCAAAAATCGCTTTGACAGCTTTTAACTCACTGTATGAAAGAGTAGATATCGCCATTTGTACAGCCGTTTGACTGCGGATTTTTTCTCCTACGTGTAAAAATTGTTGGTATAAAATTTCCATACCGATAACAGTTGCCCCGTATTCGGCTAAAACAAGGTCATCATCAGTAAATATCTCTTCTGTTCGAGCTAGCACGATCGTCCCTAAACGTTCTCCAGAACCAAAAATCGGAATAACAGTCGTTAATCCATGAGGATAAAGTTCTGCTCGTTCAGTCGGAAAAGCAGTCAGTTCATTTTCTACTGGAATATTCGCCTCTGTTCGCATGACTTCTTTCATTCCTGAGACATAACTATCCGGAAACTGCCGATCAACTAAAAAAGAACGAACTCGATCAGTATTAATATCGATCTTTTCATTTAGTCCCAACAATTTTCCCTCAGCCCCGATAATATAAGTCAGTGTGCCTAAAATATCTCCTAAGATCCGCGCCATATTATTATAAGGTAACTCTGCTGCCGGTTCAAAGGCATTTTTTTGTTGCATTAATTTATTTATCTGACGTGTTTTTTCTAATAATGTTTCCACTTTTTCTCCTCCCCAGTTTTAAAGAATAAAGCGACTCAAATCTTTATTTTGAGCGATTGATGCTAATTTTTCATCCACATATGCCTCTGTAATCTTGATTTCACCCATTTGCATATCTGGTGCTTCGAATAAAAGATCTTCCAACAATTTTTCTAAAATCGTGTGCAAACGGCGGGCACCGATATTGTCTGTTTCTCGATTCACATCAAATGCGATCTGTGCAATTCGTTCGATTGCTTCTTGTGTAAAAATGATCTCAACATTCTCTGTTCCTACCAAAGCAACGTATTGTTTGATCAATGAATTGTTTGGTTCGGTCAAAATTTTCACAAAGTCTTCGGCTGAAAGATCATTCAATTCAACACGAATTGGAAAACGTCCTTGCAATTCTGGAATCAAGTCACTTGGTTTAGACAAACTAAATGCACCGCTGGCAATAAACAAAATATGATCTGTTTGGATTGCTCCATACTTTGTATTCACTTGAGAGCCTTCAACGATCGGCAGGATATCTCTTTGAACACCTTCACGAGATACTTCTCCTGAATTTTGTTGTGATTTAGAAGTAATCTTATCGATCTCGTCGATAAAGATAATCCCAGAACTTTCTGCTAAATTAATCGCTGCAGTAGAGATATCTCCTTCATTGACTAACTTTGCTTGCTCTTCTTTTACTAATAACTCTTGTGCCTTTTTAACAGTTACGGTGCGCTGAATCTTCTTTTCCGGTGTCAAAGCGCCCAATGTATCTGACAAGTCAATGCCCATTTGTTCTAAGCCGTTGTTCATTGGCATCGATTTTTTTGGCTCAGTTATTTCAATCGTCACATCTCGTTGGTCCAATAACCCTTTTTCTAATTGTTCAAGAATAGTTTGACGATTTACTTTAATCGCTTCTGTGACTTCTTCTTTTGGTTCGTTTTGTGCTTGGTTAAAGATATTCATCATTTGTTCATAAGGATTGTTGCTTTGTTTTTGTTCTTTTTTAATCCCAGGAACTAAAATTTTCACTAAACGTTTATTGGCACGTTTCAATGCTTGTGAATACACTTTTGAATATTGTTCTTTTTCCACGATTGTGATAGCATTCTCAACTAAATCACGAACCATGGACTCAACGTCACGACCAACATAACCCACTTCTGTGAATTTTGTTGCTTCAACTTTCACAAAAGGTGCTTTGACTATTCGTGCCAAGCGCCGAGCGATTTCAGTCTTACCAACACCAGTAGGGCCAATCATTAAAATATTTTTAGGGGTGACTTCTTGTTGCATGGTTTCTTCTAATTGCATTCGACGATAACGATTACGTAACGCAATCGCCACAGAACGTTTTGCATCGTTTTGTCCAATAATATATTGATCCAATTCACTTACAATTTCTTTTGGTGTTTTGTTAACTTCCGTCATTTCGATTCTCCTTATGTTTAGTATTCTACTCTTCTTTATCAGTCGATTTACATTTCTTCTACGATAATATTATGGTTAGTAAAAACACAGATGTCTGCAGCGATATTCAATGCGCTCTCAGCAATTTCTTTTGCATTCATGTCAGAGTTGTGTTTCTTCATTGCTCGAGCAGCAGCTAAAGCATAATTTCCACCTGAACCGATTGCTAAAATTCCATCATCTGGTGCAATGACCTCGCCGTTACCAGAAACAAGCAGCATCTCTTTGTCATTCATGACAATCAATAACGCCTCTAGATTTTTCATCGCTTGTTGTGTCCGCCATTCTTGGGCCAGTTCTACAGCCGCCCGTTGTAAGTTGCCGTTATATTCATTGAGTTTTCCTTCAAATTTTTCTTCTAAAGTAAATGCATCGGCTACGCTGCCAGCAAAGCCTACGACAACTTTGCCATTATAAATACGGCGGACTTTGCGGGCCGTTCCTTTCATAATCACTTGTTCGCCCATTGTGACTTGGCCGTCACCAGCCATGGCTAATTTCCCATCTTTTTCGATTGCGCAAATTGTAGTGGAATGAAATTGTGATTCAGACATATTATTCTCTCCTTCTTGATTAGTCAGTGGACACCACTAAAACTAAATAATTATAATTTAAGCTCTTGGATGAAATGAGCGATAGCTCTTTTGTAAACTTTCTTTTGTAACATGGGTATAAATTTGGGTCGTTGACAGATTAGCATGGCCCAATAATTCTTGGACTGTTCGTAAATCCGCCCCATTGTTCAGCAGATGAGTCGCAAAAGTATGACGCAACATATGTGGATGGATATCACTGTTCAAACTGCTTTTTTTGATCATTTGATTAAGCACATATTCGATCCCAGTCGGTGTAATTTGATCGCCACGATGATTAATAAACAAAAAATCATGCTCTTTACCAAAATGATTCATAATTTTTTTTCGACCATCTTGAACAAATTCTTGAATCGCATCTGCTGCATAAGAACCTAGCGGTACATAACGATCTTTGCTCCCTTTTCCGTGAATCAGCATCACACTGTTGTCAAAGTCGATTACTGACAGATGAAGGTTCGCGCATTCGCTCACACGTAAACCTGAACCATAAAGGATTTCTAATAATGCACGGTTGCGTTGATCGAGGGGTTTTGTCCCATCGACACTAGCAAACAATACCTCAATCTCTTTTTCATAGAAAAAACGTGGAAGGCGTGCTTGCTTTTTTTTGAGATGGACATAAGAAAATGGATTCTCTTCAATTTTTCCATGTTTCAAAAGATATTGATAAAAAGAGCGTAAACTTGCGATTTTGCGACTGATCGTATTGCGGCTATATTTCTGATCGTTTAAAAATGCTAAATACACCCGAACATCTAAATGATTCACCGATAATAATGAAGCTTCTCCTGAATTTTTTAAAAAATGACAAAAGTCATTTAAATCTCGCTGATAGGCCTCTTTTGTCTTCTCAGAGTAGCCGCGTTCAGTCATTAAATAACTCACAAACTCTTGCATGATTGCTTCATTTTCCAAATTTTTTCTCACCTCACAAACATATCACAAATGTAGCATAAGAGCTTTTTAATTACAATTGAATTGTCAGAATCTATTGACTTTTCACGAATATACTAACAATTATTTATAAATCTTTCATATTTATAGCTAAAATAGCCGTTGATTTCATTTATTTTAAGTAAATAAAAAAAACTCCACTGTTTTTATCAGCGGAGTTTTTTTCTAATCATTCATTGTTGCTAATGCCTTCAATGCTCGTTCGGCTAATGTTTCATAGCGTAATTTTTTATCACGAATCCGTTCTGGCAGACTAGGAAATAGCCCAAAATTTGCATTCATCGGTTGAAAATGTTTGCCTTCTGCGTGGGTAATGTAATAGGCCATCGAACCAATCGCAGTCTCGCGAGGAAATTCGATCAGCTCTTCTCCTTTAGCAAGTCTTGCAGCATTCAAACCAGCAACTAATCCGCTGCCCGCGCTTTCCACATAACCTTCAACGCCCGTCATTTGACCAGCGAAGAATAGATCGGGACGCTTTTTACTTTGATAGGTCGGCTGCAACAGCTCTGGTGAATTCATAAAACTATTGCGATGCATCACACCATAGCGTAAAAATTCAGCATTTTCTAATCCTGGGATCATTTGAAAAACACGTTTTTGTTCGCCCCATTTTAAATGCGTTTGAAAACCAACAATATTATACATAGACGCTGCGGCATTGTCTTGACGTAATTGGATTACAGCATACGGACGTTTACCTGTCTTAGGATCTTCTAAACCAACCGGTTTCATTGGACCAAACAACATTGTTTTTACGTCGCGTTTTGCCATAACTTCAATCGGCATACATCCTTCAAAGAATTTTTCTTTCTCAAATTCTTTTTGCGGCGCTACTTCTGCTTCAATCAGTGCATTATAAAAACGCATGAATTCTTCTTCTGTCATCGGGCAATTTAAATATGCTGCCTCACCTTTGTCATACCGTGATTTCAAATAAACCTTTTCATGATCGATAGTAGACTCATCAATAATCGGCGCTGCGGCATCATAAAAATAAAAACCTTCCGAACCATTATACGCTGCGATTTCTGTTGCTAGAGCCTCTGAAGTTAAAGGTCCCGTCGCAATAATCGTAATCCCTTCAGGAATTTTTGTGACTTCCTCAGAGATGACTGTCACCATAGGATGGTTTTTCACTTTTTGAGTGATCAGCGCTGAAAAATCTGTCCGATCTACTGCAAGTGCTCCGCCAGCGGGTACAGCTGTTTCATCTGCTGCGGCAATCACTACTGAGTTTAGCCGGCGCATCTCTTCTTTTAAAACGCCGACTGCATTTGTCAAACTATTGCCACGCAATGAATTACTACAAACAAGTTCTGCAAAATTTGCTGTATGATGCGCCGGTGTTGACTTTACTGGACGCATCTCATATAAATTGACCGGAACACCTGCTTCTGCTAACTGCCACGCAGCTTCGCTTCCAGCAAGCCCTGCTCCAATAACATTGACTGTTTTTACCATTGATTTCCTCACTTATGGAAGTTATTTTTGTACTGCTTCTTCGTAATCGCCATTAACACAAACAACTTGTTTGCCGCCCTTGACTTTTTTCTCAACTAAATAGCCATCACATTTTGGACACTTCCGCCCAACTGGTTTATCCCAAGAAGTAAAGTCGCAATCAGGATAACGGGAACAGCCGTAAAACAAACGATTTTTTTTCGATTTCCGTTCAACGACTTGTCCTTTATGACAAACTGGACATTCTATGCCGATTTCTTTAACGATTGGTTTTGTATTACGACATTCTGGAAAATTACTGCATGCATAGAATTTTCCATAACGACCTAGTTTGATCACCATTGGATGACCACAAACATCACAATCAAAGCCCGCGGGCTCATCTTTAATCTGGATTTTTTCAATTCCTTCTTCGGCTTTTTCTAATTCTACAGCAAACGGTTTGTAGAAACGGTCCACGACTTTTGTCCATTCTTCTTTGCCATCTTCAACTTTATCCAAATCATTTTCCATTTCAGCAGTAAAATTAACATCAACAATCTGTGGGAAAAAGTCCACGATCAAAGTATTCACGATTTCACCAAGTTCAGTTGGCTCAAAACGTCTTTGAGTTAATTTCACATAATAACGCCGTTGGATTGTATCTAGTGTCGGCGCATAAGTTGATGGACGACCCACACCATTTTCTTCCAATGTTTTAATCAGTGTCGCTTCGCTAAAACGAGCTGGTGGTTGTGTGAAGTGTTGTTTAGGCTCAATATCGACAGATTGAACGACGTCCCCTTTTTCAAGTTCTGGCAAGATATTTTCTTTATCTTCTTTGCCATCATCGCGTCCTTCAATATACACCTGCATGAATCCTTTAAATTTGATTTTTGATCCATTAGCAATAAAGATGACATCATTTTGTTCTAAAGTCACTTTCATCGTATCAAGGATTGCAGCTGTCATTTGACTAGCCACAAATCGTGACCAAATCAATGTATAAAGTTTTAATTGATCTTTGTCCAAGTATTGTTTCATTTCATCAGGAGTTCGTTGGACACTGGTTGGACGAATCGCTTCATGGGCATCTTGTGAACCTTGTGGATTTTTCACCTTACGGGCATGGTGCTGTGAATATTCTTTGCCATACGTCTTTTCAATAAATTCTGCAGCTTCTGTCTTTGCAGTATCAGAAATACGTGTGGAGTCAGTACGCATATAGGTGATCAAACCAACTGTTCCTTGTTTTCCTAAGGCGATTCCTTCATATAATTGTTGCGCAACCATCATAGTTTTACGTGTTCGGAAATTCAGTTTGCGAGCAGATTCTTGTTGCATATTACTCGTTGTAAATGGTAAAGCTGGATTGCGTTTGCGTTCTTTTTTCTCAACTTTGGTGACTTCATAGTCTTTACCATCAATTCTTGAAGTAATCTCTTTTACAGCTTCAGCATTCGGTAGTTTCTTCTTCTTGCCATCGATTCCCCAAAAATTTGCTTTGAATTTTTTTGTTTTCTTCTTGAAGTTTCCATCGATGCTCCAGTATTCTTCTGGAATAAAATCGCGAATCGCTTGTTCGCGGTCAATAATCATTTTTAAAGCAATAGACTGAACACGACCAGCACTCAAACCTTTTTTGATTTTTTTCCAGAGAATCGGTGAGATAGAATAGCCCACTAATCGATCTAGGGCACGCCGTGCTTGTTGGGCATCGACTAAAGAAACATCGATCGACCGTGGCTCTTTAAACGCCGCTTTGACAGCATCTTTTGTGATCTCGTTAAAGACTACACGATTTTTGTCTTTCAAATCTAATCCCAACAAATACGCAAGATGCCAAGCAATTGCTTCCCCTTCTCTATCCGGGTCACTTGCAAGATAAACTTTTTGCGCTTTTTTAGCTGCTTGTTTCAAACTTTTAATAACATCGCCCTTACCGCGAATAGAAATATAATGGGGTTCATAATTATTTTCGACATCGATTCCCATTTTGCTTTTAGGTAAATCACGGACATGTCCCACACTTGCGACCACTTTGTAATTTCTTCCTAGATATTTTTCAATGGTCTTTGCTTTAGCAGGAGATTCCACGATAACTAAGTATTTATAGGCCAAATATTTTTGCCTCCTCAATTTTTTCTACTATTATATATTGAAAACTACTGACAAATCGTAGCCTATAATACGCTATTCAAATTTTGTTTGTCAAGTCAGGCCTAATGAATTTTATGCCATAAATCATAAGAATCAAAAATATCTTGTGTTTTTTCAACACAGATTGCCCCATCTTGAATCAATTGATGACAACCACTAGAACGGCCATCTAAGATCGACCCGGGAATCACAAAAACATCCTTTCCATAATCTAACGCTTGTTGTGCAGTAATCAAAGAGCCACTGCGTTTTTTAGCTTCTAACACAAGTACCCCGCTACTGATTCCTGCAATGATTCGATTACGCATTGGAAAATGGAACTTTGCTGGTAAGGTGCCATTAGGATATTCACTCAACACCAAATGATGTTGACACATTTCAATTTGTAAATTTCCGCTTGCTTTAGGATAGCAAACATCTAAGCCTGTGCCAATTACACCAATCGTCTTTCCTTGATTACTGATGGCAAACTGATGGACGAAGCTATCGATTCCCTTAGCTAGTCCACTGACAATTACCAATCCGCGTTTTGTAAGATCAGGCATTAATTTTTTTAATACTTGATAACCATAATCACTTGCTGCACGTGCACCTACGATTGCTAAGTGTTCATGATCCAATAAAGACAAATTTCCTTTATAAAATAGAATCAAAGGTGGTGTGGGAACATGTCGCAATCTTTCTGGATAGATTTCGTCTTCGATCGTTAAATATTGATGCGTTCTTTTGATTTGGTTTAAGCGATCATCTGTCCATTCATCCCAATCGTTGGGTTTCATCGTTTGTGCTAATAAACGGATTTCAAAACTGTCAAACTCCCATCGTTGGTGTTTTTTAGCAAATTGATAGATCCGTTGTTTGCCAAAATGGCCAACGCCTTTTAATAAACTCAATCGTAGAAGAAATTCATTTTTCAAAAAAATCCCTCTTTTCAGCTCTTTATCAAAAAGATACAGCGAAAAGAAGGATTTTATTTTTATTTATTTTTGATTGGAGCAAAAGTCTTGCGATGAATTGGTAGAATACCACATGTCTCGATTGCTTTTAGATGTTCTTTGGTCCCATAGCCAGCATTTTTACTAAAACCATATACTGGATATTCTTCACCGTAAGTCGTCATCCATTCATCTCGATAAACTTTCGCAATAATACTTGCTGCAGCGATAGATACGGAACGTGCATCGCCTTTGATGATCTTTTCTTGAGGCAATCCATTATCTAAGACCATCGCATCGATCAATAAACAATCTGGTGTAATCATTAGTTGATCAATCGCTCGTTGCATAGCAACTTTAGTAGCTTGATAAATATTTAATTGATCGATTTCTTCAGCAGTAGCTTCCCCAATCCCAATTGCTCGTGCGTTTTTTCGAATCTCAGTGACCAGCTCTTCTCGCTTATGCGCTGAAAGTTGTTTGGAGTCATTCAGACCTAAAATCTTATGCGTATCGTTTAAAATTACAGCGGCTGCAACTACTGGACCGGCTAATGGCCCTCTGCCGACTTCATCAATCCCACAAATCGCCTGAAATCCCTGCGCTTTCTTTTCTTCTTCAAAAACAGACATTTCCTGATATTTTTCTGCCAGCTTCACTTGTTTTGCTTGCTGTTTTTGCCATTGAGCCATTGCTGACTGTACGCCTTTTCGTTGATCTTGCTCAAACTCACTTAAGCGTGGATCATTCTCTGACGTGATTGTTTTTAGAATCATTTTGATCTCACTAATGGATAATTTGTCCATTATTCGCTCAACTCCTCAAAACGATCCAAAGTGTAACGTCCCAGTTTTCCTTGTCGCAATTCAAGGATCAGCATCTCACTTGCACGCTCATAATCATCTCTAAATCCACGTTTTTCAGAAATCAGCATTAACAACTCAGGTAATTCCTTAAACAGATCATCCTCGGTTAATTTATAACGCTCTTTTAGCTGTTCTGGATAGAAACGGCTGAACATTTCTAATTCATACAAAGCTAAATCATCTAAATGCAATAAATCATCTTTGATTGCGCCGGTCAATGCCAATTTTTTCCCCACTGCTGGATCTTCAAATTTAGGCCACAATATTCCTGGAGTATCAAGCAATTCCAATTGCGAACCAAAACGTAGCCATTGCTGTCCTTTGGTGACTCCGGGGCGATTGCCAGTGCTTGCGACTTTCTTACCAGCTAAATGATTCAATAAAGTGGATTTTCCCACATTAGGAATCCCTAGGACCATTGCTCGGATTGCCCGTGGTTTTATCCCTCGCTCATTATCACGAGCAATTTTTTCTGCTAATACTTTCTTACTTGCAGGAATAATCTGCTTCACACTTTTATCACTTTTAGCTGTTAAGGCCAACACAGGATAGCCCTGCTCCCGAAAATAATTGACCCATAAATTGGTTTGATTCGGATCTGCTAAATCAGCTTTATTTAATAAAATTAATCGCGGTTTTTGCTGTACGATCTGATCCAACATTGGATTACGAGAAGACAGCGGCAATCTCGCATCAATCAATTCAAAAACAATATCGACAAATTTTAATTTTTCAGAAACTTCCCGCCTAGCTTTCGCCATATGACCAGGGAACCATTGAATTGACATCTTATTCATGCAACTCCATTCATATCAAGGTTTTAAATGCCTTATTTATTTTTATACTAACAAAACTGCTTGGAAGAAATATGGGATAGGATCATTTATCATCGAGATAAGGATTATTCCATCTGTTATCTTATATCCAAGTATCTTTCGCATTTTACCATAAATTGACAAGAGATTAAACACTAGGTATGTTCCCATTTGCTCTATCAATAGAGCTTTTTTGAAAATCTGTGCTACTTTCATTGATTAAATAATCACGTAGTTTATCTAGTTAACGACCTTCCTTGCATTATTGTTAGGTGTTTGAAAGATGATTCGCTCGTATTCCTTATTTGATTCATGTAAATTCCTTATAGGAAATAAAATAGCTCGCTAGTAGCCTACAGGAGGATTTTAAATGAAGAAACTATTTGGCGGAGTTGCTCTGTTATTGTTGATTATCAGTGGGGTGTTTGGATATAAATACTACTCTGAGACCTATATCACCCACACTGAGTATGCTAAAACGCCTGCAAAAATTCCTGCAATGACCCAAACGAAGGACGCTCGTGGAAAAATAGTAGAAAATATGTATTCTTACAAATACAAAATGACTTTTTTTGATAAGGAGGGCGTATCACATAAAAGAGAAACTGACATTCATGGAGAGCAAGTTTCACCCTTACCAACAAAAACTATTGTCAAGATCAAAACAAGTAAAAAAAGAGCTACTGCCCCAGAGGTCATATCAGAATCAGAAGTTCCTACATCTATCTTAGAAAAATTAAATGCTGAATCAGGAGGAAAGTAAATGAATGAAATCAAAACAGCCTTTGAAATGAATCCCCTCTTCACAATCGGGTGTCTTTTATTTATGATTGGTATTTCAATCTTTTGTTTTGGGAAAAAATTTTTCCTATTTCGATTATTTTTTGGAGATAGAAGTATGTTCTCACAGATTTTTTGGGGACTTATCTTTTCCGGGATTGGTCTTTTGCTCATTCTGTTTTTCAAACAATTCTAATGCTAGACTACGACCTGTAATCACTTTCTTCAAAGAAGACTGATTCTATAGAATCGGAACCAAATAAAAACACTTCTATCTTAATTCATTTTTCTGAATTTAGATAGAAGTGTTTTTATATAGAATTAAGAGTGACTAATCCAATAGAAATAAAGAAAGAAGCAAGAAAATCCAACAAAAATTGGGACTTCGTTATCAAATAACTCTCTGTCAACTTACCGCCAAAAAGGAGACTGACAACAGTTTCATCAGTAATCATCACCTTAGTTAATTCAACACTTTCCTGTAAAAATATATTTTATTTTTTTAATCCAAATATCTCTTTTGCCATTGAAAAAGCGGTCCAAGCTTTTGACCAACCTGCATAAAAAGCTAGTTGAGTAATCAATGCCGTTACTTCCTCTTTTGTTACACCATTTTCTTTGGCCATTTTTAAATGTGCCTCTAATTGAGGTGCTCCCATCGCTAATAACGCTGAACAAGTGATCATACTCCTATCATGAAGGGATAATTCATTTTCCCTTGACCAGACTTCCCCAAAAAGAACATCATCATTCAAAGCTGCAAATTGTGGCGCAAATTCTCCAAGCTGTTCTCTTCCAGCAGTTTGTTTTTTCATAATAATTCTCCTTTATTTTTTTAATTTCTCATACCATTCATCAGTTACTGGTTCCAACCATTCTGGTGTTCCTGCTGTAATGGCGATGTGTTCAAACCAACTATCTTTTGTTGCCCCGTGCCAATGTTTCACTCCATTATGAGTAACGATTGCGTCTCCTACCTTTAAAACTTGTGCTTTTTTCCCTTCTTCTTGATACCAGCCTTCCCCACCAGTTACTAAAAGTAACTGAAACCCATCGTGATGAACATGCCAATGATTTCGGCAACCAGGTTCAAAGGTGACGTTTGCTACTCCTACATTAATTTCAGGATCTGAAATCAACCCTTGAAGATAACTTTGGCCAATAAAATATTGCGCGTAAGCCTCATTTTTTTCTCCAATTGGAAAAATAATTCCATTTTTTACTTCTTCATGTTTTGCCATGAGTCCTTCCTCCATTGCATTATTTAATTATAAGTAAACAACCAATTTTCAATCGCTCTATCTGATTGATTCATCTGTGAGCCGCAATTTCTGTTAACAAAATAGGCTGTACGATCAATACAGTCATCGTACAGCCCATCTTATTTTTGGTCTAATGCTTATTTTAAATAGTGCTATGCTTTAAAGGCATGATTAAAGCGAGAAAGTAGTTCTTGAACTACTGGCGTTTGAATCCTATCTTTCCAAACAAGCAGACAATTTGTTTTTACTTCTGGATCCAGCGGGATAAATTCTGTACTAGCTGACCTTCTGTTCATTACAGCACCTTCTATCGTAAGAGCTGCGCCCACTTTATTTTCAACTAATGCTGAAACATTAAAAATAAGGTTAAAATTTCCTACAATATTTAACTGATTATATGAACAGTTCGCCCAAGCCGTTAATAATTCTTGGACTTCTTTTCGATTTGAGCATAGAAGTGGTAACCCTTGAATATCTTCTGGTGTTAAATAAGATTTACTGGAAATAAACAGTTCTTTTGAGACCAAAAATCCCCATTTTTCTTCTCGAGGAAGTTTTAAGCTTTTCACATTCTCGAGTCCAACTGGATCAAGCAGCACAGCTAGATCTAATAATCCTTTTTCTAATTGATCACTGATATCATCACTTGTTCCGGTAACCAAATTAAAGTGAACAGTCGGATAATCACTGATCATCTCTTCTAGCATCATAGCCACAGTATCTGAATTGTCTGCTTCTACACAGCCGATTGTGATCATTCCTGTTAGTTGGGTCTTTTTCTTTTCTGAAAAAGTACGATCAAGTTTATCGCTTAAGTGGAGAATCTCTTCTGCTCTTTCTTTAAGAAATAGCCCCTCAGGAAGCAACGATAGATGATTTTTTCCACGATGAAACAATGGCACTCCTACTTGCTCTTCTAATTCTCGAATTTGTCGACTCAAGGTCGGTTGAGTGATGTTTAGTAACTTGGCTGCCCGAGAAATATTTCCTTCTTGTGCCACTGTCCAAAAATAACGTAACAGTCTAATTTCCATTTTAAGCCCCGCTTTTTTACTTAACTATAGCAAATTTATAGACTATCGTCTCTTTTGTAATCAGAAATTGCTTATCTAAAAAATTAGAACTTCATATTTTAATTCTTATGTATACGATTGGTCAGATGGCTAAAAAATCTACGACTAATATCAACAAAGCAATAGCAGTTTCTCACATCATGAACGCTTAAATGAATAAAACGACAATCCCCAAAAAGGAATTGCCGTTTTATTCATATGAACAACTGATTATCTGATTTTAGCTAATCACTGATTTATCAAAAGATTTTCTAAGCTTTCGCAGTTTTTAAATCAACTTGTTGGCGAGTGTGACGTTTAGGGAATAGCACTAATTTTCCTTCTAAAATACTTAAAGTAATCACACTACCAATAACTAAGAAAATATATCCATGAACAGAATAATTAGTGATACCAGAATACAAAGCACCAATGTTACAGCCTTTAGCCAAACGTGCTCCTACACCCATGAATAACCCGCCTAACGCATAAGTCGCACTATCCTTAAGATGAAAATTAAATTTAAAATGGAACCGTCCCGCTAATAAGAAAGCGACTAGCGAACCAAGGACAATCCCCAGATTACGGACTGACGATCCATCAACTAGAAAACCACCTTGCTGGATTTTCAAATTAATCGCTGCAAATACAGGGTCATTTAATGAAAACCCTAAGGCATGCAGCAACTGAGTTCCTTGCAGGGTAAAGGCCGAAGTGACTCCCCATGATTTACCCGTGGTGATAATGATAAAAGCGGCAATGATTGATGTTAATAAGGCGGCTGTTGTAAATGACCAGCGTTGAATAAACAAGCGATGGTATAAGTTCACCTGTGTATTTGATGTCTCTAATGATTTTTCAAATTCAGCATAAGTCGTCTGATTGATTGCTAAGCCAGCTTGTTGTCGATGTTTTTGGTAAGCACGGATCACTAAGTATAAAATCCCTAAAAAAACAAGTAAGAAAATAAATGAACCAATATAACCAAAATACGTCGGCAAGTAATACTCGCCACCAATCTTACCAATAGCAGAAGCATCTAACTTTCCGCTCAACCACAACCCTAACGGTGAACCAATAATGAAAAATGGCAAGGTAATAATGGCATGTCCTTCACCTTCACCAAAGTCAGTCAAAGTTCCAGAAGCACAACCGCCAGCTAACAACATGCCGCTACCGAAAATAGCTCCACCAATTATAGTTCCGATATTCGTGAGTTCTACCGATGCTGAGCCAGGAATAATGGCTTGTTTAGCACTAGCCAAGTATGCTGGAACTGCTCCTTGACTAGCGGCCTGCCATTGAATACCTGTAGTCAAAAATGCTGTCACTCCCAATAAAATCAATAGTGAAACAGCTAACTGACTATTGCCGCCATAAAAGAGGCTCTTGATTCCTCCCGCAAAACCAAAACGTGAGCGAGTGAAAACATACCCAATTGCCAGACCAGCAATCAAGAATACTGGTAACTCAACAGCTTGTGTTGAGGTAAAAAGACCGTAAGCAATAATTAAAACTAGAACGATTAGTGCATAATACGGTTGACGACTATCTAAATCATTTTCATCAAAATAAGTTTTTAACATATAAAGACCTCCATAAATTTATCTGCTTATAAAAACACTCGAATTGACTCATTAAATAAAAACAAGTTATATTAGATACATTTCAACTTGAAATAATACTGATTCAGTTGAAAAAAAGTTTTTCTCACCTACTTTCTCGATAAAAAAAAATTCGCCCATAGATCCATCTCTGAATCTAAGGACGAAGATCTTTCTTCGTGTTACCACCTTAATTTAAATCACTTTCGCAAGTCATTCCTCTTCGGGTACAACATACCCTAGCTCGCTAACGGGAGCACCCGTTATTGTTTCACCGCAGCTTAACAATACGTATTATCCAAGACCATCTTCAATTATTCGATAAGATCGCTTTTCACCAGCCGCGACTCTCTAAACTTATCAAGTTAATCTACTCATATTTTCATTTTATTTTAATTATATTATTAGAATTATTATCCGAAAAACCTTTCCTGTCAAGAAGTTTTTTTGTTTTTTTAACAGTCGTTACTTATTACTGTTGCTCATAGAGCTTATTTAAGTTGATCTAGCAGCATTCGTCGAAAAGAAAAATACTCTGAATTATTGATCATCGTGTCAAAAGTACCTTTAAAATACGGATTGGTAACGGTTTGTTGCACCGTGCCTGGTCTGCCATTCATAATAATGATATTCTGACCTAAGTACAGTGCCTCATCAATATCATGTGTGATGACGATGACACAATTACCCGTATTGGTCCATAATTCAAGTAAAATTTGGTGCATCTCATCACGAGTCAAATTATCTAGAGCACTAAAAGATTCATCCAACATCAAAATATCTGGCTGATTAATAAATTCTCGTGCAAGTGCCACGCGTTGTTTCAACCCGCCAGATAATTCATAAACATAACTTGATTTAAATTTTTCCAAACCTGTTTCCTGTAGCAGTACTGCTAAACGCTGATTGATCTGTTGCTTAGGTAATTTACGCATACGCGGTCCAAAAGTAATATTTTGGGACACATTGAGCCATGGATAGAGCGCCATATCTTGAAAAACGATTCCACGTTGCCAACTGGCTTTTTGAATTGGTTGGTCATTCATTCGCAATTCACCAATTTGTGGTTTCAGGTAACCGGCAATTAAATTGAGTAATGTACTTTTACCAATACCAGAAGGTCCAATAATCACGTTGATTGAGTTAGCTTCAAGTGTTAAATTGATGTTGTCAATTGATTGCGCACCACTACCAGCATACTGGTATGCCACATGCTTAATTTCTAATAATGGCATCAGCGTGTCTTCCCTTCTATAATAAATTGGGTATCGATGAATTGTTGAATCTGTTGCCGATTGGGTCGACTATTCAACGTTTGTCTTTGATACATGAATTGACTCGTTTGATAAAATTGTTTTGCAAATTCTGTATTCATAAATTGTACTAACTGATCACTTGGCAACCAGCTCGATGTTCCAATCTGCTGTTTGGCTTCATTTGAAGTGATATTCATCTGTTGTGCCGTTAACTGATAGATTTTCTGCGGCTGTTGCTGATAAAGAGTATGGGCAGTGCCTAACGTACTCAGAATCTGACGTAATATTTCTGCATGTTGCTGAGCAAATTTGTTGGTAACTAAAGTCACATTAGCCGTCAGAGCACCTTGTTCTGCCAACTGATCGCTACTAACTAATGTAGTTGCTTGCGTGCAAGCTATCCAGACTAGGTTGCCACGTATAAGCACCATCTATATCATCACGCTGCCATGCGGCAACGATTTCTGGCGTCTGCATATCCACCAATGTCACTTGATCAGTCAAATGTTGTTGTTGTAAATACATCATCAGACTGTAATGAGAGGTAGAAGCAAAAGGGGTAGCTATTTTTAGGCCACGTAAATCCTGAGCTTGTCGAATGCCAAGCTTTTTTTTGACTACTAGAGCTTCATTATTTCCAATCACATCATTGATCCAAACTAATTTTGCCGGAATTGCTGCTGCCATCGCTACTACGGCGTTTGTATCACCCATCGTAGCTAAATCAACACTATTAGACAACAATGCTTTATTCGCATCGACACCAGAATCAAAAGTAATGTATTTAACTTTATAACCATTTTGAGCACAAGCTTTTTTTAATATTTTCATTTGACGTGTAGCCGCCATATCATTGGGCACCCGTAAAATACCAATACGGATTACTTTCATCGGCGTTGTTGATTTTTTAGCAGAAGTACATGCTGTTAACGTCAGGGTTACGCCAACGATGACCAAAAATCGTAAAAATTTCTTCAACATTCTTTTTTACCACGCCAATGAACGATTCGGCAGGCCATTTCTCTTAATAACCAATCAATCAAAACTCCTGTGATTCCCAGCAAAATGATGCCGGCAAACATAACATCACTTTTCAAATAGTGAGAGGAATCGATAATCATCCAGCCAACCCCGGAACTAGAAGCAATCATTTCAGCTGAAACAATCGTGGTGTATGCTACACCGACAGCAGATCGTAATCCAGTAAAAATATCAGGTAATGATGCGGGAAAGACGATATTAAAAAAGATCTGATGCCGACTGGCGCCTAGTGACGCCGCACTTTGCAAGTATTCACTATCAATTCGTTGTACCGCATCAAAACAAGAAATATAAATCGGTGGCAGAGCCGCCCAAAACAACAACATGATTTTAGAGGATTCACCGATACCCAACCATAAAATCAGCAACGTATAATAAGCTAGTGGTGGAATCGGCCGAATAAATTGAATCAATGGATCGACTATGGCATTTATCCAGCGTACATATCCACTGAGTAATCCTAATGGGATACCGATAAGTACCGCAAATAAAATTGCTACAAATAATCGACGCATGGTGATCCAATAATGAACATACAAAAGTGTACCACCTTAACCCGAACGACTAAGATCGATGAAAGTCTGACTAATTTTATCTAATGATGGAAGCAGTACTGCTGGTACAATCCTTAAATTGGTGGCGACAATCCATGAGCCTAACAACACAGTGATCGTCATGACACTGATCAATAAATAACGTATTTTAATACTTTTTTTCACCTGACTCCTCCCCTGATGATAATTTTGTCTACGAAATGTGTATCTTTAAATATCAAATTAATCAAACCAATACGTATCAATGATCGACTCGCGTGGTTGTACTTGATCATTGAAATATTCATATTCACAGATTGCCATAAATGAACCGGCAATATTGTAAACATTGGTGTAGCCTAAATTCATCAGTGCGCGTACTACATTATAACTACGTTGACCACTTAAGCAGTGAATATAAATTGGTTTATCTCGAGGAAATTCGTCTAAACGTTCACGAAATTCGCTCATAGGAATATTGATTGCACTTACGACGTGTCCTTTTTCATATTCATCAGGTTCACGGACATCGATAATCAATTCATGCTGCTCCACTAATCTTCGTACTTGACTAGCTGAAATTTGGTAAAATTCTTCGTTTAAAATATTGGTTGCTACTAATCCAGCCATATTAACTGCATTTTTGGCTGTGCTGAACTTCGGCTGATAACACAGCTCCAGATTTTCCAAATCTTCCACATGATTGTGATTAGTAATCATCGTGGCGATTACATCAATCTGTTTATCGACTCGACCTTCGCCAATTGCTTGAGCTCCTAAAATCTCTCCGGTAGGGTAGGCAAAAATTAGTTTGAAAAATAATGGCTTGGCTCCAGGCATCAATAAAACTTTATCCTTTGGAATCACCATCACGGTTCGATAATCAATGTGATTTTTTTGACAATTTTTTTCTGTTAAACCAGTGGCGGCAACATTCATTTCAAATACCGGTACACATTGTGAACCAATCACACCACGATTATGCGTTTGTCTTCCATAAATGTGATCCGCGGCTTGACGGGCTTCCATCTGTGCTGGAAAGGCTAAGCTTAACTTCTGCCGTTGATGAGTTTGGCGATTGATCACTTCCACTGCATCACCGACAGCATAAATATGCGGGATATTCGTTCGAAAATTTTGATCGACTTGAATACCACCTGTACTGCCAATTTTAATCCCAACGGCTTCTGCTAACCTAGTATCAGGAGTCACTCCCAACGCTAATACTACAGCGCCTGTTTTTAATTGACGCCCAGATTTCAGTGTCACATTTGTTTCACTGATAGCTGTTACCGTATCCCCAACAATCACATTGACTTTATGATTTAGCAGCGTTCTCTGAATGATTTGCGCCATGTCATAATCAATCGTATTGAGAACGTGATCCTCTCCTTCTACTAAATTAACATTAAAACCACCATTGACCAGATTCTCTACAGTTTCGATACCGATGAATCCACCGCCAACTACGGTGACATCAGTGATGGAGTGATTTGTCAGATAATCGTATAATGACTTGATATCAACTACATTGCGAATAGTGAAGACATTTTCATTATTGATGCCGCTGATACTTTGTGGTCGGATTGGTACGGCACCCGGTGATAAAAATAATTCATCGTATGCAACGTCTTCTATTGTCTCATCAAGCAGATTTTTCACTGTCACTGTTTGATTTTTTGCATCAATTTCAGTGACTTCATGATTCACTATCGCATCAATATTGTATTGGTGTTTCAATTCCCATGGATTCATCAAAACGATATCATCCGCATCCTCGATTACACCAGATAAATAATAAGGCAATGAACAGTTAGAAAAAGACACATCCGGCCCTTTTTCGTACATGGTTATTTGTGCATGTTCATCTAAACGCCGACAACGTGCAGCGGCCGAAGCTCCTCCAGCGACACCACCGATTACAACAATTTTTTTTGACATAAATTTTTCCCCTTTCATCATTCTTGATTTATTTAAACTAATACCGCAATGTAAAAACATTTTGACTAAGTGGAAACAATACTAAAAAAGCCCTGCTATGATCTAAACGATCACAGCAGGACGAAGATTCGTGTTACCACCTACAATTTTACTTATATTTTTACAAATATAAGCCTCAACAACTCAATTAGTTGACTTGTCCGCCAACGTCAAAAGCCTGGCATGGTAACGAATGCAGACGTCAGCATAGCTTGCACCATACTGAAAAGCTCAGAGCTCATCTTCACCTACATTTCTATTCCATCCTTACACCAACGATGGTCGCTTAAAATATACTTTGCAGGCTACTCTTCTCATCATAGCCAAATGTTATTATAATTTTACTCATTGTATTTTCATAGTTTACGACTCTTTAAATAATCTGTCAATTAAAAATTTGATAAATCATTATTTTTCCCCGTTCAATTACAAGACAATTTTTCACTCCTTAACGAATATCAAATAGATTAATAAACTCGCTAATGAATCGAATAAGTCAATGAACAACACTTGAATTTTGTTAAAAGTGGTGGTAAGTTGAAATTGTTTTAATCAATTTTTATTGTCCCTAAATAAATCAATAAAGGAGAAACTCGTAGTGTATGATTCTTTCAAGAAAGTCTTAGTTTATGGTGGCTATGTTATTGCTTTGGTTTTACTTATTTTGAGTATCTATATCTTTCCTGACTTGCCTCCTAAAGTTCCTACTCATATAAACTTATCAGGCACTCCAAATCAATTTGGTAACAAAACATCCATTTATATTTGGCCGATAGTCATCTTTGTATTGTCGATTAGTCAGAATAGATTCCATTACATCTACGGTCAACGAATATTCAGTATACTAGTCAATCTCACACTGATTTTTGCCGTTTTCTCTATACTTTCCATGTACTACAACTTACTATTTTGATAGACCTTCTTATATAAATTAATACGAAAAGAAAAAGTTCGTACTGATGTGAATGAAAAAATTATAAAATCCATACCTATCTTCTGATTTTCTCAAATTTTGACTATTTGTATAATCAGATAGGATTTTTCAGCTCATCCGTATTATTCTTATTGGACTTGTCGCAACACTATAATAAATTACGATTTATCAATAACGACAGTTAGGTGAAATGTATGAAACTTCTATTACAACTATTTGCAATGATATTATTGGTTTTACCAGCGCAACATTTGATACGAGGTATCATTGGAGGAATACAAGGAAAAGGATATAGTTTTGCTATTTTGGGACTTTCCAATATCGTGGTAATTATTGGTTCGATTGGATCAATCCTAATCAGTTTTGTTCTTTTTCATAAATTAAAAGAACATTGAGCGGTTAACAGAGAACTTGTTTCCAAAATTTTCAGTAGTATTTTTCTTATTTCTAAGATGGATACTAATTCATTTCTCCCAAAAAAGATAAAAATGTTATTTAAGTTTAAGGTATTACTTTGCCCCTACTATGGTCTATTTCTGCCATTATTTCCTTATCTTACTTAAATTTGATAAACTATCACTAAACAAGGGGGGAGTTAATAATGCAGACTTTATATATTTTGTTTAGCTTCTTGACAACATTAGGAGTTATTTTAATGATTTATGCTTTTTATCGTGATTTTAAGAATTTAACTCTACTTCAAAAAATTTCTCTTATCCTAGTTTCTTTTTCTGGATTAGCTCCTATGATATTAGGAGTCATCCAAGGATTCTTATCTCATTAACCAATAGATAGCACATAGAATTGTGCTGTCTTTTTTTATTGATCGTATTCGATGACTAACAATAAATTACAAAACAATCCGCCATTTAAATTTGTTGTACAATAAATCAAGATGAAAGGTCTTTGAACTCATATGAGATATTAATATTTGAAATAATTAAGGTATTAATTATAATCTAATTAGTGTACCCAGCAAATGAAATATATCACTAAATTTTTGTTTACCTAACCTCAAAAAATTCAGACAAAATCTAAGCGATATTAGTTATTGTAACTATATCATCCCTCTTTTCTACATAATCTCCTCCACTAGCTTATCTTTCTAGTGATCTCTACTAATTACTCATTATCTGAAATCTATTTTGTATGATAATATAAACAGAATAGCATTGATTCATAATGAATCAATGCTAGTTGCTACTCGTAGAGCTTTTTCTCCTATGATAGACTATTTTATGGCTTTCACTGACAATTTATTAAGGAGTAGTTACATGTTCAACAGACTTAAAAATATTTATACCTTAACTTCTGTCCTTTATCTTATTACATCCTTGTTATTCTTCTTTACTAGTCGAAATATTGTGGGCAAACTAGCTGGTATTTTCTTATTCATAAGTTTTTTACTAAATGTACAATTAGCCTTAAAAAAGGCACAAGAATCACATTAAACTATTTTTTTATATAGCTTTTCTCTTTGGTTGATTCAATGATATATCTCTCTTTGTATATTAATTACACCCACTTTTTAGTAAACGAATTAAACTGACAGTAAGCAGCTGAAAGAATTTATACTATAGTCTCATAATTATTTTTTAAAAGCGCTTTAATTGTTAGGTTTTGTCTTTTTGCTTTTTTAAATAGTTTTGGTTTCTATCATCAGCTTTAATATAAGTGTATTTTTAGAGGCAAACTTTTGAGAATATTTTGGTTTTTTATATCCCTAGATTTTTTATACTTGGACTAATAGGAAATAAATTTTTTTGGATACCTTCCATTCTTTTGATGCTCCTCGCATTTCTAGAAGATCGCTAAAATTTTTCCATTCTTAGGATACTTGTATCTTTATTTTTCTAATAAGACATGGGCGTCCATATCTTGTGCTATACTTCTATAATAAGGAGATGTTCACTATGATTGACAATGAAACGATTGAAAGAGAAATTAAATCAATTATTGATACATGCGATTTTTTGATTCATGAGGAACGCTTTGATGAGCTAGTAAATTATTATACAGATGATGCGATACTTGTCATTAAACCAGGAACAATCGTGCCTGGACGCAATAAAATAAAATCAGCTTTTGTTAAAATTGCTGAGTATTTCGATAATTCAATCAAACCGATTGAAGGAAAAATGCTTTACTTGATTGCCGGTGATACCGTTCTTGTACTTGCACAAACATTTTTAGAAGCTAGTGAACAGGCAAAAGAAAAATCAGAATTTTCAATGGAACGTCGAGCAACGTATGTTTTCCGGAATATTGAGGGAAAATGGTTTTGTGCTATTGACAATTCCTATGGTACTGATTTAGTCGAATAGCTAAAAACAGTCCTTTTACTTAAGGACTGTTTTTTTATTAACAGACCAGTACATAATTAGTTATGATATACTTTTTGAAAAAAGGAGTTTCCTATGGTCAAGTTGATTGAACATTTAGATAGTTCCGATTTAGAGACTATTTCTCAAATGTGGTTGATGAGTAACTTAGATACCCATGACTTTATCGAAAAAGAACACTGGCTCAACAATTATTCTTTTGTAAAAAAAGCTTTTTCTTCCGCGACCATCTATGCCTATTACTCCGACAATAAAATTGTCGGTTTTCTCGGAATCATTAATGCGTATATTGCAGGAATTTTTATTTTGCAGGACTATCGTTCACTTGGTATTGGGACCCAATTACTTAAAGCGATTCAATCCACTCATACAAAGCTAACACTAGATGTTTACCAAAAAAATACGCTAGCACTAAAATTTTATCAAAAGAACGGTTTTCACATTCAACAAGAAAAATTAGATATCCAAACAGAAGAGATAGAATATTTTCTAGAATGGCATCAGTGAGACTTTTTCTATCTGATAATCCCAAGACAATATTAAACTCCTTTTGATACAGAGCTGCTGCTCAAGTTAGCGAAAGGAGTTTTTGTTGAGGTTAGTTCACTTCTTTATAATTTATTTAAAGCAACAAATACTAAAAGACAAAAAAAGATGGGCCTCCCCATCTTTTTAAGCAATCATTTTTATGTGAGTCAATGGATAATAGACAAACTGTGCTTTACCTAAAATATCTTTATTTTGAACGGTCCCGAAAGAGCGACTGTCTTTGGAAACCCGTCGATTGTCTCCCAAAACAAAATATTCATTTTTAGGTAATTGTTTTTTACCGATTAATTCAGTCAATTGAAAATCGGTGGTATAAGGAGACACTTGGTGGTCTGATCTTCGATTATTACTTAGAAACGATTCTGTCACTTTCTTACCATTAATAAAAAGCTGGTCATCCTCGTAACGAACCTCATCTCCAGGCAATCCGATTACTCGCTTGATATAGATCGTTCCATCCGGTTGTTGAAAGACAACTACATCAAATCGCTTGACTTTACTGAATTTCTCCATCAAAACCATATCTCCTTGCGTCAAGGTTTGATCCATGGAATTTCCTGTCACAGGAACAGGAATCAATAGAAATCCTCGAATCACTACACCAACAAAAAGGGAAATCAATAGATATTTGATACCTAACCATAAATGACTTTTTGTCAGTAATTTTTTCAATGACTTCCCTCCTTGTGATCAAAAGCTGTAGAACAGATACTGTTACTTGTTTTTTAATGTCTCAACGGCTTTTGCATAAGCAACGTCATTGGCTTTGATCAATGCAAATACCTTTTCTTGTAAAGCATCGATAGTTTTACCATCTAGCGCACCTGTTGCCGGCAGATTATTTTCAGTTTGAATCTTGGCTACGGCTTCTTTAGTCGCTTCATTGAATAATTCACCTTCTGTTGGATAACCCAACGCTTTTAACATCGTATTGATGTTTTGGACTGCATCTCCAGAATCCCCGATGCGCCAATTCGACTGTTTTGAAATTGGTGGAAGTTTGGCGTATTCAGGATAATCTGCTTCAATCGTTGGTGCTACTCCAGTGCCTTCAACTGAAGAGCCATCTGGTGTGAACCAGCGCATGATCGTTAATTGGACGTAATTGTCTTTTCCGATTGGACTGATACTTTGAACACTGCCTTTACCAAAAGTATTTACTCCGATGATTGGATAATTTTTACTTTTTACAGCTGCTGCTAACAATTCAGCTCCATATGAACTTTCTTGATCAATTAAAAATACTGTTGGCTCTTTAACTTTAAATCCTTGGTCGATCTTTTTACCTGCTTTATCCGTGGAGATGGTTTTTTTATTATTTGAAAATTGAGCAATAGTGTCACCATCTTCTAAGAAATAGCTGGCTACACGTTCAGCTTCAGCCATCAAGCCTCCAGAATTTTGACGCAGATCAATCACAAAAGAAGTTGCTCCTTCTTTACGTAATTTTTCTATAATCGTCCGAAACTCTAACGACGTTGTATCACGAAAATTATCAATCTGAATCGAACCGAGTGACTTATTTTGTGAATCGAGGGCACCTTTGACTGTGTCTTCAGGGATGATGTCTCGTTCCAGAGAGACTTCAAACTTTTCACTGCCGCGTTGGATCAATAATTTGACTTGTGTACCTTTTTTTCCGCGAATCATACTTGATACTTGATCCAACGATTTGTCCTTTGTCTTTTGACCATCGACTTCCAAAATAATATCCTTCGCCTTCAACTTAGCATTCTCAGCAGGAGAATTTTTTACAGGTACCCGGTCGATTACTGGCAAACGATTTTCAAGTTGCAAACTGGCTCCGATTCCTTCGAAACTCCCAGCCAATTCAGCATTTAATTCTTTGGTCTCTTTTGCTGTTAAAAACGTAGATTCCGGATCTTGCAAGGATTCTGTCATGCCCTTTAACGCTCCTTGAATCAACTGTTCCTTATCGACTTTGTCCACATAATTGGTACTGATTAGATCATAGAGATCTTGGACATCATCTAAATCATTTCGTGTAATTTTAACAATAGATTCACTATCCATTGTTTGTTTCTGTTCAATAAAATGAGTCACTACCGCAGTAACCACGATAGTAAATATGATCGCTAGTAAAAAAAGCGATACTGGTAATGTTTTTTTCTGCAAGGCACATTTTCCCTTCACCCTTTTTTTCATGATAGCACGACAGAAAAAAAAGGAAAAGCTTTCCATCGCTTTTCCTTGATAATTATTTATTATTTTCTAAATATTTCTCCCAAACTTGGTCAAAAAGATCCATCGAGTCTAAATAATCGACACTTAACTCTAAGTAATCCGTAATTTCATGATAATCCTCTGATTGCTTGGGAAATGTGATATCTTTGGCTACTGCTCCTGCAAATGCTTCGACAGGATCATGAAAATCATGACCGCGTTGAGTCAAGATATAGTGATAAAAACTTCTTCGCATTGGTTCCACCTCGATAATTGTTAGGGATCTTATGGATCACTTATTGGTTTTTTCTTTTGGCAAATACAAACCAAACTGAATATCATCCCCAACTAGATCGATATGGTTTGCTTTGATAAACATGCCATTATTTAACTTAAATTTATTTAATTTCAACACAATGGTCTGATCTTTAGGATCAATTGCCACCCATTTTGGGAAAGTGTAACTGCGCTTGACTGTCGCCATCACTTGGCTTACCGGTAAATTCAATGTACCAATCGACAAATCACGAGCTTTTAACTGGACATTGCCATTATCCATAACATATGGATCAAAGTAAAGATAAAATTCTACTTTCGCTCCTAAAATTTTGAACTCGCCTTTTAGCATGGCTTGGTTTTCCAGATAGAATTCATATTTTACAGTCGAATCTTTTTGTAAGTCATTTAAAAAGTATGCCATCACTGTATTCAATTTTTTCTTATTCGTATTCATCGTTAAAACAGGCGATCCTTTAGGAACAGTCGTTTCACTACTTGGCGGCAGATTCGTTTCACGAACTGTAAAAATCCGTACCGTTGCAAATAATACACTGCCTAAGAGAATACCGATCAAAACTAGAAAAGCAATTTTCCAACCATTGATTTTTTTCGTTATTTCTTTCATCACTTGCTCTCCTTCATTAACCATAACTCTTTTGTATCTATTATTTTTTCTTGAATCGCATTTGCCATTAATTGATAGCCTAAATTATTCGGATGGAAATTGTCTTTATCATACAATACGTTGTTTTTGACTTCAGAACTAGAACTTTCACTCGTTTGTTGACTATCTTTTGTGGCAATTCCTTTATACAATAAATCGTTGACTGGGACAAAAAAACAATTGGTTGTTTCTGTCGTCAAACGCTGGGTCTCATCGTTCCAATTATCTACTACTGTCTGCATCGCTTTGATATCTGGAAAATTCAAGTAATATGGATTATAGATACCCACTACATAAATAGGTGCTTGGGGATTCAGTTTTCGAATTTCAGTTAAAAGATCACTGACATGTTCCCCGTATTTTCTGATTGAGCGGTTGAACTGATTTGCTTTTTTGGCGTTCAAATTCTTTTGAAAAGCTTGAAACAGATCATTTCCGCCAACCGTTATCGTAATAAGATCCGAACTTTTCAAACTATTTTGCACATCAGAATCTTTTTTCACTCGTTTCAAAATCTGATCACTACGTTCACCTGAAACACCATAATTGTCTTTTTCAACAGAAGCAAGTTCATACTTTTGTTGCAACGCATCAGCCACTAAGGGCACATACCCACCACGCTGTGTTTCATCTCCGACACCTTCAGTCAGCGAATCTCCCACTGCCACAAAATGGACAGATTCTTTATAGTTTTGTCCTTCGTCAGAAACGACCTTGATGCGAGAATCAGCTTTAGGGATTGTGAGAAAAAGAACCAGCAATGTGGCGACCGCAACTGCTAGTGGGATTAATATTGTTGAAAATCGTTTCATTCAGCTATTTACTCCTTTTATAAAAAAACGCCTCTATCGCTAGAGGCAAGTTCAACTAATCTGTATAGTACATGATCGCAAAAGCACCAGGTCCCGTATGAGTCGCTACGATTGGATTCGTATGCAGTACGGGAATATGCATATCTGGAAACATTTCCTGTAATGCTTGTTTGGCCTCGTCGATAAAATCCAGTTTTCCGGCATAGGAGATACCGATCTGTTTTACGTTGACCTTGTTCAATTCATCTTTAAACGCAGCAAACCATTTACTAAATGTTTTTTTTCCGCGCCCTTTTGCGATTGGTAATAACTCACCATTTTCAAGCTCCATTACCACACGCATATTCAATACACTAGAGATCACTCCTGCAACTCGACTGATTCGTCCACCTTTTGCGATATTGTCTAAAGAAGAAATACCGATAAATAGTTTACTGTGATCTTTTACTTTTTCGATTACTGCTAAAACATCTTCAAGCGAGGCTCCTGCTTGAGCCAATTTTGCGGCTTCAATCACTTGAAAAGCTTGCGATTGGTCGATAAAACCACAATCAATGACTGTTACATCACTGCTGCTTAAAAACGTTGCTTGTCTTGCTGCTTCTGCCGTACCACTTAATGTATGAGACATGTGAATCGATACAATTGGACTACCATCTTTTCCTAACTCGTCATAAAGTTCCGCAAAATAACCGATCGGCGGCTGACTCGTTTTTGGTAAGTTTTTGGCTTGTGCCATCATCTCCATAAATCGTTCCCCTGTCAACTCATCATCATCAGGATAAACGACATCATCAATCATCACTGATAATGGGATAACAGTAATATTTAATTCATCTCGCACAGATTTCTCAATTGTACAAGAAGAGTCCGTTACAATTTTAACATTTGGCATTCCGATCCTTCTTTCCATACCTAGTATCAAATTAGTTTTAGTATATCAAACCTGATGAAATAAATCATTGTTGAGACTACTTCTTTATAAATCTTGAAAAAACGACGCCGTTAAGCATCGATTCTTGTGTAGGTCTCAAAATAATAAGGATAAGGATTCTTTTCATTTTTTTTCCCCGCTTCACGTGCGGTTAACTGCCATTCATCCCAAGCTAACGCGGGAAAATAAGCATCCCCTTCAAAACTATCTGCAATAAATGTTCGATAGATTTTTTCACAATAAGGCAAGAATTCAGTATAGATTGCCGAACCGCCAGCAATGAATGTCTCACCTTCATTTGCTTGATCATATGCAAGTACGTCCTCTACTGTATGCATTACCAAAACATTTTTTGCTTGATAATCTTTGTCTCGGGTCAATACGATTGTTTGACGATTCGGCAATGGGCGTCCCCCCATCCCTTCAAATGTTTTTCTGCCCATCACTAATGTGTGGTTGCTTGTTTTTTCTTTAAAAAACTGCAAATCATTAGGTAAATGCCAAGGCAGATGGTTGTTTTTACCAATCAATCCATTTTCATCTTGTGCCCAAATCGCAATAAGCATGCAGCGCCTCCTTATAATGTCCTTCTTTTCATACAGAATTATTGATCTTCCATAATTTCACTCAGATATTCCCAACGCGTCATTTTTTCTTCCAACGCCTGTTCTGTCTGATCGATTTCTTTTTGTAAATCTTGTAATTTTGTAAAATCATCCCCTTGATGATTCATGGCTTCTGTCAGCTCATCGATCGTACTTTCCAATAGTGCGATGTCATCTTCAATCGTTTCCCACTCTTTTTGTTCTTTGTAAGAAAGTTTTTTCTTTCGTTCTTTTGCCTGTGGTTTTACTTTTACAATTTTTTCTTCTTTTACAGGCGTTTGCTGTTCTAAGTAGTCAATGATTGAACCAAAATAAGAGGTGATTACACCATTACCTTCAAAAATCAATAATTTCTCGGCTACTTTATCTAAGAAATAACGATCATGAGAAACTGTAATTACAGCTCCCGAAAACTCTTGCAGATAGTCTTCTAAAACCGTTAATGTGGCTATATCTAGATCGTTCGTCGGTTCGTCTAATAACAAAACATTTGGCTGTTGGATCAATAGTTTCAATAAATACAGTCTTCTTTTTTCTCCACCAGATAATTTACCGATCAATGTTCCGTGCATAAAACGAGGGAACAAAAAACGTTCTAGTATTTCTGCCAGACTAATTTGTGACCCATCTTGTTGTTTTACTTCTTCAGCAGCCTCTTGCAAATAGGCAATCATCCGTTTGTTAGGATCTAATGTTTCATTTTGTTGCGTGTAATACGCTAAACGAACGGTTTCACCGATTTCGATTATGCCACTGTCTAATGGTAAACGACTAGCTAAAATATTCAGCAAGGTTGATTTTCCTGCACCATTTTTACCAGTGATACCTAAACGCTCTTTGGTTTGTACCAACAAATCAAAGTGGTCTAAGATTACTTTGTCTCCCACTGTATAAGAGGCCTGTTTTAGTTCCAAAACTTTTTTCCCTAGACGAGTCGTTGCGATAGACACTTCAAGCTGCTCATCGGTCTTGACTTGATGGAGATTTTCCTTTAAATCTTCAAAGCGATTGATCCGAGCTTGTTGTTTTGTGGTCCGGGCCTTTGCACCAGCTCGCATCCAAGCAAGTTCTTGCTTGTATAATTGTTTCCGTTTTCCTTCTTGTTCAGAAGCGATTCGATCTCTTTCAGCTTTTTCTACTAGATACACTTCATAATTTCCTTGGTATTCATATAAATTTCCAAAAGAAAGTTCAAAAATCCGATTGGTCACTCGATCTAAGAAGTAGCGATCATGGGTGACCATCAAAAGTGATCCCGAATAATTTTTCAAATAATTTTCTAACCATTGAATCGCATCATAATCCAAGTGGTTTGTTGGCTCATCTAGCAATAAGAGATCCGGCGCATCGATCAATACTTGAGCCAATGCTACTCGTTTGACCTGTCCACCGGAAAGCTCACCAATTGTTTTGTCTAATGTCGTAATCCCTAACTTATTTAAGATTGCTTTTGCTTCACTATCTGCAGTCCAAGCTTCTTGCTTATTCATCGCTTCTTCTGCCAACGTAAATCTCTGTTGATTCTCTCCATTGTTTTCATTTGATAATTCCAACAATGCTTTTTCATAGTTGCGAACTGTCTGCATTAACGGATTGTTTCCTTGGAACACGGCATCTAAAACTAGGGTTCCCTCAGCAAAATTTTGTTCTTGTGCCAAATAACCAATACGATAGTCACTAGCTTTTTCTATCGCAGAAATGTCACCGTCACCACTGTCTTTTCCTGCTAAGATTGACAATAAGCTAGATTTCCCTGTTCCGTTTACTCCAATCAGACCAATTCGATCCTTTTCATGAATCAAAAAAGAAATACGATCAAATAATGTTTTATCACCGAATGTTTTATACAACTCTGTTACTTTCAATTCTTTCATCTCGAACCATCCTCAAATTTCTCTTTGTCATTGTAACAAAAAAAAGCCGTAAAAGAAATTTTTCCTTTACGACTAATTTTTTATCTCCCTCATCACGCTTGTTCAGTTCTTCATTCAACCCACACAGACTCCATAAAAAAGACAAGCAGCCGAATCGGTCACTTGTCTAGTTAGTCTTAAAATTGATCGCCATAAACTTCGTCAACTGTTTTAGTTGGGTCGATTACAATATACAAACTTTTTGTTTTTTCAGAGACTTTTGTTGATTGGTAAACATTGTCCAAACCTTCATTATCTTTATCTTTATAAGGGAAATACACAGAATCAGGATGACCAGAGCGATAAATGATTTCCATCCGTTCAATATCTTCAAACTTACGTGCTCGTTCAAACATACCCATTTCTAAACCGCCTAAGTTAATATCTGCTGTTTGGACATGATCGCCTTCTTGATAAATTTCAATCTTGAAGCCTGCACATGGATGAATTTCTACGAATTCGCTTCCATGGATTCTTCCAAAACTAGTCGTAATTTGTTTGATCCACAAATCACCAATGTATCGACGATCAATCGTCCATGTTTCGCCATTTCTAAAATATAATTTTAGCGCTGTCATTTCTCTTGCCATTTTGCATTCTCCTCACTACTAATCTAAAAATAAGTTTAGCACACCTCGAGTAAACGGTCACATGTTGTGCTTTTCTGTCATTTTTTCTAAAAATGCCGCTGTTTCAACGATTACTCTTTGATGTGTTCCATTACCAATCATTTGCTCACCGACAAAGGCCTGAATGGAAAAAGAATAGCTGGTTCTCTTTACTTCAAGCAACTCTGCTTCAACAGCTACTACTGCACCCACAGCTGTTGGCGCTAAATGATTTATATTCATTTTAACACCAACGCTTGTTTGTGCAACAGAAAGTTCAGAAACTAAAAGACTTTTTGCACAGTTTTCCATCATCGCAACTAATGCAGGAGTCGCTAGCACTTTTAAGTCACCTGAGCCCATTGCGAGCGCTGTTTGCTCCTGTTGTACTTGATATTCTTTTCTCAATTTTTTCATGGTTGCTCCTTTTTTAAAAAGTCTTCAGCAAAACGGAACAATTCCTCTTTATGATTAGCCAATTCACCAGCTACTACTGCTCGTTCTAAAGCATTCAATGTCGTACTGATCCAAGGTCCCCGAGGATAATCAAAATGTTCCATCACTTCATTGCCTTTTACAGCAAGGTCTTTTAATGAATAGATTGGCAAAAATTGATACAATAGACGGACTTTTTCTAGATTGGGTTCTTGTTCAAAATAATATAAAAGATATTCTACAGAAAGTGCTAATTCTCGTCCCAATTGGTACAATGTCCAGCTGTCCCATCCTTGTTTCAAACGAAGCTGTAAAGCAGGAACCATCTGAGTAACTTCTCGAATCAGTTGGTTCGAACATTTCCAGTCTTTCATGAAATGACGAATATCTGCGCTGCTTAAATCAAGCATCATCATTAACAATGTCCAAGCTTGCCGCTCTGTCGGAATTGCAGGACCACGAAGTTCTGCAAAATTTAATAAAGCTTCACCATATTCACGTAATCCTGGACAATAAATGTAACACTCTGATTCTACAAGTGAATGCAAGCCAGCTTCTCGAGAAGAACCCATCATCAATTTGACAAATTCTACATTGATCCGTTCGACAGAAATTTTCGCTAGTAACGAATGATATTCTTGAATCGCTTCAAACGTATCTGGTTCTAAGGTGAAGCCTAATTGGCTAACAAAGCGCAATGCACGCATCATCCGTAATGCATCCTCATGGAAACGTTCATATGGATCGCCAACTGCTCGCAAGACTTTATTGCGTAAATCCGCTAACCCGTCAAAAAGATCAATCACTGTTCCATCAATCCCCACAGCCAATGCATTGATGGTAAAGTCACGTCGCTTCAAATCTTCTTTTAATGAGCGAACAAATTCCACATGATCCGGTCGTCGATAATCTTGATAGGTAGATTCTGTACGAAATGTGGTCACTTCATAGGTTGCCTCTTTGGTGATTACCATTACAGTCCCATGATCGATTCCTACATCAATCGTACGATGAAACAATTCTTTTACTTCAGCCGGAAAGGCACTTGTTGCAATATCCACATCATGGATGGGTTTATTTAATAAAATGTCGCGTACACTGCCTCCCACATAGTAGGCCTCATAGTTCTTACTCTGTAATTTTCGTAAAATCGGCATTGCTCCTTGAAATTCTAAAGGAAAAGCATCTAATTTCATTCATTCTCACCTTCTGTCAAGCCGTCTTTTCGTTCAAAACGAAAACGATCACGGCGATTGAATTTCTCCATATTTCGATTAAAAACTTCCGTCAAATCGATGCCAAGAGAGTTTGCCATAATAAGTGTCACAACTAAGACATCGCCTAACTCTTCTTCCACCGTCTTTGGTTTTTCTGATGGTTTCTTCAATTTTTCCCCGTAATGATGATTGACTTCTCGAGCCAACTCGCCAACTTCTTCGGTTAAACGAGCCATTTGTCCTAGTGGGGAAAAATAACCTGTTTTAAATTGTTGGATATAATCATCAACTTCTTGTTGCATGATTCTCATTGTCTTTTCATTCATTAAACCACCTCAAATCTATCTTATCAAAAAACAGATTTGTTTCCTATCATGTTGTTGTAACTATCTGAATTTCATGCTATGTTGGTTGAGGACCAATTTCGAGAAAACCGATCACTAAGTACTTGTTTACGGGCTTTATTTTTGACTTTAACATAAAATCTGCCGTAGTTTTTTGTTGCTGGCCCTCATTTTTTGCTTAATGATTATCGGTTAGTTCTCATCGAAACATCTATTCAATTTATTTAGGAGGTGTCATATGGAAACAACTATGACTATGCGGGTTAAAGAAATTTTGTTTATTGTAATCGGTACAGCGATTTATGCCTTTGGGTTAGTTTATTTAAACATCGCAAACGATCTGGCAGAAGGCGGCGTTACTGGTATCACTTTGATTATTCGAGCCTTATTAGGCATCGATCCAGCGTATACGACCTTGCTGATTAATATTCCCTTGATTTTGATTGGTGGGAAAATCCTAGGCAAACGGTCTTTTTATTATACGATTTTAGGAACCGTTTGCTTATCTGTCTTTCTATGGATTTGGCAAAGGATTCCATTACAAATCAATTTGGATCATGATCTATTTATCGTGTCTATCTTAGCAGGATTATTTGCGGGATTTGGTAGTGGTTTGGTTTATCGAAATGGTGGAACGACCGGTGGAGCGGATGTTATTGCGCGAATCCTTGAACAAAAATTTGGTTTTACAATGGGAAAATCATTATTGGTTTTTGATATCATCGTTTTATTATGTTCTTTGACGTATTTAGATTTGAAACGAATGATGTACACCTTAATCGTATCTTTTGTTTTCAGTAAAGTTGTAGATATGCTTTCTTCAGGCGGCTACGCAGCAAAAGGTGTTATGATTATTTCCAACGAGAGCAATGTGATTGCAGAATTATTGATGAGTCATTTGGAACGCGGTGTGACTTATCTCCATGGAGAAGGCGGTTTTTCTTCAGAAGTAAAACGGATTGTCTATATCGTAGTCTCTCAACAAGAGATCAATGAAGTTAAAAAACTCGTGCATACAGTTGATGAAAAAGCCTTCATCTTAATCAGCAATGTTCACGATGTTGAAGGCGAAGGCTTTACTTATTTAAAGCCACAACGTCGGAGATTCACGCTAAAAAGAAGCACTTAAAAAACATGACCTCAACACAGGTAAAAACGTGTTGAGGTCATGTTTTATTTTTGAACTGTTAATTTCAAGCGATTCAATTCATCTGATAACTCTAAAAAAGCTTCCTTGTCGCCGGCTTCTAGTGCTAAGTCTATCTGTTTTTTCAATAGTTCAACTTGTGCTTCTTGTTCTTGAGATTTCAAAAAATTTTCGACTTCTGAGACGATTTCTTCACTGACATTATCATTCCATGACAAGGCTGGATTGTCCTCAAGTACCGATAAATACTGAGGATTTTGCCAAGAATTGGGAAAACTACATTCCAAATACAGCGGCTGTTGCCAATGTAGACGGATCTCATGAAAAATTTGATCACTATTTGTAAATTGATGCCCTTCGATTGAAAACATCATTGGTTCTTCTTTTTGTGAGATATCCCGTAATGCCAAGCCTCGTTCTGTCTTCAAAGCTTGTTCTACGATATGGACATTTCTAAGGATCGCCTCATGATTGATTAAATAATTTAAAATCCAAATCACTTCTCGCCGTTGAAAACTCACATTATTGATTAACCAGACAAGAAATTCTCGTTTCTCACCTACATCGATCATTTTCTTCACCTCTCTACTCTTCTAGTAATGATTGCACCTCTAAATCTCCCGGTTCTAATTGTAAATAATTGGTCAGAACAGTTTTAGCTGCAGCTATTTGTCCATCTTCACGCAAGAAAATCCCATAAGCTTTCAAGAAATCTGGTTCGTGTGCCAACTCTTCATAGGCTTGTTGATAATGGGTCCGTGCAACATCAAAATCCTCTAATTCATTATAGGCTTGTGCTAAATTCCATTCAGCGTAAGGATTGTCTGTTTCATCCATTTGATTGATCATTTCAACTGCTTTATCAGGCTGAGCTTCATTCAAATAAAGGTTGCTTAGCGTCAATAGCGTCTCATCTGTTTTTTCGCCGCTTTCCAATGCCTGTAATAATAATTCTTCCGCTTTTTTGCTGTCTCGCAGACGATAGGCGATTTCAGAAGCCAGATGCAACAATTCTACTTGATACGGATTTTCTTTAATTCCCTCTTCTGCTGCTAGCAATGCTTCTTCTAACAATTCTTCTTCTTTCAAACTGTCGGCAAGGTAGTAATACCCGCTTTGATATTGCGGATCAAGTGTGATTAATTCTTGTAAATAATTAATCGCTTTTTGATAGTCTTTTAACTGATAATAAGTAAAACCTAATTGGAACAATCGATCAGAAGTACGTTCTGTTTCTAATGCTCGTTCTAAAAAAGGAATGGCTTCTTCAAGTCCGCCCATCATACTGTAAGCTGAACCAATCCGTTCATCAATTGAGATATTTGCCAACTCTTGGATTCCTTGTTTCTGAAGTTGACCATACTCATTGATTGCCTCACCTAATTGATTGGCAGAAAAATGTAACTCTGCCAATGCAAAGGTAATCAATGGTTCTTCAGGTGCGATTGTTTTAGCCTGTAATAATTTTGCTTCACTGACTTCAGGAATGCCTAATACTTGGTACAAATCAGCAGTTACTAATAAACTTTCTAAATAATTCTCACTTTCGGGAGCAATCTTTTCTAAATAATCAAAGGCACCATCAATATCATCATTTTCAATGGCGATTTCTGCCAAGGGCAGATAAAAAACATCTTCTGTCGGAAAATCTGCTGAAAGTTTTTCCAATACTTGTTTAGCTTCCTCTAAAAAACCCAATCCTTGTAATTCTTCGGCAAAACTTGCAAGGATTTCGGGTTCGTCTTTTTTTAACGCCTCTTCAAACAATTGATTTGCTTTTGTTAGATCTTCCTCTTTTAATGCTGTGAGCATTTTTTCACTATAACTTGCCATCTATTCTCCCCTGATCTCTGTTACGATTTTTTGATACGCTTCAAAAGTTCGAAGCAATTCTTTTTGAGTCGGTATTTTCTTGGTACCGATTCTTCCGATTTGTTCCAATCCTAAAAGTGGCTCTTCACGTGCCAAAGCGATCACTTGCTGACCATAATCTGCCAGTGAGATTCCTTTTGGAACAACGATTGGAAAACCTAATCGCACCAACCATATCATAAAATTTTTAAAATTGAAATGAAGATTGCTTGTAGTAACATTCCATCCTAATTCAAACAACAAACCGAACATCGTCTTCATACTATTTGAAAGTAGCGATCCTTTTTCTGTCTGAAAAAAAGCTTTCTCAAAGACTTTGCCAAATTCCCGCAATTGTTCACTATCTGATTGATAATAGTCAATCAAAGTCTGACTAAAAGCAGAGAAAGAATGCTGTAAGAGTGCTTCACGTGTAGGAAAATTTCGATACAAACTTTGCAGAAAAGAATAATCACTCACGACACCACAACGAATCAAAGTCAAAAGATCGACCATCTTTCCTGTCGTCTGTTGATCTGCCAACGTATGATCAAATAAGATACTCTGAGGCGCTTCTTGAATTTCCATCACTGTCATCAAGTTTTTATCAGAAACAATCTGATCAACAAAAGACAGACTTTGCGCAAAAGAACGTAGTGACACAGGTAAAAAACACAATTCTGCTTGAAAAGTCGTTACGTGGTAAACAAAACCTAAAAGTTCAATCACACCCTCATTACCGATTCCCAAAAAAAGTGTCTCTTTTTGCCGACTGAAACGATCAAGAAAATAGATCAGTTCTTGAAAGTTGACCATCGTATTACAGTAACGATTATTAGGTATAATGAACCAGTCATGAGAACTTGTTTTTGGAACAAATTGACGGAGTTTTTCCGCATACAGATCATAATAACGTTGATTGCCGCAAAAAAGAATCTGTTTGTTCTCTAAATTTTTTTTGCGCAACATTGATGCGACTGTTTCCCCGTAAATAATCCGTGTCCTAGCTTGATTGTTCTGATACGTGACCTCCATCTTGCTCACCACCTTGTTTTCTTTATTTTATACTACAAAAAAACCTCCTGCAACAAATGTACAAGAGGCAACTTTTAATGCTTCAATTCTAAAAAATCAAAAAGAAATTTTTATGGTGTGTTAGGTTGACTTTGACTCGGTGTTTCTTCTACAATTCCCTGTTCATTGGTTTGACTTGGTTGGACGTTTGGTTGATTTGGTTCATTTTGTCCCTGTTGTGGCGTTTGCTGAGATTGTGTTGGCTGCATCGGTTGATTATTCGCTTGTTCGTATTGCTGATTGTTCTGATTTGCTGTTTCTTCTACTTGAGAAAGTTCTTCAAAAGTCAAAAGTCCGTCATTATTCAAATCAGATTGTGAAGCACCTTCTCTAATAACCCGTTCACCATTAGATAAAACCCGCAATACAGTGACCTGTTCACCCCAAGGTGTCGTTAATACTTGACCGATACTTGTTGTCTCTGTTATTTCTGTCGTTTCAGCGGTTTCAGTTGAGGCAACAGTCGAATCGTTTAGACTAATTTGACGTTTTGGAATCATTTCCTCATCAGATGAACCATAAAAATACAATCCTACTAAGACCGCAATCAAAATTACTGGTACCGCGACTATTAATAAAATAAAATTGCGTCGTTTTCTTTGTTTATCTTGCTGCTCTAATAATTCTTGTGCTTCTAAAAAAGCTTGTCGCCACTTCGGATCCTTTTGTCTTTGGGCAAGAAATTCATATGAATGCCAAGAATCATTTTTTTCCACATAAAATAATTTCTCTTTTGACATCGTCACACCTTCTTTTCTTTTTTCAGTAAGTCTTTTAATTTATTTTATCCTATGAAAGACCTGACGTAAATCATTAGCTGATCAATCAAATAAAATAACAAAATATTTATTCAAAAAGTGATGGTAGACAAAAAAACCGTTGCAGCCTATAAGCTACAACGGTTTCAGCAGTTTTTTTATTTCACTGCATCTTTTAGCGCTTTCCCTGGTTTGAATGCAGGTACTTTGCTTGCTGGGATTTCGATTTCTTCACCAGTTTGTGGGTTACGTCCTTTGCGGGCCGCACGTTCACGAACTTCAAAGTTACCGAAGCCGATCAACTGAACTTTCTCACCTTCAGCTAATGCTTCTTGGATAGATGAAAATACAGCATCGACAGCAGCGGTAGCGTCTTTCTTAGTTAAGTCAGTAGCTGCTGCAACTTTTTCGATTAATTCTGCTTTGTTTGCCATGAATGAATTCACCTCCTGAGAAATGAGTATTGAAGTCTAAACATCAACCGATAACTGAGTGGTCCAGCTACCAGTAAATAAATATTGATTTGGTCAATATTCTGTTATAACGATAGCATAAGAACCTTATGTTAGCAAGGTTTTTAGCGATTAATGACACAAAATTCATGCTTGTTTGATCATTCAGAGAAATCTGTTGTCACTAAAATAAAAGTATGATAAAATGTCCTATTTTCTTCTTCGAGGAATTATTTTTATCGGCGTTCCTTCAAATTCAAAAGCCTTTCGAATTTGATTTTCTAAAAAGCGGGCGTATGAAAAATGCATCAGCTCTTCTTCATTGACGAACACTACAAAAGTCGGCGGCTTCACAGCAACTTGTGTCGCATAGAAGATCTTCAAGCGCTTGCCTTTATCTGTTGGCGTCGGATTGATTGCTACAGCATCCATAATAATATCATTTAAGACAGAAGATGGGATACGTAGATTTTGATTCATGCTGACTTCTTCGATCATTGTTGGGATTTTGTTTAATCGTTGTTTCGTCATTGCTGAAACAAAAACAATCGGTGCATAGTCTAGATATGCAAATTCTTCACGAATCTCTTGTTCAAATTTTTTCATAGTATGAGTATCTTTTTTTACTAGATCCCATTTGTTTACAACGATGATGACACCACGACCAGCCTCATGCGCATAGCCTGCAATCCGCTTGTCTTGTTCACGAATTCCTTCTTCTCCATTTAAAACGACTAAAACGACATCTGAACGGTCGATAGCCCGCATTGCACGCATAACAGAGTATTTTTCCGTATTTTCATATACTTTCCCACGTTTTCGCATTCCAGCCGTATCAATCATCGTAAATTCTTGACCATTTTCCCCGACGAAACTTGTATCGACAGCATCACGCGTAGTTCCTTCGATATCTGAAACAATCACACGATCTTCGCCTAAAATTGCATTAATCAAAGAAGATTTCCCAACATTTGGTCGACCGATCAAACTGAATTTGATAGATTCGTCTTCTTCGTCCTCATTATCGATAGGGAAGTGTTTCACCGCTTCATCTAACACATCGCCTAAACCAAGTCCGTGACTTCCTGAGACAGGATAAGGTTCGCCCAATCCTAGAGAATAAAATTCATAAATATCATTACGCATTTCAGGATTGTCTACTTTATTTACCATCAAGATGACGGGCTTTTTACTACGATATAAAATTTTAGCGACCGCTTCATCTGCATCAGTGACACCCTCTTTACCACTTGCGACAAGTAAGATGACATCTGCTTCATCAATAGCGATTTGTGCTTGTTGCTTGATTTGTTCCATGAATGGTTCATCGCCAATATCGATTCCACCAGTATCGATGATCGAAAACTCATGATCTAACCATTCACCTTTAGCATAGATTCGGTCGCGAGTAACGCCGGGCGTATCTTCGACGATTGAAATCCGTTCACCGGCGATCCGATTAAACAATGTTGACTTGCCTACGTTTGGACGGCCAACGATTGCAATTGTAGGATTTGACATAACTTACCTCGTTCCTATTAATTAACATTAATATATTTATTTTTCTAAACAGAAAGAATAAATTTGATTTTCTTAGTGTATTCCCGTTGTCTGACTAAACACATTTACTCATTCAGATGACTTTTTCTTCTCATTATAAATGAATTAGCCAGCTTCAGTCAGCATACTCTTTTTCAAATTCTCTTTAGTTTAACTAAGAAAGCTCCTTCTTGCAAGAGAAGGAGCACTTTTCATTTATTAAATTAATAAAAAGAACACACCAACAACCTGGTGTGCTCAATAAAAACTATTCTTGATTCTCTGAATCGTCTTTCAAAGCGTCTCCTAAAATGTCTCCCATAGTAAATCCAGTATTTTCTTCTGGCAACTCATAAGATTCTTCTTCAACAGGTTCTGCTTTTGCTTCTTCTGGTTTTTCTTCTAAAGCTTTAATTGAAAGAGCAACACGATGATCTTCAGGATGTACTTCTAAAACTTTTACTTGTACTTGGTCACCTTCGTGTAAAACTTCATGCGGTGTTGCAATGTGTTTATGAGAAATTTGAGAAATATGGACTAGGCCTTCTACTCCTGGGAAAATCTCAACAAAGGCACCAAAACTCGTCAAACGTTTCACTGTTCCTTCTAAAACAGAACCTGGAGCAGCTTTTTCTTCAATATCTGTCCAAGGACCAGGTAGATTTGCTTTGATTGATAATGAGATCCGTTCTTTTTCTGGATCAACAGAAAGAACTTGAACTTCTACTTCATCGCCAACACTTAATACGTCAGCTGGTTTTGCTACATGACTGTGAGAAATCTCTGACACGTGAACCAAGCCATCAATCCCGCCAAGATCAACAAAGGCACCAAAGTCAGTCAAACGAGCAACTTGGCCTTTAATAACTTGACCTTCATATAGATCAGCTAAGATTTCTTTTTTCTTTTCTGATTTCTCAGCTTCAACGACCGCTTTATGCGATAGGATCAAGCGATTTTCAGATGGTTCGATTTCAACAATTTTGAATTTCAATGTTTTTCCAGTATAAGCTGAAAAATCATCCACAAAATGATCGTCAATCATCGATGCTGGAACAAAACCACGTACACCTACATCAACAACTAAACCGCCTTTGACGCTGCTAGTTACCGGTGCTTCAATAATATTTCCAGCTTGGAATTCTTTTTCGATGTCTTCCCAAACTTTTTTTGCATCTAAGCGACGCTTAGAAAGGAGATAACTACCATTTTCTTTGTCTTTTCCGATAGAAGAGATAACGACTAAATCAAGAATATCGCCAACCTTGACTTCTTCATTGATATCTTCAACAGGTAATGTTGAAAGTTCTTTTGCAGGGACTACACCTTCTACTCCTGCACCTTCAATACCAACGATAACTTGTTTATCTTCTAAGGCGAGTACCTCACCTTTAACAATATCGCCAACTTGAACTTCATGCACACTTTCCATTGCTGCTTTCATCGAAACATTCTCATTGTCCATCGAATTTTGTTCTAAATCTGTCATGCCGTTTGTCCTCCTTACCAACAATTCTACGTAAAATACACTACATCTTCTATTTTAGATGAATCCACATGAAAAATAAAGCGATTTCTTCTTTTTTTCTAAAAATTTGAAAGAAATTCGCTTTATTTATTGGAATTAGCTAAAATTTAAAACCCTTTTGCCGTTATGATCTCTTTGATCTTCATTACTACTTGTTCGATTGACATACCAGTTGTATCAACTAATACGGCATCTGCTGCTTGAACAAGAGGTGATACCTCTCGATGTGAATCTAAATAGTCTCGTTTAGCAATGGCTTCTTTGATTGCTTCAAAATCCATTTCGATCCCTTTTTCTTGATTTTCTTTATAACGACGCTGTGCCCGTTCTTCCACGCTGGCTACTAGAAAAATTTTGACTTCTGCTTGTGGCAATACGGTCGTTCCGATGTCTCGTCCATCCATCACAATCCCGCCTGTTTCGGCCAATTGACGTTGAGCCTTTACCAATTCTTTTCGGACATTTCCGTGAGCAGAAACTTCTGAGACAGCTGCTGTTACATCTGGTTGACGAATGGCTTGAGTGATTTCTTCTCCATCTGCAAACACTAATTGCCCTTGTCCAGCTGGTTTAAAGGTGATTGGATATCGTTTGGTTAAATTTGCCAATGCGGATTCATCTGAAAATGCGATGTTATGTTTGATTGCTAAAAAAGTCACTGCGCGATACATCGCACCAGTGTCAACGTAAATAAAATGAAAGTCTCTTGCCAAAATTTTTGCTACTGTACTTTTTCCTGATGATGCTGGACCATCGATCGCAATTGAAATATTTTTCATCTTCTGCCTCTTTTCAATAAATAAGCCGTAATCGAGATCGATTACGGCGAAGTATTCAACTTATTTAACACGTACTTGCTGACCTGGATCAAAGTAAAAACTATCCAAAGTCATTCCATTTAATTGTAAAAATTCATCCACACTCAATCCATAACGTGCAGCGATTTGTTTGGGGCCTTCACCAGATTGGACTGTCCCGTATTGTGCATTAGCATCCGCTTGTGAACTTGAACTTGGTGTTGTTTGTTCTTGGGCTGCTTGAGATGCCGCTGCTGCTTGTTGAGCTTGTTGCTCTGCAGCTGCTTGAGATTCTGCTGCCGCTTGTTGAGCCTGTTGCTCTGCTTGTTGATCTGCTTCTGACTCGGTTGAAGCTGTACTTTCTTGTGTACTGCTTTCTTTGGTACTAGATTTTTCTGTTGAAGATACTTTCGATACTTGCGTTGTACTCTCAGGAGAGGCTGCCGGTTTATCGTTTCCACGAGTAATCCAGAAAAACGCACCAGCTGGAATCAAAATAAGAGCTAACAACAACGCGACTAGAATCGTCAAGAATTTTGTATTTCCGCCGCCTTTGTTACCACCGCCACTACGACGAGATTGGCTGCGTGAATAATTTTCTTCTGCGCTATCAGATTCATAAATGTGTTGATCCCACGGTTCATTCTTCGTATCGTTATAGCGATCTTTTCTACTCAATTTCTCTAACCTCCTAAATGCTATCGCCATGTATTATACCATAGCTCTAAAAAATGTGGTGTCGATTTTTAATCTTTCTTGCTATTTTTAAAAATTCTTTGAATAATTTTTTGCCATGGCAATCGTTGATCAAGCTGTTTTTGTTTCACTGTTTTCACTATCAAACTTGCTCCATCATTGTCGCAACAAATTGGATTTTTTTCAGGTAATGTATCCGCAAAATACTCAATTAAAAATTGACGGCGGCACTCTTTTGTAACGATGTACTCCAGCATCTTTTGTAGTTGGATTTTTTTGGTTGCTCCACGTTGACTTAATAAATCTAGCAAGCGAGCACTCTCATTAGGAAAATATTCTTCCCATTTTTTAATCAGCGGGTCTTCAAAAACAAGATCGCTGATCTTTTGTTTAATCTCAAATAATTTTTTTGATTGATTGGTTTGCTCTTGTAAAAAATGATGGATGTGTTCGTCCCCCATCTCATACAATAAGATTGCTTGACTGGGTTGACAATCACGACCTGCCCGACCAACTTCTTGCAAATAATTTTCTGGTGAATCTGGTAGGTCATAATGGATTACAAAACGAATATCTTCCTTATTGATCCCCATGCCAAAAGCATTTGTGGCAATCAAGATTCGCAAATCACCGGCTAAAAATTGTTGTTGCAGCATCCGACGTTCTTGTCCATTGAGCCCGCCATGATAATAAGCGATTGCCTGCTGGCCTTTGAATGCTTGATACAACTCCTCCACTGTTTTTCTCGTTGCACAATAGATGATTCCAGATCCTGCCAAAGACTCGATTAATTTTTGCAATTTTTCAAACTTATTTTCTTGATAAACAAAATAACTGATATTCGGACGATCAACGGAATAAACAAATTCTTGACCTCGTTTGTTTTTGAATAACAATTGCTGAATGTCTTTTCGTACCTCCGGCGTCGCCGTGGCCGTCAATGCCAAGACCAGCGATGCTCCCACAGCTTTGATCTCATCTGCTATTTTCAAATATTCAGGACGAAAGTCAATGCCCCACTGCGAGATACAATGAGCCTCATCGACAACGACTAAAGCAATATTAATCACTTTCAATGCTTCTTGCACAGTGGGACTGATGAACATTTCTGGGCTCATGAAAATAAATTTATACGTATGCGCTTCTTTTAAAATCCATTGTTTTTCCCATGATGACAATAGACTATTTAGTGCTACTGCCCGTTTTTCTCCCATACGCTGTAATTGTACTACTTGATCTTCCATCAAAGAGATCAGCGGAGAAATAATAATCACGGTCCCTTCTAAAACATACCCAGGAAGTTGATAGCACAATGACTTTCCTGTTCCTGTTGGCAACATGCCTAAAACGGATTCTCCTGTTAATAATGTCTCGATGATTTCTTGCTGACCTGGACGAAATTGATCATAATGAAATTTTTCTTTTAACACACGTGTTAAATCCATTGGCGTTTCCTCAAGTAATAAATTTGTGACAAACGAAAAGTCAAATAAGGCACCTCGTATTCTTGATATTGTTTATGAATAACTTGATTTTCATCCAAGTTTTCAAAAGAGAGTTTCTCAAAACGATCAAAAGGAAAATCTTCAGCTAACAGCGCCCATTCAATAAAGTGATCGTTAATGGTCCCTTGTTTCAAATGACGTTCTTGTAAAATGGCATCAACAGTTTTGCCTGACAAAAAAAGAGCCCGTGTTTTCAACATACTTTGGTTGAAATTTTGCTGATCCAATGCTGCAATCAGTCTGGCTAACTCTCCTTTTTGATTCTGGGCCAAAAAAAGATCGATTGCCCGTTGCCAATAAAGAATGCTCCATGGTTCTTTCTGCCATTTCTCCGGTAGTAATTGAAAGACCGTTTTGCCTTGAAACTCATGACCGGAAAATTGGTTTGCTAAAAAATCAGCAACATCTGACGGTAATTGCTGTAAATTCTCAATTAATTCTGCTTGAATCCTTGCTGCTAATTCCGGGCCTGACTGAGCCAACCATTTTTTGACCTGTTGTAAATAATATGGTCGATTTTCGATTGGTACATAGTTTTTTTCTTTAAAAGAAAGATGGCTGACTACTTGAAGTGCAAAAAGAAGCAGTTGCCACGAGTTTTCCCGCATTCGACCATAACGCAGATTATTTAATCCGCTTAAATCAAAATAATTTTCTGCTAAGCGAAGTTTTCCTTGCTGTGTCAATACACCAAAGCCTTCTTCTACTGTAATCAGTCGGCTAACTTCTAATTCTTTCACGGCTTTTTGAAAAAGAGCTTCAGTTAAATTAGGCAGTGAGCCCAAGTAAGCCAAATTTTCATAAAAAAAACCATGCAGTAAGACTGAACTCGTTCTTTTGCCGACCAATAAATGATACAAGGTCGATATTCTTAACTTGTAGCCGGTCTGAAATAACGTTAAAATAAATAAAGTCATAGTAAACGCTCCTGTGGAAGGTGAAAAAATGAAATGCGAAATCATTCCTGAACGTTGTATCGCTTGTGGCTTATGCCAGACGATTGCGCCAGAAATTTTTGATTATACTAATGAAGGGATCGTTCTTTTTGTAGGTGAACCAGAGGCAACTCATGAATTCATCCCCAAAGATCAACAAAGCGCAGTTATTGAATCTGCTAAACGTTGCCCATCTCATGCTATCTTATATCAAAACTCATAATACCATAGTTTGACAAAAAAAATCTCAGACAGATTGTCTGAGATTTTTTGTTAATTAATTGAGTGGTGATGAGAAACCATTGTCTTCTTCGATAACCAAGGCAATAATTTAGCATGTAACACTAAGAAAGCAACACTGACGATCATCCCTTTAAGAAGATTAAACGGTACAATCCCCACCAAGATATAACGACCCAATCCCATGCCCAACATTTGCCCTGCTGTCAGACCAAATGCTTTCAAGTAAAGAGGCGTAATCACAAAATAGTTTGCGATACTCATAAAGAGGGTCATTGCTAAAATTCCTAAACCTAATCCCAACACACGTTTTGACGTGTTTTTCTTCCTAAACAATAGAAAGATTGGCAGAGTATATAACGTTGATGCAAAGAAACTGGCAAAATCCCCGATCATATTATCAACCGAAAAACCAGTCATTGTTAAGTGTAGTAAAGATCGAATAAACGCAGTTGCGACACCTGTCAATGGTCCAAAGATAAACATATTGATCAATACCGGGATATCACTAAAGTCCAATTTTAGAAAAGGAAACATTGGAACAATCGGAAAAGCGATAAACTGTAAAATCAATCCCATTGCTGCGGCCACTGCTACTGCTGTCATTTTTTGTAATCTTAAGTTCTTCATCTGAAATCCTCCATTTTGGAAACATCTTCATCGAACTATTCAAGCGAGATTTTACACAAAAAAACTCTATGCTTCAGAAAAAAGCATAGAGTTACTTGAATATAATCTTACTCAAATAAGCCCTATCTTCTTTATCCAGACTGTACTGTCGGTATCGGAATTACACCGATTCGGCTGCTTTCGCAGTTCGCGGACTATCACCGCCGGTCGGGATTTTCACCCTGCCCCTGAAGACGAACCTTAAATTATTTTTTACTGTAAATACACTATAACAATTTTACTTTCAAAAAACAAGTAAATGATTCAAGCTATTTTGATTGATTCAACAACGTGTGAATTTCCTTTGTGTTCAAGCGACGATATTCCCCAGGACGCAGCCCTTGTAGAGTCAAATCACCATAGCGTTCTCGTTTCAATTTCTGAACTGGCAGACCAACAGCTGCCAGCATATTTTTAACTTGATGATTGCGGCCTTCATGGATCGTCAATTCAACAATACTCGTTTCAGCTTTTCTATCAGTTGAAAGAATCTCAAACCGAGCTGGAGCTGTTTTCTTTCCTTCGATCCGAACCCCTTTGGTCAATGGCAATAGCATTCTCTTTTCTGCATAGCCTTTTACTTTTGCTACATATACTTTATCAATTTGATGTTTCGGATGGGCTAGACGTTGTGAAAAATCACCATCGTTAGTCAACAATAAAATACCTGAAGTATCATAATCCAAACGACCAACTGGATAGATTCGCTCTGGCACTTGTGTAAAATAGTCTGTTACAACTTTACGCTTTTTGTCATCGGCTACTGCAGAAATGACTCCACGTGGTTTATAAAACAAATAATAGACAGGTTCTTCTTGATAAATTGGAACACCATCAACTTCAACAAGATCTTTCTTGCCAACTTTTGTTCCTAATTCTTTGACAACTTCGCCATTTACTCTGACCCGTCCACCAGTGATATACTCTTCTGATTTACGACGTGATGCGATTCCGGCATGGGCGATAACTTTTTGCAATCTCTCCATTATTGTTCATCCTCTTCTTTAAAGCGATCATAGAACAGATCAAACGGTTCTTCATCATCTGCTAGATCTTCTTCCATTTTTTGAACATCGGGTAATTCATTTATGTCCTTCAACCCAAAATAATCCATAAAATAAGTACTTGTCCCATATAATATTGCGCGCCCCGGTCCTTCTACGCGACCTTTTTCCTCAATCAATTGACGAGCGACTAATGTTTGGACAGCGCCACTTGACTGGACTCCTCGCAACTCATCAATCTCAGAACGGGTTACTGGCTGTTTATAAGCAATGATTGAAAGAGTCTCTAAAGCCGCCTGACTAAGACGATTAGCTAAAGGAGAACGAGCAAATTCTTTTAATAATGGGGCAAATTCTTTTTTAGTACTTAAAATAAAATGATTGCCTACTTCTAAAATAGTCAACGCTGATGAGGCATTTTCTTCATATCTTTTTTTCAATTCAATGATATCTTGATAAATCTCTGGTATCGGCCGATCCAATGTAAAGGCAAGTTCTTCTAGCCCGAGTCCTTCTTCACCTACGATAAAAAGCATTGCTTCAATTTGACTGAACTGATTCATACAACGACTCCTTTGTAAATCAAAATTGGCGCATAGGTCTCTGTTTGAGCCGCCAGTGCACGACCTTTTTTCATTAATTCTAATAACGCCATAAAGGTCGTGATCAATTCATCTTTTGTATACTGCACCAAAAGTGACTCTAAAGGCAATCCCTCATCTTCAGATAAGCCAGCTAAGCGTTGATCGATCTCTGTTACTTTTTGATCTACTGTGATTGATTCATTGACGATTGTTGTTTCCACCGGTTCTTCTTGACGTTTTCGTTTCAAAACATCGTGAAGCGCCAAAAATAGATCGATTGTATTTAACTGATTTTTCGGCAACGGGGGAATTTCTTCTTCATACTCAGAAAGATCCATAGGTGCTTTCGTATAAAACAAACTTCGCTCCTGTTCTTTTTCTGACAAGACAGAAGCAGCATATTTGTATTTTCGATATTCTAAAAGCTGTTGAACCAATGCATCTCGAGGATCTTCTCCTTCATCATCTACATAATCAAATTCTAGTTCAGGTTTGGGTAAAAGCATTTGGCTTTTGATCGACATCAACGTTGCGGCCATAACTAAATATTCACCTGCGACTTCTAACTCTAGTGTCTTCATCGCATGGATGAAATTCAAATATTGTCCGGTCACATCGGCAATAGGAATGTCATAAATATCGATCTCCAATTGTTGAATCAAGTGCAGCAATAGATCCAACGGCCCTTCAAAAACGTCTAATTTCAAACTAATTGTTTCCATTTCATCCTCACCTGTGTTCCTGCCATTTTGCTAAAAAGGCAGATGTAGCTGGTGTACCGATAATTTTTTGATCAGGATGCAATGCTTGTAGTTCCTCCATCATCAGCATACTGATCCCTTCCCCACGATAAGAAGGATTTAAACTAATATCATGCAACATGAGCTCATTATTATCCAACTGACTGATACCAATGACACCTTGCACGTTATCGGAACTTTCATCATAGTAACAATACAATTGATACCGTTCATCCGCTTCGTAGGTATCGATTTCTTTTAATAAATGTTGTTGATCTTTTAAATTTTCATGAAAACTCAAGAGACCCATCGCAATTTTTCGCTGATTTTTTCGATAGTGTGTAAGCATCGTATTTCCTCCTTCTTAAGCGCGCGGAAAAAATTCTTTATAAACTTCGGTCATTCTCCGTTTCGTAATATGAGTATAAATCTGAGTCGTAGATATATCCGCATGACCTAAAAGTTCTTGTACCGTTCGTAAATCCGCCCCATTTTCTAATAGATGTGTCGCAAAACTATGACGTAATGTGTGGGGAGTCACATCTTTCATAATTTCTGCTTTTATAACATATTGTTTCAAATTTTTCCAAATTCCTTGACGACTCATGCCATGTCCGTGATTATTCACAAACAGAAAAGGTTCATTTGGTGTTTTTTTAGTTAATAACGGACGAACCTCAGCTAAATAACGTTCCAGCCAATGAATCGCATAGTCACCTAGCGGAACGATTCGTTCTTTATCCCCTTTACCAACTGTTTGTAATAATCCCATCTCTAAGTGGATGTCCCCAAGTTTTAACCCAATCAATTCACTGACACGCAAACCCGTCGCATACATTACTTCTAAAATAGCGCGATCGCGAATTCCTAAATCAGTAGTCGTATCAGGCGTAGCGATCAGCCGCTCCACTTCAGCTAAAGAAAGTGTTTGAGGCAATCTTTGGGCTTTTTTAGGACTGTCGATATGTTGCATAGGGTCATGATCTGTGTAGCGTTCTTGGCGCAAAAATTGATGGAAACGACGTAAGCTAGAAATCATTCGCGTAATTGTTGTGGAGGCTTTGCCAGACTCAGTCAAATGAGCCAAAAAGGCCACAACAATATACCGATCGACAGCTTGCCAACTAGTCACCTTTTGCTCAGTTAAAAATGACAAGTATTGCTCCAAATCTCTTTGATAGCTGATTCGAGTATTCTCTGAAAGGCCACGTTCGATCGATAAATAATGCAAATATTCCGTTATCTGTTCATCCATATTTTCACCGCTTTCGCTTTATCATAACAAAAAGTCCCTTGATATGATAGCACGTATCTTTACAAGGGACTACATAAATTAATTATAACTTAATCCAATTTTTTCAAGAAGCTTTATGCCTTCTTCTCTTGGCAATTTTGACAAATACCATGAAAAGTCAATCGATGATCTTTGACCAAAAAATGATAACGCGACTCTACTACTCGTTCCACATCGCCTAAAAGATCTTCTTCAATTTCTTCAATATTGCCGCATTCAAGACAAAGCAGATGATGATGAAAATGCTCTGCTCCTTCTTTTCGTAGATCGTAGCGCGCCAACCCATCGTCAAAACTGATTTTATTGACAATGTGCAGTTCAGTTAAAATTTCCAAAGTTCGATAAACTGTTGCTAAGCCAATCTCAGGGCTTTTTTTCTTGACTAAAAAATAAATTTCTTCTGCTGATAAATGGTCCTTTTCATTTTCCAGTAACACAAGGACCGTTGCTTCACGCTGAGGGGTCAACTTGAATCCAGAATCATGAAGTTGCTTTTTCGTTTTTTGTAAGGCTAGGATTGCGTTCAAGAGAACTCTCCTCCATCTATTTTATAATAATTATAAATAAGTAGTTCGTTTTTCACCGCTTTACTTAGAATTATTATAGTTTATCACTTTTATTTATGCAAGGATATTCTCAATTAGCTTTTTAACCGAATTTCATTTTCTTTCTGTTCAATCATTTTTTCTTTCAATAAATGACCAATTGCTCGTTTGAATTGTCCTTTACTAATCCCAAAAGCTTCTTTGATCTCTTCTGGAGCTGACTTATCCCAATAAGGCAATGAGTGATCTGCCTTTCTTTGCAACATCGTCAAGATCATTGCCGCATCATCATTGATCATTTCATAACTACGAGGTTTTAATGACATATTCAATACCCCATCTGGACGGATCCCGATAACACGAGCTTCAACAACTTCGCCTAATCGTGGTTCTTTATAACGTTCAGAAGGATGAACGAAGCCTATATAGAAATCTTCTGTGATTAAATACGAGCCAGCAACTTTTAATCGATAGATCGTCCCTTTTTTATTTTCATTTTGCATCTCGGCATCCCCAGCTCGACTGAGTGAGTGGAAAATTGCCTCATCAGCCAAAACACCCCACATCCGATCTTTTTCGTCTACCCGTAAGCTGATCATTAAACGATCCCCTTTTTTCGGCCATAGTTCTTTCATGCTAGGCATTTCGTCTAATGAAACAACCATATCTTTATCAGGCAAACCGATATTTACAAAAACACCTAAATCACGCCGAACATCCGTCACCTCGCCAAAGGCAAAATGTCCGATTCGTACTTGTGGAATCTCTGTTGTAAAAATGGCTTCTTTCTTTTGATTCACATATCCAAAACCTTCCACCGATTCACCGATTTCATGGGTTTCATTCTCTTTTTTTGCAAGGCGGAAAGTCACACCATTTTTTTGGACCAAATACATTGTTTCATTTTCATCGATGATCAATCCAGTAAATACTTGCCCTAATAATTCATTCATAATTTTTCTCCTAACTCCTATTGATGTTTCTATTTAAGTGCTGATTGACTATACTTTCGACAAACAAAAATATATCAGCAGATTTTTGACTTGAACTCCTATTTTTTACGTAGAAATTGGCAAAGCTGGGAAGGCGATTCTTCCCAGCTGCTGTGTCTTTATTTAATTTGGGCCATTTCCCTTGAACCAACCAGTTTTACAGTTGATCGTAACTAAATACATCGGCAAATCTGAATCTGAATAACCTTTTGTCAGAGAAGCACGATTGGAAGTAGCGTATAAATTGTAATAGCCCTGTCCATTCTCCACTTTGACCGGTTCTAAACTATAGCCACCTTCTACGATGTAGCCACGTGAGATACAGGTTTGGATAACTTTTTCCTTGACGCCAGGTGCCCAAGCATACGCGTCACTGCTAGTGTCACCTACCTGATCCGTTGCCGAGGTGATGGTCTGTTTATTTTGTGCTTCTGCTGCTTTTTCAGCTGCCGCCTTTTCTTCAGCTGCTTTTTTCTCTTTATCTTTCAATAATTGGTCCACTTTGACCAATTCATCTTTTTGTGTTTGGATCAGTGCTTGATTTGCGACTGCTTTCACTGCATTATTAGCAGTGTTGTATTGCTCACGCGTCACTGAATCATTAATTTTGCCATCTTTTAGTAAACTATCAGTCGCCTTTTTAGCAGCTTCGATTTTAGTATACTGCCCTTTGGCCTGATCAATCGCTTGATTTAATAAGCGATCAAATGGCTCGTCTCCTGTATTACTAGTCAATTCAACTGGTGCAGCTACCTTTAATAATGGTTTTTCTACGATTTTATCGCCATCGATCGCAGCATTAGTGAATAACTGATTGACAGCATGCTCCGCTTTTTGTTTCTCAACTAATTCATCATACGCTTTTTTCAACTCATCGTAACGTTTATTATTTTTGTACCGTGACAATTCTTCATCGATTTTACTTGTGTTCAATGCTGCTTTATCTGCGGCAAGGAATGTTTGCTGATCATCGATGTAATAACTTTCTAAATTTTCCTCAATAGCATCGAGGGCTTTATTTTCTTTTTTAACAGTCTCAATTCGCTGAGCTTCAACTTCTTTTTCATGAAAATAATAACCGCCACCTACACCTAAAACCGCAATTGCAGCTAAGGTGATATAAAGTTTTTTATGACTTTTCTTTTGGGGGGTTCCTGAAAAATTTTCTTCAGGCAGAGAACGTTCATCATTAGACTCTTCTGATACTTTAGACTCTTCTGGTACTTCGTCTTCGATTATTGGTTCGCTCTCTTCAGCTTCAACAGCTGCTTTATTTTCAATTGACTCTGTTTTTTCAGAAATATCGGATTCAGCAGCGTGTTCTTTTTCACTTAAAGAAGGTTCTTCAAGATTTCGCTTCTCGCTTGACTCGTTCTCAGAAGCAGGTTCATTATCCAATACCTTATTTTCAGTCTGCTCACTATCACTTTTAGGCTCAGTTGGTTCCATAATTGCTTCAGCTTCTTCTGGTTGTTCTAAACCTTCCTTATGCTCCCGAATATACTGAGCTAAAATCGGATTCAATTCAGGCGTTTCTTCGATTTCTTTCTTTGATTTTTCTTCTTTCATCTTTTCCTCATTATCTTTAAACATTTGCTGGACAGATTCAATTGGCATATCTGCCAGTTTAGACCATTCTATCGTATCATTTTTATCAGTAACATCTTCATTATTTAATTGATCAGTTAACTGCAATGAAAAGCCACACTTCGGACAAGTCGTGCATCCTTCGACTGGTTCATAAACACAGTTAGGGCATTTTTGCAATGAAATCGGCTCCTTTTTTCAATCATATGCTTTAATCTATCATATGTTCTAAGATGTTCCAAGCAATTTTCAAGTGAATTAATTAAAAATAATAAATTCATTTGAGCGCTTACTTTGCAAGGATCTAGCTTGGACAAAAAACTTTTTATGGCCATTTTATGAATTTTAAAGAAACCTCTTTATAAAAAAACTCCTCGAGAATTTTCTCGAGGAGTTTTTAAGTTCTATTCTAAAAAGTCTTTTAATTGTTTTGAGCGTGATGGATGGCGTAATTTTCTCAAAGCTTTTGCTTCAATTTGACGAATCCGTTCACGAGTGACACCAAATACCCGACCAACTTCTTCCAGAGTCCGTGTTCTGCCATCGTCTAAACCAAAACGTAAACGCAAAACATTTTCTTCCCGGTCAGTCAACGTATCCAAAACATCTTCTAATTGTTCTTTCAACATCTCTGATGCTGCATGTTCAGCCGGACTGGTTGCTTCTTGATCTTCGATAAAATCACCTAGATGAGAATCATCTTCTTCACCGATTGGTGTTTCTAATGACACTGGTTCTTGTGCAATCTTCAAGATTTCACGAACTTTTTCTGTTGGCAGATCCATTTCTGCACCGATTTCTTCTGGTGTAGGTTCCCGGCCAAGATCTTGCAATAATTGACGTTGAACACGAATCAATTTGTTGATTGTTTCTACCATATGAACTGGAATCCGAATTGTCCGAGCTTGGTCAGCGATGGCACGGGTGATAGCTTGACGAATCCACCAAGTAGCATAAGTTGAGAATTTGAATCCTTTACGATAGTCAAATTTTTCAACGGCTTTCATCAGCCCCATGTTTCCTTCTTGGATTAAATCAAGAAATTGCATTCCACGGCCAACGTAACGTTTTGCGATACTTACGACCAAACGTAAATTGGCTTCTGCCAAACGTTGTTTTGCTTCTTGATCACCTTGCTCAATCAACAATGCCAACTCGACTTCTTCTTCTGCAGTCAATAATGACACACGTCCGATTTCTTTTAAATACATACGAACTGGGTCATTGATCTTAACACCAGTTGGGGCCGATAAATCTTCTTTTTGTGCGGCTTTTGCAGTTGCTTCATTTTGTTTCAAACTAGCTTTTGATGGATCCCCATTTTCATCGACAACACTGATCCCAGCATCCTCAACTTTTTGGATCAATTTATCCATCGCTTCTGCACCTAATTCATAAGGAGTCGCTAATCGGTTAGTCAGTTCATCATAAACTACCTGTCCGAGTGGTTTCTTCTCCTTAATGAAGACCGCTACAGCTTTTTCATACTCTTTTTTGTTTTTTACCTCTGCCATAAAATAAATGCCCCTTTCACTTCTAGGCTTGTTTCAAGCGTTTCGTCAATTCGATAATCTGAACAGTCAATTCTAATTCTCGCTGTTGATTTCCGCTTTTTCTGGCCTCAAGCTGCTCTTTTTGTCGTTGTTTTATTTCTTCAGCAATGCCAGACTGGGAAATCACTCGCATCAAGTCATAGATTTCTTGTTCATTACTATCTGCTGACATGGATATCATAGAGATGTCGATGGCAAGTTGCTTCATCTCATTCTCTTTTAAATAGTTCAGGAAGTCTGCTAAAACAAAATTTCCATGAACCATCATATAACTATCTAAGTAAAGAAGCAATTCTTGATATTGATCGTGAATAAATTGAAATTCTGTTTGAACCAATTGTTCACGGATGGAAGCTTCGTTCATGCTGCGATACAGTAGCATTCGTTCAGCTTTTTCTTCCTTAGTCAAACTTTTTTTGACTGATTGAACCGGTATTGGTTCAATCGATCGTTGTTGTTGACGGCGTGTTGTTCGAAGTGTTTGCCGAATCATCTGCAACTGTTGTTTTAAGCTTTCACGGGTTAAATGAAACTCATTTGACAACTGACCCAAATACAAGTCTTGTTCTACCAGTGATTGGACTTTGGCCAAGTCTTGCATTACGGCTTCCAAATAATTCAACCGATCAGCTTCATTTTCTAAGTTCAATCCTTTTTTTCGGTAAGACATCTTAAACGCAAAGGGCGTTTGACGACCATGTTGCAATAAATTTTGCAATTCAGTCACACCATATTTACGTAAATATTCATCTGGATCCAATTTTTCTGGTACGGTAACTGTCGTAAGATTCAACCGGCTGTGTTCAGCTAAAACCATTAATGCACGGTCTGTTGCTGCTTGCCCGGGATCGTCTCCATCATAGGCAATAACAATTTGCCCAGTAATCCGTTCGATTGCTGCGATTTGCTGTTCAGTCAAACTTGTACCCATCGAAGCTATGCCGATTTTGATGTCAGCTTGCCAAGCGGCCAGCACATCCATAAATCCTTCAAACAAAATCGCTTCACCTTGTTTGCGAATCTCATTTCGTGCTTTGTCAAAATTAAACAAGACTTGTCGTTTATTAAACAGCTCTGTTTCTGGTGAATTTAGATATTTAGGCTGATCCTTTCCAGGAAAATCCTTCGTCTTTAATAATCGGCCCGAAAAGCCGATTGTTTTCCCTCGAAAATCATTCAATGGAAACATTACACGCTGATAAAAACGATCACTAAAACTACCATCTTCACGGCGGATAAATAGCCCACTGCGCTCCATCAACTCAGCAGTCACCTTGTCTTGCTGCGCGATTTGAACTAAAAAATCTCGTTGACTAGGCGCAAACCCCAGCTTAAATTCACTGATCAATTCATCACTCAATCCACGACCATGCAGATAAGCTAACGCCTCTTCGCCTACTTTTGTATTCATCAATAAATGATGATACAAATCTCGTGTTCGTTCATGCAACGCAATCAATTGTTGTTGACCGCTTGTCTGATTGACCGGCTCACTAGAAATCTCGATAGAAAGAGGAATCTGTTCCATATCTGCTACTTTTTTTACTGCTTCAGGAAAACTAATTCCTTCTAATTCTTGTAAAAAAGTATAGACATTCCCGCCTTTGCCGCAACCAAAACAATGAAAAATCTGTTTATCTTCAGCAACTGAGAACGATGGTGTTTTTTCTTCGTGAAACGGACAGAGTCCCAAATAATTCTTGCCGGATTTTTTTAACTGTACGTATTGTCCGATCACTTCCACAATATTGGTTTTTTCACGAACTTCATCAATCACTTGTTGGGGAATCCTTTGTACCAAAACTTCACCCCAATTTCTAAAAATATGATAACAGCTGTAAAAAACCGCCCCAATTTATTCTTCAATCAGCGCGATTTTTTTAGACAAACTTATACAGTTATCATTTTAGCATATTTCTTTATTATTACAAGCTTTCCGCTCATTATTTCCTATTTATTGGAACCGTTGAAATAACATGAGGAGTTGTTTGTTCATTTGAACAATCTCTGCATAAAACATGTTTCCTCCATTTTGATATAAATAACCGCCATTGTAAAATACTGATTGAACTTGCATGTAGCGATACATCGATTGTTGATCATTGCCATACCCTGGCGAAAGAACATCCCGTGAGTACTTTTCAGCAAGCTCTACACTATTTTTCCCGCCATTTTTTTGGACATACTGAATATATTTGGTTCCAAAATTATACGCTTGGATTGCCGTATCAAGATCACACCCTGCAGCCTTCGCTTGCTCATAACTTTCAGCGAAATGTTTGACGCCACTTTCTATGCTCTCTTGTTGACTGCTGATTTTCCCACGACTACCATAAGCACTTTCAGAACTTTGCATCAAATCAGTGCCTTTTCCTTTGGATTCTGTATACATGATTCCTAAAATGACGTCAGTATATTCACCAATCTCTGCTTGATTGGCCAAAGTTTGAACATCACTACGATAACTATTGACTGTTTTTGTATGTTTATAGGTGCGAACTGCAAAAAGAATACCGATTATAAGCACCGTAAGAATTGCTAGTACGCTTATTATTTTAAAGAATTTTCCAATTATTTTTGCCATAAATCTGCCCAACTATCTTCTTTTTTCTTCTACCCATACTACAAGAATCTACTAAACTTTTGAAAGCATTAATTGATAGCTTTATATTTAATTAATCATTCAGATTGTTCTAGCTGATTGGATGATTAAATTAATGTGCAAGATACAAAAAAATCGTTATACTAATGATTGGTAGGTGATGTTGTGAAAAATGAAAAAAAGACCGCTCTTATGAGTGACGGTTCAGAAATTTATTACGAAAAATATGGACAAGGTCCAGCACTTTTCTTACTCCACGGGAATGGTGGTAGCGGAAAATACTTTTCAAAACAATTAAATAGCTTTAGTAAACATTTTAACGTTTATGTCGTGGATAGCCGTGGGCATGGTCGTTCAACAAACACGCAAAAAGAAACTAGTTTTCATCTAATGGCAGAAGATCTTGCTACGATCATGGATCAAGAAAAACTGGCACAGGCTGATTTTTTAGGTTTTAGCGATGGAGCAAATCTAGCTATGGTCTTTGCACGGTTATACTCTAAAAAAGTGGATCATCTAATTTTAAATGCCGGCAACACTATTCCGAGCGGTGTCCGTTTGATTCCGCATCTATTGAGTTATGTACAGTATGCAATCGTCTGGGTCGGTGCATTTGTTGATACAGGTATGCGTAACTTTTTACCAATCTTACGGCTCCTTTTTCGTGATATTGGATTATCAACAGATGATCTAGCTAAAATCGACGCTCCCACATTAGTCATTGTCGGAAAACACGATTCAATTAAAACAAAACATTCCATGTATATCGCCCGGTCTATCCCAAATGCAAGTTTTGCAATCGTCCCAGGACAAGGGCATATGTTCGCTCGCAGAAACCCAAAACGCTTCAATCAGGAAGTCTTACAATTTTTAATTAACGAGGAGTGAGTTGGTGGAGAAATCAATTACATGGTTTAAAGCACATTTAAACAAATTAAAAATAGTTTTCTTAATCTCAGTTATCATTATCGTTTTATTCGAATTATCAACTATTGCCAAAACGATCTCAGTTGAACAGCTCGCAATTATTTTCAGCAAGATCAAGATTGGAAACATCTTATTGATGGCTTTGATTGGATCAATCTCAGTCATACCGATGATTGGTTATGATCTCACATTGAATACATTGTTAGAACAAAAACCTAAAAAACTATATATTTTTGAAACAAGTTGGTTGGTAAACACGCTAAATAACATCGCAGGTTTTGGCGGCTTCATCAGCGCAGGGCTGCGTTCAGAATTTTATGGCAAACAGATTGCTGGTAAAAAAGTGGTCCGTGCCCTATCAAAAATTTTGGTCTTTACGATGTCGGGTTTATCTATTTACGCATTGCTCTCTTTTTTTCTTGTCATGTTTGATGATTCCAATCACTATTTGCGTCAATATTGGATCTGGTTGATTGGTGGCGGCTTGTATTTTCCCCTGATTTTTTGTTTAAGTCTTTTTGGTAAAGGAGAATATCTCGGCGATTTAAAAAGTTCTCAGCGCTGGCAACTGATTGGAACGTCCTTTCTTGAATGGAGCGGCGTGTTGATCAGTTTTATTTCAACAGGGATTTTAATGGGTATCTCAGTTGATATCTGGGAAGTAATCCCGTTATTTATTGCAGCGACTGTTATTGGGATAGTTTCGATGATTCCCGGAGAGCTTGGTAGTTTTGACTTAATGATGATTATTGGTTTATCTGCTCTTGGAACACCAAAAGAGACCGTAGTCGCCTGGCTTTTATTGTTCCGATTATTTTATTACTTAGTTCCTTTTATCATCGGACTGATCCTCTTTTTCAAAAATCTTGGTACAACGATCAACCTGCGCTATAAAGGGATCCCAATCAGCTTGCTAAAAGAATTGGCTCATAAATTGGAGACCTTTTTTCTTTATTTTACCGGGATCATGCTTGTTTTATCTGCAACGATTCCAGAAGCCTTCAGCCAATTATCTTTTTTACAGAGGCTAAATCCTATTCGTTCTCGTGTAATTGTTGTTTTCCCAGCAATTCTACTAGGCTTTTTATTGATTGTCACTGGTCGCGGGATTTCTGCACGCGTCAAACGAGCGTACATTCCAACAATTATTCTTGTAACACTGACCTTCGTGTATTCATTACTGGCTGGTTTTCGGATTTCAACCGGAATCTTTCTTGCTCTATTATTATTATTTGTTATTTTTTCTAAAAATGAATTGTTTAGAGAACAACTTGTTTACTCTGCTGAATGGATGACTATCGATGGGCTCATCATGGGCGGCTTAGGAATTTTATATATAATCATAGGCGTTTACAATAGTCCAAAAATTCATCATCGACACCATCTCCCGGATTTTTTCTTATTTCCTAGCGAACAAATCTGGATTGTCGGCTTTGTTGCAATTTTATTTGTCGCCTTCATTATTTTGTTATTAATTCATTTCTTTAAAAATAAACGGATTGAAATCGGTGAACCTTTAGATGAAATGCGGGTCCAACATATTTTACAATCCTTCGGCGGCAACCCTGACAGTCAATTGGTTTTTTTAAAGGATAAAAAGGTTTTTTATTACAATGACGGCAAAGAAGACACTGTCTTTTTTCAAATGGCAACTTTTAACAATAAACTATTAGTAATGGGGGATCCTTCTGGTAAAAAAGCTGATTTTGAACCTGCCATAGAAGCTTTAATCGATGAAGCCGATCGTTATAATTATTTGCCAGTATTTTATGAAAACAGCGAAGAAATAGTGATGATCCTCCACGAATTTGGCTATGATTTCATAAAATTTGGCGAACGAGCTCATGTTCATCTGCCTGATTTTACATTAAGCGGCAAAAAAATGAAGGGACAACGAGCTACTTTCAATAAAATTCTTAAAGCCGGCCATCAATTTGATGTCATCCATCCGCCGTTCTCAGCTGAAACACTTGCCTCCTTAAAAATAATCTCGGATGAATGGCTCAATGGCCGCAAAGAGAAAGGATTTTCGTTAGGTTTCTTTTCAGAAGATTATCTGCAACGTGCGTCCATTGCCATAATAAAAAACGAGACGGAAATCGTTGCCTTTGCAAACTTCATGCCTACTTATTCTGAGTCTATCGGAACCATTGATTTGATGCGCTTTAGTCCAACAAAGGCTCCTAGCGGGACAATGGATTTTCTTTTCATCAATTTATTCCAATATATGCGTGATGAATTAGAGCTGGACTATTTCGATTTAGGTATGGCTCCTTTGGCTAACGTCGGGACTTCCCGTAAAAGCTTTACGCAAGAACGGATCGCTTACCTAGTTTATAATTTTGGTTCACGTTTTTATTCCTTTGGCGGTCTAAAAGAGTACAAAGACAAATATGCGGACAAGTGGTTTCCCGAATACGTCTTGTACTCTCGAGATAGCTGGATTGGCTATGTCATGATTGCACTATTGATCACTGATAATGCCCCTGTTCAAAACACAAAGAACTATCACGGCCTCCATCGTTTTATCTTTAGAGAATAGCAACTTCATTATTAAAGTTGCTATTTTAGCTTGACACGCCCCAAAAATACGTCTAGAATAAATCAAAATAAAATTAATTAGTTTGGAGTGTTTATTATGACTCAATTGATCTCTAGACAACTAAATAATTATTACTTTAGCTATTTTAGATAAGTTTGTATTCATGCTTCATGGATACAGACCTTTCCGTTTGTATCTATGATGGCTAAAGCATTTTATGCTGATTTTTTCGCCACATAGATGAAAATCTATCGTGGCTTTTATTTATTTCTCGAGCTCATTGTAGATTTTCTAATCTATAATGAGCTTTTTTAGCGGCTAAATGAACAACAAATAGGAGGGATTTTTATGAATATTGTACCAGAAATTGCAATCAAGTCGGATGGATTAGCAGCGATTGGTAGTTATACATTTTCATTATGGACAAAAAGAAAAATAGTTTTAATTAGTGATAAAAAAAGTTTTGATATTCATGGTTCAAAAGTACTCCAATACTTAACGATTATCGGATTTGATGTTCATACACTTATTTTAGATGAAACTTATTATACTGTAACTACAGCAAAGCTCATTCATACTTTTTTGAAAAATGAGAACATAACTAAGACAGACGGAATCATCGGTTTAGGTAATGAAACACTCTGTCAATTAAGTGGTTTTGTATCAGCGACATATCTTGGTGGACTTCCATTGATTCAAATTCCAACAACTTTGATTGCCCAATTTATTGTCTGCGCGCAAAAACAAGTTTGTTTGCTCAATTCTGAAACAACATATTTACATACCGCACAAACAAGACCCGATGGTATCATGATTGATTCAACCTTGACGGATAATCTATCTAAAGAAGAGCTAACAGCCGCACAAACCTTAATGCTTAATTTAGGATTCTCACAAGATCATGTTTGTCGTCATGAATTAAGAAAAAAAGAACGGATTATTGATTATCAATTAAACTATGAATTATTATTTGATAAATTCATAACAGATACTTTAATCAGTAATAAAAAAATAATCAATAAATCATTTAATTCCCATTTACAAAGTATCTATAATAAATTGCTAGCTCAATCAAATCATCTAAGTTAATAACTACCATCCCTTCTACTTTCATCAAAAAAGCTCAGCCAATTAACATTGACTGAGCTTTGCTTTATTTTTTTGCACCAAAGGCATCTTTCATTTTACCAAAAAAACCTTCTTCTTTTTGCTCACTGACTGTTTGCCCGCCAGCTTCTGCAAATGCACGTAACGCCTCACGTTGCTTCTCATTTAAGTTCTTCGGCGTAATAATCTTCACCGTAACTTGTTGATCCCCGTTTGTAGTACCGCGAAGTCTTGGTGCACCTTTGCCGCGAAGTCTGAATTTCGCACCCGTTTGTGTACCAGCAGGTATTTTTAAGCGTACATCCCCATGGACAGTCGGCACATTGATTTCATCACCTAATGCCGCTTGAACAAAACTTAATGGTAAGGTGTAATAAATCTCCGCACCATCGCGATCAAAAATATCACTCTCTTTTACCTTAAAGACGACATAAAGATCTCCATATGGTCCACCATTAATTCCTGCCTCGCCTTGATCAGCCAAACGCATTTGTTGTCCATCTTCTACACCAGCAGGTACTTTTACCTTAACAGTATGTGGACGTTTTTCATGTCCTGTACCATGACATGTTGGACAAGGATCCTTAATTTCTTTTCCTGTACCATGACATACGTCACAAGTTTGACGACTCATCACACGGCCAAGCGGTGTTTGGTGTTCCACATTGATCGAACCTGAACCATGACATTTATGACAAACTTCCGGTTGTGTGCCTGGTTTTGCGCCATTTCCATTACAAGTATGACACGTTTCTTCTCGGTTGTATTTAATATCTTTTTCCACACCAAAAATGGCTTCTTCAAATTCCAAGTTGATTGAATATTGAAGATCTGCACCTTGTCTTGGTGCTTTAGGGTCAGTTTGACGTGAACCTCCGCCTCCGAAAAATGATTCAAAAATATCTTCAAATCCAAAACCGCCTGCTCCGCCAAATCCACCGGCGCCGCCGAAACCACCTGCTCCATCAGCACCAAAATTCGGATCAGTACCTGCATGACCATATTGATCGTAAGCAGCACGTTTTTGTGGATCACTCAAGATTTCATACGCTTCAGAAATTTCTTTAAATTTTTCTTCAGCATCGGCTTCTTTATTGATATCCGGATGGTATTTTTTGGAAAGCTTGCGGTATGCTTTTTTTATCTCATCATCCGAAGCCCCTTTTTGTACCCCAAGGACTTCATAATAATCCCGTTTTGTAGCCATTGGCTTCCCTCCATAATTTCATAGAATCGTTAGTATTGTATCACACTCAAAATCGATACGATACTCTTCTTCGTGTTTTTCTAAAGGAGTTGCCCATCTTAAAGAAAAAAGACCAAAGCGATGACTTTGGTCTTTATCAACGAATCAATTATTTGTCATCATCGTTAACTTCTTCAAAATCAGCATCCACAACATCATCCGCGCCGCCTTGAGCTGCGTTTGGATCAGCTTCTGCTTGTTGTTGCGCTGCTTGTTCGTAAAGTTTCACTGTTAAGTTTTGAACGATTTCATTCAACGCATCGCGTTTTTCTTTCATTTGTTCGATATCGTTTGCTTCAACTGCTGCTTTCAATTCATCGCGAGCATCTTCTGCTTTCTTAACTTCTTCTGCGTCTACTTTGCCTTCTAATTCTTTCAATGTTTTATCCACTGAGAATAGTAAAGCATCAACATCATTACGTAGATCTACTTCTTCTTTACGAGCTTTGTCCGCATCCGCATTTGCTTCAGCATCTTTCACCATACGTTCGATCTCATCATCTGACAAACCTGATGAAGATTTAATTGTGATTTTTTGTTCTTTTTGTGTTCCCAAATCTTTAGCTGAAACATTTACGATACCATTTTTATCAATATCGAATGATACTTCGATTTGTGGGATTCCACGTGGTGCAGCTGGAATATCCGTCAATTGGAAACGACCTAATGTTTTATTATCCGCAGCCATTGGACGTTCACCTTGTAAGACATGGATGTCTACAGCTGGTTGATTGTCTGCAGCCGTTGAGAATACTTGTGATTTGCTTGTTGGGATCGTTGTGTTACGGTCGATCAGTTTTGTGAACACGCCGCCCATAGTTTCAATCCCTAGTGACAATGGTGTTACGTCAAGTAAGACAACATCTTTTACATCACCTGTGATAACGCCGCCTTGGATTGCTGCTCCCATTGCGACAACTTCATCTGGATTAACCGATTTATTTGGTTCTTTACCAGTTTCCTTGCGCACTGCTTCAACCACTGCAGGAATACGAGTAGAACCACCAACTAAGATTACTTCATCAACATCAGATTGAGACAGGCCTGCATCTTTTAAAGCTTGGCGGACTGGTGTTTTTGTACGTTCAACTAAATCAGCTGTGATTTCATCAAATTTAGCACGAGACAATGTTGTTTCTAAGTGCAATGGACCAGCATCTCCGGCAGTAATAAATGGTAAGCTGATTTGAGTCGAGCTGACACCAGATAGATCTTTTTTCGCTTTTTCAGCAGCATCTTTCAACCGTTGCGTTGCCATTTTATCTTTAGATAAATCAATGCCATTGGCTTGTTTGAAGTCAGCAACTAAGTAATCGATGATCTTGTTATCAAAGTCATCCCCACCTAAGTTGTTATCTCCGGCAGTAGACAATACGTCAAAGACGCCGTCCCCTAATTCAAGAATTGAAACGTCAAAAGTACCACCACCAAGATCAAATACTAAGATTTTTTCGTCTCTATCTGTTTTATCTAAACCATATGCCAATGCCGCAGCAGTTGGTTCGTTAACAATCCGTTCAACTTCCAATCCAGCAATTTTACCAGCATCTTTTGTTGCTTGACGTTGTGAATCATTGAAGTAAGCTGGAACTGTGATAACAGCTTTTTCAACTTTTTCACCTAAGTAATCTTCAGCAAATCCTTTGATGTATTGCAATACCATTGCAGAAATTTCTTGTGGTGTATAAGATTTTCCGTCTGCTTCAACCTTGTATCCTGCTTCACCCATATGACGTTTGATAGATGAAATCGTGTTAGGGTTTGTTACTGCTTGACGTTTTGCTACTTCACCGACTTGAATTTCTCCATTTTTAAATGATACAACAGATGGTGTTGTACGATTTCCTTCTGGGTTAGTAATGATTTTTGCTTCTCCGCCTTCTAAGACAGCGACTGCTGAGTTAGTTGTTCCTAAGTCAATCCCGATAATTTTACTCATAGTTAAAAATCTCCTTTTTTATTATATGATTAATTATAGTAGTTTACTTTTTTATTGAGCTACGATTACCATTGCTGGGCGTAACACACGATCGTGTAACTGATACCCTTTTTGCAATACGTTGACGATCGTTTCAGCTTTCACATCAGCTTCAGCAGGAACAGTTTGAACTGCTTGATGCAAGTTGGGATCAAACGTCTCCCCTTCAGCTTTGATTTCTGTGATACCTTCTTCTTTTAAAGCAACGTTTAGACTTTCAAGGACCATTTCTACCCCTTTTTTCAGGCTGGCACCTTGATCATCGGTAACTTCTGTTGCTAAGGCTCTTTCTAAATTATCGATCGCTGGTAATAATTTTTTCCCAAGATCTTGTGAACGATAGCGAACCAATTGTTCTCGTTCATTTTTATTGCGACTAGACATATTCGCGATTTCAGCACGAGCCCGCAAAAATTTGTCTTCCATTTCGTTGAATTTATTCGTCAATTCCTCAACTTCAGAAACTTCCGGAATATCAATATCCTCTGTTTCTTCGTCGTGTTCAGTTGTTGGTGCTTCTGCAGCCTCAACTTCTGTTAATTCTTCAACTTCTTGTTTTTTTTCTTCTGCCACTATGCTACTTCCTTTCTTTTTAGGAATCGTTTCTAGTGATATAAATCCAATGAACGATAATAATCATCCAATGCATTTGTCAACTCGTATTGAAAGACTTCCAATAATCCAAAAATCTTCGAATAGGGCATTGCTGTTGGACCTAATAGCGCAATCGTCCCTCGACCGTGCCCACGAATTTCATAGTTTGCTTGAATCATACTTAAATGATCAAACAAATCATTGCCCAACTCCGTACCGATCCGAACATGGATCGCATCATCTGACGGCAACAATAACTGGGTCAACTCGTCAGAATTTTGCATCAATGAGTACATCGACTTGACATGATTAAGATCTTGGTCTGGGTTGAAATTCAAAATATTCATTCGTCCGCTTACAAATACTTTATCCTCAAAGGCATCATTCAAAATGATGTCAAATAAATGTCCAATTCCTTCAGTCGTCTGAAAATAGCGATGTAAAATCATTGGAATCTCTGTTCTTAATTTTTGATAAACACTCACTAACGGTTGCCCTACTAGGCGATCATTAATAATCCGAACCATTTTTTCCAAATCTTGGCTCTCAACATTTTCAGGGATATGGAATACTTGGCTTTCAACATTTCCTTTATCAGTAACAATGATCGCCAAAATTTGTCGATCATTCAATGGAACGATCCGAAATCCAGTCAGTGTACGATCTTTCATTTCAGGACCGAGTGAAAACGCCGTATAGCTTGTAACTTGAGAAAGCATTTTAGCAGACTGCTGAATAATGTCATCAATTTCATGAATATCTTTTTTCAACGAGCTGCGAATCTGATTTATTTCCTGACTGCTCACCTTAGTTGGCGTTAATAAATGATCCACATAATAACGATAGCCTAAAGCTGAAGGAATTCTTCCAGACGAGGAATGGGTCTTTTCTAACAAACCTAATTCTTCTAAGGCTTTCATATCATTGCGAATAGTCGCGGAACTTGCTTTTACGCCTTCTTCCATTAGACTTTTTGATCCAACTGGTTGCCCTGTGTGAGTAAAGTCTTGGATGATCAAGCTGAGAATCAGTTTTTGTCTTTCAGTTAACATTCTTCTCATCCTTTAGTTAGCACTCTTTCTTTTTAAGTGCTAACTCGATTATTAATATACCACATTCTCTATAGAAGTCAAGGATTAAAAACAAAAAATTAGCACTCTCTTCATGAAAGTGCTAATTTTATTTGCTGATTAAAAATTGTTCAAAAACATCATTTCCCCGAAATAAACCAGTCTTGGTTAAATAAATACTAGAATCTGTTTCTGTTATCAACTTTTGGTGTTTTAATTTTTCAATAACCTCACCATAGATACTCGTTAAACTTTGACCAAAACGAGCTTGAAAAACTGCTTTCTCAACACCTAAAATTTTTCTTAAGCCTAAGAACATCTCTTCTTCAATCTGTTCTTTTGTAGATAATTGTTCTTCTTCAAGTATAGGTAATTGATCCTCTTTCAATGCTCGTAAATAATGTTGGATCGGCCCACGATTTTTATAGCGCTTCTTTCCAAGATAGCCGCTGGCTCCTGCACCAAAACCAAAATAATTTTGATTGTTCCAGTAGATAAGATTGTGCTGACTTTCAAAACCTGGTTTAGCAAAATTACTGATCTCATATTGTTTCCTTCCAGCCTGCTCCATCGCTTGGATTGTCTCTGCATACATCTGCGCTTCTATCTCCTGCTCAGGCAGTTGCATTTTTCCACGACGGACCCAATTCATAAACATGGTTTGATTTTCCAAAATTAGTGAGTACAATGCATAATGAGGTAGATCTAACGCCAATGCTTGTGCTACGGTATCACGAAAACTTTCTAAGCTCTGACCTGGTAAAGCGTAGATCAAATCAATTGTTACGTTGTTAAAGTCCTTTTCTTCTAACAAACGGATGGTATCGTATACGTCTTGAGCTGTATGCTTGCGTCCAATTTTTTTCAACAAGCGATCATCAAAGGTTTGCACGCCCATCGACAAACGATTTACACCATAGTTTTTCAAAACGTCCAATTTATCCGCTGACAAATCACCAGGATTGGCCTCGACGGTAAATTCTCCCTGATGATAAGGAAGGATCTCGCGCAAGCCGCTCAGCAATCGATCCAATTGCATTGCATTAAGAGAGGTAGGTGTCCCTCCTCCCACATAGACAGTTTCCATATTCTCTACTGGGTTTTTACTCAAAGAAAGACGTACTTCTTTCAATAATGCTTCTATATATTCATCTACCGGCTGACCTTCAATAAAAACTTTATTGAAATCACAGTAGTAACAAATGTGTTCACAAAAAGGAATGTGAATATAAGCTGAAGTTGATTGTGTCATTTGATTCCTCTTTCTTCTACTAATTAGTAACAATTGGTATTCTATCACACTTGAGATTACTAAAAATATTTGTTGAAGCAAATGAAGAGAATTATAAGAAAAATACCAAAAAATAGTCGTCATTTCTCTTTAATCAGAATGTATCATGAAAAACTCACCATTTTTCTAAAGTCATTGCCATTTCCCAAAAAGCATATTCTAGCTTGCTACTAATCACAAAAGCTTCGATCATCTGTTGTTGTTCTTTTTCTGTACTTTCCTCATATAAACGATCTAACAACACACGTTCCTTTTTGATCCCTTCGACAGCTGTTTCACCCGCATAAGTTTCGATCCAACACTGATATACTGGGTCTGGCGAACCGACAGTAATCAAGCACTCCCCGATTTCTTGATAAAGCCACGCACATGGCAGCATTCCTGCAAAAGCTGTGTTGGGTGTCCCCTCAATCAATTGACGATACATATGAGAAACGTAATGATATGCAGTTGGTGCAATGGGGGGCGTCAGGATTTCTGCTTCACTGATTGCTAATTTCGAGAAAAACTCTTCTCGAATTGCTAACTCACCTTGTTTTAAATTTTCTGCATTTTTCTGCAAATGAGCTTGGACTTCTTTATCGATTGTCTGTTTTGCGATATAACCATATAATTTGCTAAAATGCTCAAGATAATAACGATCTTGCAATAAGTAATAACGGAAAATCTCCGGTGCTAAATCACCTCTTGCCAATGATTGGACAAAAGGATGTTCAAAACTTTTCTCCCAATACTTTGCCGCTTTTTTTCTGGCTAATTCAGTAAACATCGTTTTTCCTCCTATATAATAGTAGTTTTTACACTGCTCTATTCAAATATGTCCTCCATATTTATCTTTTCTCTAAACTAAAAGGGGCGATGTCAAACAAATGATACAAGAAAACCCGACCACTAAAAGCAGCCGGGGACAAATTAAAAAGCATCACACATTCCCTGCGTCAGTTCTAACTGTTTCAGGTTCAATGGGTATGATCTCAGCTTAAAAAGCACCCCTAGTGTTCATTACAAAAAGTATAACATACCTTTTGTAAATAAGAGTGCTCTTACTAAGAATATTTCAGTCATGAATTTTATCAACTTGTGATTGCAGTAAACATTTCTATGAATTTTTGATAACTAATTTTCCCAAGTGCAAAATCTCGACTCAATAAATAGATTTTTTCGTTCTTACTTGTTTCTCGTCCATAGATTAAACTAAGCTGCTCATCTTCGTTCCCCAAAGCATGAAGTACATCTCGTTTTGTCGCAAACGCTTCATAGTAACGAATCCCAAATCGTCTTTGAGATTTTGCATCAATATGGATCCCATCTGGATTTGCAGAAAGTTTTTCAGCACTGACGAGGTAACAATCAGCTAGATTAGTTACTACTTTTGCCATTTCATGATTGATTTCAGCAAACTCTGTCGCACTTAACCCAAATCCATTTTTCCCAAGAAAATCAGGCAACTCACCAACGATAATAGGAAGCCTAGGTAAATCAAGTTCCCTACGAAAATGCTCAAGAACAGCCTTCAACTTTTCTGCATAATTTTTATAACGACCATTCAGACTATCATTTTCACCTTGATGCCACAAAATACCAATCAATTCACTAGACTCCATGGCAAATTTCGTTTCAGCCAATGCATGGCGTGTCAACAATTGATCTGCACCCCATTCATCAATAGAACTACCACCTTCAGCACAAGGAATCAAACCAAGTTTTTCATTTGGATGTTCTTGCATCCAAGCTGCAGCAAATGACGCTGCTGGACCAATCCCAGCTACTTCTCGATCAAAATGGATGGGCTCTGCCATCATCTGCCATCGTCCATTGCGTAACATTTCTATCTTTTCATTGTAGATAGCCGGAACATCATTTATGTAACCTCGCCCCGCCATATTCGATTGTCCAATCAATAAAATAGATTTCATTTTTTCACCTCAAATTCTTTACCAAACTATAGCTTAATCAAATAACAATGACAAGACTCTATAAATAAAATAGAGTAAGAAAATCTCAATGATGACTATTCCGATTCCTAAAATGATTGTCAGATTCCTTTTTTTAATTTTATTAAAAGTGTGAATTTGTCATCTGATAGCTGAGCGGTCATCATGCCCCCCATTCCTTCTACTAATTTCTTAGACAAATATAGGCCTAATCCGCTAGCTTCGGTATTGCTTCGACTAGTATTTTCAGTGTAAAATCGTTGGAAAACTTTTTCAATATGTACTTGAGTACCTGGTTTCACGTGATTAATAACTTGCAAAGTGACGGCATCTGACGCTTCTAAAAAAGCAACCGTCACGTGACCTTCTGCGTATCGAAGTAGATTTTGTGCGACATTTTGAATGACTCGTGTCAGCATGATCCTATCTGCTAAAACTGTCCTGTCAGCACTGTTTGCTAAAAATTCTATTTCTATCCCACGTTCACGGAATTGTTCATAAAAAGAAAATAGAACTTCTTCCACTTCTGTTGAAAACAAAATCGGTCGAAGTTCCATTTCTTTTTGTTTAGTTTCGATGCGTGTAAGATCGTAAAATTGATCTGTCATACTTAAAAGTCTAGCGATGGCTTGTTCAATAATAGTGATATATTGTGCTCTTTTCACCGGATCTTCTGTAATAGGAAGCAGCTGTACATAACCTTTTATCGTAGTCAAAGGGGTTCGCAAATCGTGTGATAATCCAGCAATCGTCAGCTTTATGTTTTCTTCTGATTCCCGATAAACCTGTCCTTTTTTTTCCACTTCATCTATCCAAACATTCAAGACATCCACGACTTCTAATAAATTTTTTTCGCGAAATTCCAATGACAGACGACCGCCATAAGCTTGCCTTTCTGACAAGGTAGTAATCGTTGTTTTCAAGCGGCGAAGTTCTCGTTTCAATAAAATCACGTAAACTAATAATAAGATCAGTACGGCACTTAATAGCCAGTTAATCAAATTTAAATCCCACTCCCCATATAGTCTGAATGTAATTCACACCGGCAGACGACAATTTTTTCCGCAGATTGCTAATGTGCATGTTGACCGATTTATCACTCTCAAAGTACGGATCTTCCCAAGCACTTTCGTACAAATTCGCTCGAGAAAAAACCTTTTGAGGATGGGTCAAAAACAATTCCAATAGAGAAAATTCTCTTCCCGTTAAATGAATCTCATTTCCTGAAACAGTGACAATTCGTGTTTCTAATTCTAAAAAGATTTCCTTATAATGTAGTACGGATTCACTTTTTGCTGGTGAATGGACCGACTGATGACGAAGCTGAATAGCTATGCGTAAAAGAAGTTCATTGATATCAAAGGGTTTTACCATATAATCATCCACACCGGCAGCTAAGAGCGTATTTTTATCAATCTGATCACCTTTAGCAGTCAAAACTATAATTGGAACTTGAGATTTTTGACGAATTTCATTTACGAAATCTTCCCCTGAAAGACCTGGCAACATGAGGTCAAGGAGAATAAGATCAACCTCATGAGAATCCAGCAAAAGTCTGCCTTCAGTACCTGAATAAGCATCTATAGTTATAAAACCATGAGTAGTCAAGACCTCTTTTAAAAGGACATGAACTGCGGTATCATCTTCAACAATCAAAATCTGCGACATGGCGTCACCAACTTCCTACTTGATATCAGATTTTTGAAAAACCATCATTCCTATAGCCGATGATACCACAATCGTCACTAAACTCACTACAATCATTTGAGGGATTTGAGCATAAATACCTGAACTAGCAAAATCCGTATAAATAAGCCAAGTTTGGACAAACCACTCTGGAAGAAAACTAAGACTTTCATAACGATTAAATATTCCTGGAAGAAAAGCGACCAATAACGTGTAGACAAAAGTAGTAATCAAGGCAAGTGACGTATTGCGAACAATAAAAGTCAAGGCAACACTAGTAGCAGTTGCTGCTAATGTAAGTAACAGTTCTGCAAAAAAGACCTTCGTCCAAAATTCCCAAACATTGGAGAAGCCTTCAATTTGACCAAAACCAAAACACAACGTGTAAATTGATACACCTAATATAGTCAATAATAGTGTTAAAAACAACGTGATAATTTCTGCAGTCACCAATTTACTCAAATAATACTTGGTTCGGCTTCTTCCTAATGAAAGTGCATTTCTAATAGTTCCATATTGAAATTCTTCACCAATATAAAGAGAAACAAATGCCCCAAAAATCACTAAAATAAATCCATTCGCTTTTTTAGCGATCATGATTGCAGTCGCACCATTGATCACTGTATCTCTCCGTAAGTTCATTATTTTTCCATAATTTATATGCATGGAATAATCATTTATTGGAAGATATACTGCAAGAAAAATTACTAATCCAAGCACGAACCACATTTTTCGACTCTTTATTATCTTAAGTTTTTCTGCTGTTAATAAATTAAACATGTGCCACTCCTCCTGTTATTTGCAAGAAATAATCTTCAAGTTTTTGTCCTTGCGCATGGACTCCTTCTACTTCAATACCCGCTTCAACCAAAGAGCGTGTTAGTAGCGGAATCTGATTGATCCCTTCAAATAGTTGAACCACTTGATTAGACTGAACATGATAATCTGTATAACCTAGCTGATCAAGTACACGCACGACCTTCTCGACGTTTGGACTTTCTATTTTGACAAATTGTCTTGACTCTCGAGAGAGTTCTTCTTTAGATAATTCCTTGATCAAACGTCCTTTGTGTAAGATTCCGTAATGAGTCGCAATCTGTGAAAGTTCATCTAAGAGATGGCTAGAAAGTAAAACCGTCATCCCTCGTTCTTTCACCAAACGTAAAATAATCTCTCGCATCTCCACAATACCTGCAGGATCCATACCGTTTGTTGGTTCATCTAAAATCAAAAATTCTGGATTAGTGATTAGCGTACTTGCTATTGCTAAACGCTGCCTCATCCCCAAAGAAAAATTTTTTGTCTTCTTCTTTCCAGTATGTTCAAGGCGCATCAATTTTAATAAATCGTCCACTTCTCTATCAGAAACACCACCGTTAGCTGCTTGAATTTTTAAATTATCCTTTGCTGACAATTCTGGATAAAGAGCAGGTGTTTCTATCGACTGCCCCATTCTGCGGCGAGCTTTTTGCAGATTGGTGGATTGAAAAAGCTCGATTTCTCCTTTATCTACTGAAATCAATCCCATGATTGTACGCATAAAAGTAGATTTTCCTGCACCATTTTCTCCAATGAGTCCATAGATCATTCCTCGTTTGATCTCTAGTGAAACATTATCGAGAGCCTTGGCCTGGCCATATAGTTTTGTCACATTCGTCGCTTTTAAGACAATATCATTTTCAAAAGTCATATTAATTCCTCATTTCTGCTAATAATGGAAGTATAGATGTACTCTATAAAGAAAGTATCTGAAACCTATAAAGAAAGTGTAAAGATAAAAAATATTGAACCTTATCCTCCATTAGAACTATCCTTTAACTAGAAAGATCAAAAGTTTCGTTTACGTTAGTTAAAAATAAACCCAAGACACAAAAAAACAGACCTCTCATAATCGAGAAATCTGCTAAACGTTGATTGAACAATGTTTTTCTTATTCCGCAGTATTTGCGTCTTTGAGACTGATTTTTGAGGATGTTCAATGAGCCAAAAATAGCTTAAACATAAGATTTCGAAAAGTATTATAGCACTCTTCTAAAATATATCCACTAAATACTAGCATCAGCTCACTTCATTGTAAATAGCACACTAGAAATATAATCTATGATACAATCAATAAGCGAATAATCTGATTTTTATCCCGACATGTCTGATAAGACAAGTGTTATAAAAAATTTATAAGTATTACAGAAAGGACAACTGTACATGAGCTTTCAATTGAGAATTATTCTATTAGCAACAAGATTACTAAACGTCAAAAAGATTTTTACATTAACAGGGGAAAATTTAAAAAAAGAAGTAGCAAAGCGTCAAAAGAAAATATCTACCCCTAAGAATTTACAATTTAAAGGGTTTAAAAAAGAAGTCATTGAAATTAAAGGAATACCGAATTACCTATTTAGCAAGGATTCAAGGAAACTTTTGGTCTACTTAGCTGGTGGTGGATTTGTATTACCAATATCAGGTTTACATTGGGACTACTTGGATATGATAACTAAAGAAACTGATACAGATTTGTTAGTTTTAAACTATCCATTAGCACCAGCTCACAATGTGGATGATGTTATGCAATTTGTTAATAGCACAATATTAAGATACCAAGACCTTTACGATACAGTTACTTTAATGGGTGATTCTGCAGGTGGAAATATAGTACTTGGATATAGTCAGTCTTCATATAATAAAGATAAAATGATTAAAAATATTATTTCATTGTCACCATTTGTAGACTTTTCACTCAAAAATAAAGCCATAAATACTGTAGCTCAACAAGACACAATTGTTTCACTAATAGCTTTGAAAGAAATTGGTGAACAATATAGAGGAAATCATGAAATTACGAATCCCCTAATTAGTCCAATCAATGGGAATTATAATGATTTAAACGTTCTGATTATTTCTGGTACAAGAGATATTACCAACCCTGACACTCAGTTATTAGCTGAAAGAAACTCCACCGTTAAATATATTCAACAAAAAAACATGCCTCATATCTTCATGCTATATATGATTCCTGAATCTGAAAAACCAAATCAAATCATCATTGATATGATCAATGAACTATAAAGAAGTAAATATTATTCATCAACTAAAAACAAAGGAACCTTGACTAAAAAAATAAAAGTATGAACTAAACTAAAAAGCAGACTATCCCTATCAGATAGTCTGCTAAACGTTGATTGAACAATGTTTTTCTTATTCCGCAGGATTTGCGTCTTTGAGACCGTATTTTTTGTTGAAACGGTCGACACGTCCGTCTGCTTGAGTGAATTTTTGACGGCCAGTGTAGAATGGATGAGAGTCTGAAGTTACTTCGACGCGGATTACTGGGTAAGTATTTCCGTCTTCCCATTCAACTGTTTCTTGTGAAGTTTTTGTTGAACCTGACAAGAATTTGAAACCTGTAGTTGAGTCCATAAATACTACTGGATGATATTCTGGATGAATTCCTTGTTTCATAGTTTTTTCGCTCCTTTGCCCTGAATCATTTGCTGGTTCAGAGTTATTTTTGCAATTTGCAACATGAATATACTATCATGAATGATTCGACAATGCAATTATCTTTTTTGATTTCTACGTGGAGTTTTCCCACCGAAAGAGACATCTTTGAATGCTTTGAAAACTTCTTCGTTAGTCTTGGATTTTTTTAAAAAGTTTATAAACTGTGACGTGTATTCTAAAGAGTCTCCAATCATATTGTTTCGGATCTTCCAAATCTCTTCAAGTCGTGACGGTGTCATCAGCAGTTCTTCTTTACGGGTACCAGATTTTTTAATATCGATTGCTGGGAAGACTCGGCGCTCGGATAGTTCACGAGATAATTGCAACTCTAAGTTCCCCGTGCCTTTGAATTCTTCATAGATGACATCATCCATTCGACTGCCAGTATCGACTAATGCTGTGGCTAAAATTGTCAAACTGCCACCTTCTTCGATATTTCGTGCTGCACCAAAGAATTTTTTGGGTTTGTAAAGAGCCGCTGGATCGATCCCTCCACTTAATGTTCGGCCACTTGGCGGAACTACTAAATTGTAAGCACGTGCCAAACGTGTGATGCTGTCCATTAAAATGACGACATCCCGTTTATCTTCAACTAAGCGCATCGCACGTTCCAATACTAATTCAGACACACGGGTATGATTTTGCGGCTGTTGATCAAATGTTGAATAAACTACATCCCCTTTAACACTGCGTTCTAAATCTGTTACTTCTTCGGGGCGTTCATCGATTAATAAAACAATCAATTCAACATCGGGATGATTGTCAGTAATGCCATTAGCAATTTCTTTTAGAATTGTTGTTTTCCCGGCTTTAGGCGGTGCAACGATTAAACCACGTTGACCAAATCCGACCGGTGAGAAGATATCAATCATTCGAGTAGACAAACGATTAGGCGTTGTTTCTAAGACTAATTGTTTGTTTGGATAAAGTGCTGTCAGTGCTGGAAAATGGGGGCGTTCTTTGGCTTCTTCAGGATCTTTGCCATTAACACTTTCTACATGCATCAAGCCGTAATAACGTTCAGATTCTTTGGGTGGCCGAGCTTTCCCAGCCACTTTGTCCCCATTTCGCAGACTAAAACGACGGATCTGTGAGGAAGAAATATAAATATCTTCCGCGCTTGATCCATAGTTGATGGGACGTAAAAATCCGTAACCGTCTTGTCCGACGATATCTAAGATTCCTTCCATGTAAAAAAATCCTTGTTTTTCTGCCTGTGCACGAATCACAGCCAAAGATAATTCTTTTTTATTCATCTGACTATAATAAGGAATTTTGAAATCTTTTGCATAAGCGTAGATTTCTTTTAGCGTCTTGTTTTCAAGTTCCGCCATTGTTAAATAATCGCTCATTATTCCGCCTCTTCCTCGTCGATCATCTCAATAGTTGCACCTAAAGCTGTCAGTTTTTCAATAATATGATCATACCCACGTAGAATATATTCCACGTTGAAAATCGTTGTTTTGCCTTCTGCCATCAATCCAGCAATAACTAAACAGGCTCCTGCCCGCAAATCAGAGGCGACTACTTCTGCGCCATGTAATTGATTCGGGCCATTTAATACAATCAGATTACCTTCTACTCGGGCATCTGCACCCATGCGGACCAATTCAGGAATATGATTTACACGTTTTGAATAGATTGTATCAATAATTTCTGAGGTTCCTTGTGCTTTTAATAGCAATGGAGTCAATGGTTGCTGCAAGTCTGTGGCAAAACCAGGGTAAGGAGATGTCGTAACATCAACTGTTTTTAATTTCTTAGAAGGCAGCACTTCAATACTATCTTCTGAGATATTCATTTCGACCCCGATTTCTTCTAATTTTGCGATGAAACTTTCAATGTGTTCGTAAATGACATTATTGACGGTCACACCTTCACCAATAGCAGCAGCTAACGCTAAATACGTTCCTGCTTCAATCCGATCAGGAATAATAGAATGAACACAGCCGTGTAATTCTTCTACTCCTTCGATTCGGATTTCATCGGTACCTGCTCCGCGGATTTTTGCGCCCATGTTGTTCAATAGTGTAGCCACATCAATAATCTCTGGTTCTTTTGCGGCGTTTTCAATGATTGTTTTTCCTTTGGCTTTTACAGCAGCTAACATCACATTGATTGTTGCCCCAATTGACACGACATCCATGAAGATACGATCCCCATTTAATCCCTCTTCATCTGTTCGCAAATAAATCACGCCATGCTCATTTGTAACTTCAGCACCTAGACTTTCAAATCCTTTGATATGTAGGTCGATTGGTCGAGGACCTAAAAAACATCCGCCAGGCAATCCTACAACCGCCTCGCCAAATTTACCTAACAAAGCGCCCATAAAATAGTAGGAAGCTCGTAATGAATTGATTTTTCCATTCGGCATTGGGATTGACACGATCTTAGTTGGGTCGATCACCATTTTATTATCTTCAAAAAAAACTTTTGCACCCATGATTTCTAATATCTCAATCAATGAGTGGACATCTTGAATATCTGGAACTCCTTCTAAGGTTACGGGAGAATCTGCCATAATTGCCGCTGGGATCAATGCGACAGCACTATTTTTTGCGCCGCTGATAGTAATATTACCTGATAATGGCTTTCCGCCATGAATTTCGATTTTTTTCATTTATTTTCACCTAATTAATTATTTTAAAATTTATAGACCATTATCCATTTTATCATATTATTATCGGTATAAAAAGGAAGCATTCTCAAAACTCAAGAGAAAATAAAAAGATTTCTCACACACACAACATTTTTGATTATTGAGTACACTCACTCAGCAAAATATAGTAGTATTTTTAAATATTTCTATATATTTTTTTATATTTTCTATGTATGTTTATTTATAAAATATTTATTGAGCACAAAAAAGCCTCAAAGCAAAAGCTTCGAGGCTAGAAAAACAACGGTTCTGTTGCAAAGTTTTAAATCTACTATCAAATAAGGTAGAATAATAGAAAAAGATAGCAGGAGGAATGACGATGAATCATTTTAAAGGA